>NZ_CP016353.1:1682045-2001818 GCF_002240355.1 Prauserella marina
CCAAAATAGATCGCGTTCGGAGCCAACATCCAGCTGGATTCTAGGTCGGCCGTGAACGCTCGAACCACCACTCGCGGAATGAGGAGAGCAACGTGGACTCGGCGGCTTACAAGTCGACTGTCACCGCGGCCTTCAACAGGGCAGCGGCTTCCTACGACCGGCTCGGCGTCGAATTCTTCACGCCCATGGGACGTCGCCTCATCGAGCGCGCCGCGCCGCGACCAGGCGACCGGGTACTCGACGTTGGTTGCGGTCGGGGAGCGAGCCTCTTTCCCGCCGCGGAGTTGGTCGGCCCCACCGGCCACGTGCTGGGTATCGATATCGCACCCGCGATGATCGAGGAAGCCCGCGCGGAAGCTGAACGGCAAGGCGCCACGAATGTGGAGCTTCAAGTGCTGGACGGTGAAAACCCGGATCTGCCTGCGAAGTCGTTCGACCTTGTCACCGGCAGCTACAGCGTCATCTTCATTCCCGACGCGCCCGCCGCGATGGCCAGGTACGCGAAGCTGCTGGCTGAGAACGGACGAATCGCGTTCACCAGCCCGGTGTTCACCGACGACACCTTTCCGTTTCTCCCGCCGATGTTCACCGATCTCATCCCCCAGGATCTGCTGCGCAACCTGCCGGCCGAATGGCAGCCCGAAGCATTGCGTCGACGGTTCAACAGCTGGCTAGGCAAGATCGGTGATTTGCGGAGAACCATGCGGCACGCAGGCTTCCGGGATGTCGACGTGGTCGACGAGCCTCTCCACGTGGTCGTCGATTCCGGTGAGGCGTGGGTGGACTGGTCGCACACCCAGGGCATGCGCCTGCTGTGGCAGCATCTTCCTCCCGCCGAGTCTCAGCAGCTGCGCGAACGTCTGATTGCCGCGCTGGATGCCTTGCGGGATGGTGATGGGCCGGCGCTTCTCGAAGTTCCGGTCCGGTATGTCACCGCGACCGTGCGGCACTGACCTGGCTGAGCGGGGAAGTAGCTGACAAAGGATTTCGCGGGTACGCGCCAAAGTTTCGGCGCGCCCGCGAAAGCCGGTGTTCTACCGGAACTCGTCGGCGTGTGCGGCTGCCCACTGCGCGAAAGTGCGGCCGGCACGGCCGAGGAGTTCATCCATCTCGGGCACCACGGGAGGGGGATTGTCGATCGCGTCACCGAGAACGCCGATCATGAAGTCCGCCGTCTCGACTCCCATTGCCTCCGACCACAGCGCAAGCGCCTGCTCGCGGGTCAGTTCCTCGAACTTGACCTCGCGGCCGATCGCCTCGCCGATCTGCCGCACCTGCTCGAACTGGGTCAGCGGTTCGGGACCGCTGAGCTCGTACTTCCTGCCAACATGCCCGTCTTCGAGCAGCACCTTCGCGGCCACCGTGGCAATGTCGAGCAGGTCGATTGCCGCTGTCGGCGCGTCACCGTGCGGCGCCCGGACCACCCCTTCGGTTCGGATCGCCGGTGCCCAGTCCAGTGTGTTCGCCATGAATGCGCCCGGCCTGAGAAAGGTCCAGTCGAAATCCTTCCCCACGAAGGCATCCTCGATCTGAGAGTAGAAGTAGCTCGGCTTGTCCTCGCTGCCCCCGCTGCCGGACAACGCGACGACCCTGCGCACCCCCGCTTCCGCTGTCATGGCGAGAAAGTCGTTGATGGTTTCCCCCGAAGGAGCCAGATACACGCGGTCGACCCCGGCGAGCGCTTCGCGTACCGCGGCCGGTTTACCCATGTGCCCCTTGACGACCTCCACGTCCGGCGGTAGCGCCGCGCGTTCCGGACTGACCGTGAGTGCCCGGATCTGCTCGCCGGTGCCGATCAACTCATCGACCACCAATCGCCCGACGTTCCCCGTCGCTCCGGTCACGAGAATGGTCATGAAATTCCCCTCATCCGGCTGCTTGAGTACCTGAACTCCGCACGTCACGATCGATCGAAACGTTCGGCGCGGTAACCGTATGGTACACCGTACGGTCGCCGAAGTCACATCGAATCGTCGGCACGGCGGTCACTTGCTTCGCAAGCCCGTTCTTTCCCTGCATGGCGGTACCGGATGTTCACCGGCGTCGCACTCCGAGCCGGCTCGGAAAACAGTCGAAACGCAACACCGACCACTTGTTTCCGGCGGCGGAATTGACCAATGATTACGGAGTCCGACGCGCAAGCAGTGGAGTCACACGCGGGAGATTAGATGAGCAAAAACGTTGACCTCGTCAAGCGAATGGTGAATGCCTACAACACCGGAAACACGGACGACGTCGAGGAATTCATCCATCCGGATTACCTGAACCCTGGTGCCATGGAACATTTCAAGGACCAGACCGGACCACAGACCTTCGTCATGGCCGTGAAGTGGCTGAAGATGACGTTCTCCGAAGAGGTGTATCTTGAGGAGATCGGCTATGAGGAGAATGGGGACTGGGTGCGTGCGCGGCTGGTGCTCTACGGCCGCCAGGTCGGCGACATGCTGAGTATGCCGGCGACCGGCCGGAAATTCTCGGGCGAGCAGATTCATCTGATTCGAATTGTCGATGGAAAGATTCGCGACCACCGGGACTGGCCCGATTTCATCGGTACCTACCGGCAGCTTGCCGAGCCGTGGCCCCAAGGCGATGGCTGGCGTCCCTGATTCGACGACTCGCTTCACCTGGCGACCTCGTCCACCACGGCAACGCGTGGACGCGGGAGACAGCGCCAATACCGCCGATACACAGCGTCCCGGGTCACGGCCCCGCCGTTCCAGCCGGCGGTGGATCTACCCGGGCGCTTCGAGCGCGGGATCCGGATGACGGCCGACCGACGGAAAACCCAGGCGTGGAAAGGTGATCGTGAGCATGACTCCAATGGCGAGTGCCGGGGCGACGTCCAGCGAACACGATCTGCTCGATCTCGACGACGAGTTGAGCGTCGAGGCTCGGACCACGCGCGACGCGGTGTGCGCCTATGCCACGACCGAACTCGGACCGCGGATCGCCGACTGGTACGAACGCGGGACGCTGCCCCGCGACGTGGCGAAAGAACTCGGCGCACTCGGTCTGTTCGGCATGCAGTTGAACGGGTACGGGTGCCCCGGGCTCTCGGCGGATGCCTACGGCGTGACCTGCCGCGAGCTTGAGGCGGTCGACTCGGGGCTGCGCAGCCTCGTGTCGGTCCAGGGCTGCCTAGCCATGTTCGCGATCCACCGCTACGGCAGCGAGGACCAGCGGCGGGCATGGTTGCCCGCGATGGCCACGGGCGAGGCGCTCGGGTGTTTCGGCCTCACCGAGCCGGAAGCCGGTTCCGATCCGGGGTCGATGCGCACCTTCGCCCGCCGCGACGGTGCCGACTGGGTACTGTCCGGCACGAAGACGTGGATCAACAACGGCGCCATCGCCGACGTCGCGGTGATCTGGGCGCGTGCCGACGACGGCATCCTCGGGTTCCTGGTGCCCACCGACGCGCCGGGTTTCACCGCACGCGAGATCACGCGCAAGCTGTCGTTGCGTGCCTCGAACACGGCCACCATCGTGCTCGACGACGTCCGGGTGCCGTCTCCGGCGCTGCTGCCAGGGGCGCGGGGGCTGAAGTGTGTGCTGTCCTGTCTGAACGAGGCCCGCTTCGGCATCGTGTGGGGCGTGGTCGGCGCGGCCCGCTCCTGTTACACCAGCGCGCTCGACTACGTGGGTAGTCGCGAGCAGTTCGGCCGGCCGCTGGCGTCATACCAGCTCTCCCAGCGCAAGCTCGCGGACATGGCGATCGCGGTCACGCACGCCGGGATGACGGCGCTGCGGCTGACCGCTCTCAAACAGGCAGGCCGGCTGACGCCCGTGCGGATCAGCCTCGGCAAACTCGCCAACGCGCGTTCGGCGATCGAGGTCGCCCGCATCGCACGTGGCATGCTCGGCGCCAACGGGGTGACCCTCGACTACCCGGTGATGCGGCACATGGCCAATTTGGAGGCCGTGCTCACGGTCGAGGGCACCGAGGAGGTCCACACGCTCACCATCGGCCACGCGGTCACCGGCCTGTCGGCGTTCCGCTGAGGGCGTTCTCGGGGCGTCCAGTTGGGACGGTCACATCGGCCGGATCGACATCGCGTTGTGGAAGATATCGCGCGGATCCCACCGCGCCTTGACCCGTTGCAGCTTCGGGTAGTTGTCCCGGTAATAAAAGGCTTGCCAAGGTACGCCCGATTTGTTCCATCGCGGGTCGGCATAGTCCGAGTCCACGTAGTTGATCAGCGTGCCGCTGTGGGCGGGGCCGGGCACCGGAACGCCGCCGGTGTCACTGTGCACCTCCCCGAAGAGTCCTCGGATCCAGGACAGGTGCAGATCATCGTTCTCCGGTTGCACCCAAGCCGTTTCGTAGAACGAGTTGAAGGCCGCGTCGCGGTGCGGCAGCGCGGTCGCGTCCGGCGCTACCGCGTTCATCGCTCCGCCCATATGGCTCAAGTAGGCGCCGGAGCCGGAGTACTCGGCGTCGTCGCTCTGGCTCAGATACCGGTAGATGACCGCGATCTGCCGGTCCGACCACGGTTTGCGCAGCAGCGCGGACTTCGATTTGAACCTGTGTCCGGCAAGGTAAGGATAGTTGGAGAGGGTCGACTGTAACCATGGCCAAGTGTAGTTCTGTATCGCGGGCGTGATGCCGAGGCCGTTGCTGATGACCGCGATGTAGTCGGTCATCAGCCGCGCCGCGTCCGGCTGATCCTCGTCGAGTTGAATGTCCACCCGGACCTCGCCGGCCGAGCGATGCAGCAGACTGAGCCCGCTATGCATATTCGCGTGAGGATTGGCGAGATGCCAGGTCGTGTAGTTGTCCAGCAGCTTGCGCAGCACCTGCTCGGTCAGTTCGGGCCACTGCCAAGCGACCCCGGCCTGCCGGAGCAGCGAGGGTGGTTTGGGCAATAGTGCCGAGGGGTCATTGCCTCGTGCCCGCGCCGAGCGGAACCAGTAGCGGGTGACGATGCCGAAGTTCCCACCGCCGCCACCGGTGTGCGCCCACCAAAGGTCCCGGTTCGGATCGGTGGGTTCCCTTGTCGCCACTACCGTTCTGGCGCGGCCGGATCGATCGACCACGACGACTTCCACCGCGTAAAGATGATCCACGACCGAGCCGTACAAGTGGGAAAGCGCGCCATAGCCACCGCCGACAACGTGTCCGCCGGTGCCGACGCTGGGACACGTGCCACCAGGAATCGTCACGCCCCAGCCAAGGAACAGCGTCCGGTACACCTGGCCGAGCGTGGCGCCGGCCTCGACCGCGAACGCCCGCCGTTCCGGATCGAAATACACCGATTTCATCTCGGATATGTCCAAGATGATCTTGACGTCCGGGTTGTCGACGGAATTCTCGAAGCAATGCCCACCGCTGCGCACCACGACGCGTTTCCGGTTTCGTACTGCCTCGTTGACAACTCGAACGATCTGATCGGCAGAACCGACCATGTACACCTTTTCCGGCTGACTGGAAAATCTAGAATTGTAGGCTCGGGTAACCAATGCCTGATAACGCGGATCCCTTGGCCCGACTGCCTCTGGGCCGAGTGGTGGAAAACAAGTGCCGGAGGTCTCGGCGACCTCTGTTCCAAGGCCCCCGATGGTCAGACTGCCAGCGGCGGCACTTACCCCGAAGAACCCGCGTCGTGTCATCCTGTTCATGAAAGTATCCAAATCTCTAACTGGTCATCGCGACTTTCCGTCGGAGCCTGTACACGACGCGGTCGCCTCGGCTGACGATTTCCGTTTGAGTGAGATCCATCTGGCGTCGCGGGCTGACGACATCAGATGTACGGCAAAGCTCAGCGCGAATCCGCCGCCAACGTCTGCTTGGCCGTATACAGGTTCGATTCGCTCGTGCTCAGCGCACGAAGAGCCGACGCGTGCGGCTTGAAGTCCGGTTTGGACAACGCATTGTGGAAGGAATCCAGGTCGCTCCAGTGCGCGATATTGACGTAACTGTTCTGTTCGTCGACATGCTTGAGCAACGTGTAGCGCAGGAAACCGGGCTGCTTGCCAAAGAACTCACCAGTTTCGCGGAAGACCCGCTCGAACTCCTCCGGCGAGGAGTGAACAGTGAACTTGTTGACAAAGGTTATCGCACTTTCCAGCCCGTCAGCCGTCATGGGCCAACTGTGCGCTCCCGAACTCGCAAGCGACTAGAAGACCGCCACACCGCCGGACAATCTAGTGCGTTTCTAGTGCTCGATGACACCGTCGGGCTTCGTCGCCGCATCGACGTGAGGAGCAATCCATGTCCGCCGAGGAAAAGCAGGTAGCCATCGTCACTGGCGCCACCAGTGGCATCGGCCTCGCCGTCACGAAGTTGCTTGCCGGGCGCGGGATGCGAGTGTTCATCTGCGCGCGCGACGCCGACCGGTTGGACCTGACCGTGAAGCAACTACGCGAAGACGCGCTGGACGTCGACGGCGTCAGTTGTGACGTTCGCGCACCGAACGAGATTCGCGCACTCGTATCGTCGGCCGTGGACCGATTCGGCCCGGTGGGTGTGCTGGTGAACAACGCGGGCCGCGGTGGCGGCGGGGAGACCGCGAAGATCACCGACGAGCTCTGGCTGGACGTTGTCGACACCAACCTTCACAGCGTCTTCCGGGTCACCAGGGAGGTGCTGACAACCGGCGGAATGCTCGATCGCAAACAAGGCAGGGTCATCAGTATCGCCTCGACCGGAGGCAAGCAGGGCGTGGTATTCGGCGCGCCGTACTCGGCGTCCAAGCATGGCGTGGTCGGCTTCACCAAAGCGCTCGGCATCGAGCTTGCCAAGTCGGGGATCACGGTCAACGCCGTATGTCCCGGATACGTCGAAACACCGATGGCCCAAGGTGTTCGCCAGCGCTACGCGGACTTCTGGGAGACCACCACCGACGCTGTGCGGGAAAAGTTCGAGGCGAAGATTCCGCTCGGCAGGTACAGCACCCCCGAAGAGGTCGCCGGTCTTGTCGGCTACCTGGTCACGGACACCGCGGCGTCGATCACGGCGCAGGCGATGAACGTCTGCGGCGGGCTCGGGAACTACTGAGGAGGACCATGTCACACGCGACCGAGCACGAGATCACGGTGGCTGCCCCGGCGCGGGTGGTCTACGACTTGATCGCCGATGTCGGCAGCTGGCCACGTATTTTCCCGCCAACGGTGTATGTGGACTACGCCGAGCGTGGTAAGGCCGAGGAACGGATTCGGATCTGGGCGACCGCGAACGGGGAACCGAAGGGCTGGACCTCACGCAGGTACCTCGACGCCGACAACCTGCGGGTTCGGTTCCGGCAGGAGGTTTCCCAGCCCCCGGTCGCCGCGATGGGCGGCGAATGGCTGATCGAACCGTTGTCCGGCAACGAAACCAGGGTCCGTCTTACTCACGACTTCGATGCTGTTGGTGACGATCCCGAGAAGGTCGGCTTGATCCTCAAGGCAATCGACCTCAACAGCGGCGCGGAGCTGGGCGCGCTGAAGTCGGCGGCCGAGCGGCATGGAGCGGATGAGGGCCTGCTGCTCACGTTCACGGACACGGTACGCGTCGACGGCGCCGCGAAGGACCTCTACGACTTCATCTACGACGCGGGCCAGTGGCAGTCCCGGCTTCCGCACGTGGCCAGAATCGCGCTGCAAGAGGACACCCCGAACGTACAGCTACTCGAAATGGACACCAGCAGCGCCGACAACGACGTGCACACCACCAAGTCGGTGCGGATCTGCTTTCCCGCCGACCGGATCGTCTACAAGCAAATCCGGACACCCGCGCTCATGAAAGTCCACACCGGACAGTGGAGTTTCGGCAGCGATGATGGCACGGCCGTGATCACCTCGGCTCATACGGTCGTGATCGATCCGGGTGCCATCACCACGGTCCTCGGGCGACAGGCCACGGTAAAAGACGCGCGCAAGCTCATCCGCGAAGCCCTTGGCCGCAATAGCATCGCGACAATGCGCCACGCCAAGGCATACGCCGAAGGCAGCTGAGGCAAACGAGCGCCGTGCGGGCGAACTCGGTGTCGCCCGCACAGCGTTTTTCGTCAGGTAATGGAAAGAGCTCCGTCGACCGCGAGCACGGCGCCGTTGACGTAAGCAGCCTCTGGCTGCGACAGCTGCACGATCCACCAGGCGATTTCCTCGGGCGTGCCGACCCGCTTGCTCGGGATCTGGGACTTCATCTGCGCCAGGAAGCCGTCGTAGACCTCCTGTGACATCCCGGCCCGCACCCCGACACCTGTGTCGACGATGCCGGGTGCGATGCCGACAACTCTGATCCCCTGTGGTGCGAGCTCAACCGCCCATGACCGCGTCAGGAAGTCGAGCGCGACCTTGCTGGCCCCGTAGATGGCGTTGCCGGGCCACGAACGCAGCCCTAGCGAACCAGCTGTGCTGACGTTGACGACCGTGCCGCCGGTCTCCGAGAGGGCACTCACCGCGCGCTGAGTGAGAAAGACCGGCGCCAGCAGGTTGGTGTCGAACTGCGCGCCGACCGTGCCTGGATCCAGTTCGGGCAGCGCGCCGAACCCGCCGGTCCCGGCGTTGTTGACCAGGACGTCGACCCGGCCGAACTCATCCAGCGCGGCGTCCACGATGGTCGTCGGCGCGTCGGGCTTGGTGATGTCGGCGGTGAGCGTCCTGATCCCCGCATGGCCTTCAGCCGTCTCGGCAAGGGGCTCGGCGGACCGGCCCACGATGAGCACGCTGGAGCCACGGGCCGCGAAGGCGCGCGCGACCGACCGGCCGATCCCGGTGCCGCCACCGGTGATGATCACCGCTTGCGAGGTACTCATGGGCGATCGTCCCTGGTGACCACCCGCTCGCGGACCTTCAGTTCGCCGTCTTCCCGCACCAGGATGTCCCTGCACACGCACATCAGGTGCAGCCGGGGCTCGCCTCCGCGCGCGGTGGAGATGATCTGCGTGTAGCTCGTGGCGACGATCGTGCCGTCACCGCGTGGTGTCACGGTCGTCATGAGCATGCAGTGCCGGTGCACCTCGCCGTTTTCTGCCAGGTCGGCCGCGGACTTGCGCAGCCCGGCGATGAGGTTTTCCCTTCCGCGAACGGGTTCGGGCAAGGACGGCGGTGCGAACGAGCCGTCCTCGGTGAACGTGTTCGCCCATCCCTCCGGGTCTCCGGCGTCGAGAAGCTGCATGTGCCGGCCGTAGAAGTTCCGCACTTCCGAGTAGAGCTCGGCCAGGTTCGTCTCGGTTCCCACTGCCACGTCGGTCTCCTTCGCGCTCGGGTTGTCGGCCTCAGCTTCTCGCGGTGGCTTCGATGTGTCGTCCAGCGATGCTCAAGGAACTCTCGCGAACATCGGAATCCCGGAGCCAAGGAGACCTGATGTACGGTGCCGAACTCGCGAACGTTTACGAGACCCTGTATCGCGGCCGTGGCAAGGACTGGGGTGCCGAGGCGGCGTACCTGGCCAGGCTGATCAGGGACAGGTTGCCTGCCGCGCGATCGTTGCTGGACGTCGCTTGCGGCACCGGCGCGCACCTGGAGAAGCTGGGGGAGTTGTTCGGCCACACCGAGGGCCTCGATTACTCCGCCGACATGCTCGCGGTCGCCGAGCGCAGGTTGCCCGGAGGTACCTTCCTGCACAGGGGCGACATGCGTGAATTCGACCTCGGCCGCAGGTTCGATGCGGTCAGCTGCATGTTCACCTCGATCTCTTATACCGGCGGGCTGGGGGACATGCGCGCCGCGGTGCGCCGGATGGCCGAGCACCTGGTCCCCGGCGGGGTACTGGTGATCGAGCCGTGGTGGTTCCCCGAGAAGTTCATCCCGGGCTACGTCGCGGGTGAGGTGGTCCGAGAGAACGACCGGACGATCGCCAGAGTGTCCCACTCCACCGTGCGGGACAACGTGACCCGGTTGGAGGTCCGGTACCTGGTCGGTACTTCGGCCGGGATCACCCAGTTCACCGAGGTGGACCACCTGAGCCTGTTCACAAAGGACGAATACCTCGCGGCATTCACCGACGCGGGCTGCGCGGCCGAGTACATCGAGCCGGACCCGGAAGGCAAGGACGTGATCATCCCGCGTGGCCGAGGTCTGTTCATCGGCACGCGGAACGGCGTCAGGTCCGATATTCGGCGGTGAGTTTCTCCAGCACGGGAACGAGGTCGTTCGGGCTGGGCACCGCCATCATCTCCCGGCGCAACCGCGTGGCGCTCAGGGCATAGGAGGGCTCATCGAGCAACCGGGCCAGGTTGGCGCGCAACGACTCCACGGTCACCTCCGGCATACAGATCCCGGCTCCCTGCTCCTCCAGTCGCCGTGCCTTGTCGACGGAGTCCCAGATCGTCGACGGCACGATCAGCTGCGGAACACCGTGCGCCATCGCGGTTGACAGGGTGCCCGACCCACCGTGACTGATGATCGCCGAACAGGTTGGCAGCAACGCGTTCAGCGGCACGAAATCCACCACCCGCACGTTGGCCGGTACCGAAGGCAGCGCGGCGACCTGGCTGGCATCCAGCGTGGCGACGACCTCGACGTCCAGTTCTGCCACCGATTCGAGCAGATCACCGATCGAGACCTCGTCGCCGCCCTGCACCTCCCGGTGCGAAAGACCAAGCGTCACGCACACGCGCTGACGCTTCGGCGCCTCCCTCAGCCATTCGGGCACCGTGGCGGGGCCGTTGTAGGGGACGTACCGCATCGGGACGTAAGGCATCTCGGAGGGGAGACGCATCCAGGCCGGGGTCGGGTCGATGGTCCATTGGCCCACCATCATGTCCTCGGAGAATCCGCCCTGGCAGTCGTAGCGCTCCAGCAGCCTGCTCAGCCACTCCTCCAGTGGGTCGTCCCGCAACTCCGGCGGTCGCCGCGCCAGCTGGTTCACGAAGATCCCGCGCATCCGCGCGACATGGTCCAGCCCGAACAGCAGCCGGGCGTGCGCGGCACCGCAGGCCCGCGCGGCCACCGGACCGCCGAAGGTCATCGTGTCCCAGACGACCAGGTCCGGCTTCCAGCCTCTGGCAAACCTGACCAGGTCGTCCGTCATCGATTCCGGGCACTGGTTCTGGAACACGAACGACGTCATCGCGGTGAACATGCCCAGCAGGTAGTCCCAGGTGAGCACTTCCGGGCGGGTCTCGGTGAGATCCATCCCGCCTTCGCCCGAACCTTCGGCCTGCTCGCCGCTCGCGAGGTTCTCCTCGGTCTCCTGCATTCCCTCTTCGAGATTGAGCACCTCGCCGACCGGTACCGCGGGCAAGCCGGTGTGCGTGATCGCGTCCACCAGGTCCGGCTGGCTGGCGATCCGGACCTCGTGGCCCGCGGTGTGCAGCGCCCACGCCAGCGAGACTTGCGAATACATGTGTACCTTCGCCGCGAAGGTGGTGAAAAGGACCTTCACCGTGCCCTCCGGTATTCGCCGGTCAGATTCTCCAGTACGGGAACGATGTCGTTCGGGCTCGGCGTGCCGAGCATCTCCCGCCGCAACTTCGCCGCATTGTCCTTATAGGACTGTTCGGTCAGTAGCTTGACCAGCTGCGCCCGGAGTTCACCACCGGAGAGCCGGTCGATGTCGCGCACGTAGTGCCCGGCTCCGTATTCTTCGAGGCGACGGGCCGTGTTGATCGAGTCCCAGACCATGTGCGGGACGATCAACTGGGGGACACCGTGCAGCATCGCGGTGGTGAGTGTGCCCGACCCGCCGTGATGGATGACCGCGGCACAGGTTGGCAGCAACGCGTTGAGCGGTACGAAGTCCACCACCCGCACGTTGTCCGGAATCGATGGCAGAGATTTGAGCTGGGCCGCGTTCAGGGTGGCGATCACCTCGACGTCCAGATCCGAGATCGCGGCCAGCAGGTCACCGATGGAGGCCCGGTCACCACCGCGCTCGTCCCGGTGTGACAGCCCGAGCGTGACGCAGACCCGCGGTGACTTCGGCGGGTCGTAGAGCCAGTCCGGCACCACGGCCGGGCCGTTGTACGGCGAGTAGCGCACCGGCACGGTGGCCACGTCCAGCGGGAACCGCATCGACTGCGGGAACTGGTCGATGCTGAAGTCACCGACCACCATGTCCTCGGCGAACCCGCTGTCGCAGCCATATCGTTCGAGAGTGAAGCCGAGCCATTCGGCCATCGGGTCGTCGCGCGACTCCGGTGGCATGCTGTCGAGATGCCGGGTGAAGGCAGCGCGAGTGTTGCCGACGATGTCGAGGCCATACAGCAGGCGAGCGTGCGCGGCACCAGAGGCACGCGCGGCCACCGCGCCGCCGAAGGTCATCGTGTCCCAGACGATCAGATCCGGCCGCCATGACCGGGAGAAGTCGACCAGATCGTCCATCATGGACTCGGGACACTCGTTCTGGAACACCATCGAGGTCATCGCGGTGAAGACCTTCAGGGTGTGGTCCCAGGTGAGCTTGGCCGGGTCTTCCTCGCTCATGTCCAGGCCGACCTCCGCCTCGTCCTGGCTCCGGTTCGCGTCGTCACCGACGTTCTCGTTGACCGCCTCAAGCTGTTCTTCCAGGTTCAGCGGGTCGCCGACTCCTACTGCGGTGAGCCCGGTGCGCGAGATCAGTTCGGCAAGGTCCGGCTGGCTCGCGAGATACACCTCGTGCCCCGCGGTGTGCAGCGCCCACGCCATCGGCACCTGCGCGAACATATGCGTCTTCGCCGCGAACGTGGTGAACAGAACCCGCATCAGATTCTCTCCTTGTGCTTGGCGGTCAGCTTTTCCAGTAGCGGCACGATGTCGTTGGGACTCGGCGTGCCGAGCATCTCGGCACGTACCCGTGCGGCGCCCGCCGTGAACGACGGTTCATCGAGCAGCCGCGCGAGCTGGGCGCGCAGCTCCCCGCCGGACAGCCGGTCGACGTCCCGCACGTACAACCCGGCCCCGCTGGCTTCCAGCGCCTGTGCCTTGTCCATGCTGTCCCACATCATGTTCGGCACGATCAGTTGCGGGACACCGTGCACGAGCGCGGTGCTGAACGTCCCGGACCCGCTGTGATGCACCACCGCCGAACAGGTCGGCAGCAGCGAGTTCAGCGGGACGAAGCCAATCGCCCGCACGTTGTCCGGCACGGAAGGCAGGGCCGCCAGTTGTCCATCGTCCAGCGTGGCCACCACCTCGACATCGAGATCGGCCACCGCTTCGATGAGATCTCCGATCGAGGCTTGATCACCGAGCGCGACTTCGCGGAACGAGGCACCGAGCGTGACGCAGACCCGCTTGCGTTTCGGTGGCTCGCGCAGCCAGCCCGGCACCACCGCGGGCCCGTTGTACGGCGCGTAGCGGACCGGAACGTATCGCGTGTCGACGGCCAACCGCATCGAAGGCGGCAGCTGGTCGATCGTCCACTGACCGAGCACCATGTCCTCGGTGAAGCCGTCGGCGCGACCGAGCCGGTCGAGAGTCCAGCCGAACCACTCGGCGAGCGGGTCGTCGGACAGCTCCGGTGGCCGCCGCGCAAGCTGATCCAGGAACGTCGACCGCATCCGGCCGACAAGATCCGGCCCGAACAGCATGCGTGCGTGCGCGGCGCCGCAGACCTTCGCCACGACCGCCCCCGCGAACGTCAGCGGGTCCCACAGCACCAGGTCCGGCCGCCATTCTCTGGCGAAGGCGGCCAGCTCGTCGATCATGCTGTCCTGGCTGTGGTTCAGGAACGTGACCGGGGTCATCGCGCTGAATACGTGAAGTAGGTAGTCCCAGGTCAGCTTCTCCGGTCTCGTCTCACTCATGTCCAGACCGACCTGTGCCCCAGTCAACCGTCCACTTGCGACTTCGCCGAGAATTCCGTCCAGCTTTCGCATCCCGCCTTCAAGGTTGAATACCTCGCCGACCGGCACCGCGGTCAGTCCGGTCCCGGTGATGTCGTCGGTCAGATCCGGCTGGCTGGCGACGACGACGTCGTGTCCCGCCGTGTGGAGTGCCCACGCCATCGGCACCTGGGTGTACAGGTGCGCCTTTGCCGCGAACGTGGTGAACAGGACCCGCATCAGATCCTCCCGCGATGCTCGGCGGTCAGCTTCTCGATCAGCGGAACGACATCATTGGGCGCGGGCTCGGCAAGCATCTCCTCTCGCAGCCGCGCCGCGGCACTGGCGAACGAGGGCTCGCTCACCACACGGGACACCTTGTCCCGCAACGTGGCGCCGGTGAGCTCCTCGATCGGCATGGCGAGGCCCGCGCCGGACTCCTCGATCCCGGCGCCCATCACCGCCGTGTCCATGCCGAAGGCGAGGATGATCTGCGGCACGCCGTGCAGTTCCGCGTTGGCCTTGGTGCCGATGCCGCCGTGATGCACCACGGCGGCACAGGTCGGCATGAGGTCGTCCAGCGGAACGAACTCCACCAGCCGCGCGTTGGCAGGGACTTCGGTTACCTGCTCGATCTGCTTGCCGGTCAACGTCGCGACCACTTCGATGTTCAAGCCGGACAGCGCAAGCAGCAGGTCGGTGATCACCTCGCCATTGAGCCACTCGGCGACCCACTCGGAGACACCGAAGGTCAAGCAGACTCTCGGACGCTTGGCAGGCAGACGCAACCAGTCCGGTACCACGGCCGGTCCGTTGTGCGGCACGTACCGCACGCCGACCGTGTGCTGGCCCAGATCGAGCCTGGTGCTGGGGGCGGCCGAGTCGATCGTCCACTGGCCGGTCACCACATCCTCGGTGAACTCGCCCTCGGCGCCGACCCGTTCGAGGGTCCACCCCAGCCATTCGGCGGCCGGGTCCTCCTGGTGCTCGGGGTGCTGGAGTTCCTTCTGCCGCAAGAACTCCTTGCGGGCCCGCATGACGACGTCGGGCCCAGTGACGAACCTGGCGTGTGCCGCGCCGACGGCCGTCGCGGTGATCGCGCCCGCGATCGTGTAGGTCTCCCAGATGACCAGGTCGGGCCGCCAGTCGCGGGCGAAGGCGACCAGCTTGTCGATCATCAGGTCGTTGTTCATCACCGAGTCGTGCGATGGCACACCGATGTTCTGCAGGCCGAGCAGGTCCTCCCAGGTCCACCGGCCATGGCCCCCTCCGACAAAATCGAACTCACGCAGGTAAACGAATCCGTCTTCGTGAAACTGCTTGAGAAGTGCCAGGTCCGCAGGGTCCTTTATGGACCATTCGGGCTCATCGACGGGGACCGCGGTCAAGCCGGTCTGTGTGATGTCGTCAGTCAGCGCCGGTTCGCTGGCCACCCGGACCTCGTGCCCGGCGCCGCGTAACGCCCACGCCAATGGGACCAGCGGATAAAAATGAGTGCGGTGGGCCAGCGTGGTGAACAGAACCCTCATCGCGCCTCTTCTCGGGGATCGGTGCCGGCCGGGAGCCGTAGTAGTTGTCTGGTGACAGGGGCTCTGCGCCTGCGCAGGGCGAAGCCTGTCCTGTGCAGGGCCGGGAATCTCTTGGCCAGCATGGGAAGTACGGTCTCCGCGACGGCGCGAGCGAACGGGAGCACCTTGTCGTATGGCGCGCCAGGCAGCAGCGGACCAGCTTCCCGGTCCGGCTCGAATCGCGCGGGATCCACGTGCAGCGCGGGATCCCGGTTCGCTCCACCGACTCCGACGATGACCTGGTCACCGGCCGCCACCTTGGCCCCGGCGAACGTGAGGCCGGTCCGCGCGATCAAGGCATGCAATTGGATCGGCGAATCGTGACGCAGGGCCTCGTCGACGACCCGTGGCGCGCGGGCGGGGTCCTCGGCGAGTTTCGTCCAGTGGTCCTGTCCGCCGAGCAGCACGTGCAACGCGTTGCCGAGCAGGGTCGTGGCCACGCAGGATCCCGCGACGGCGAGCAGGACCGCGCCGGGATCTGCCAGGCGCTCGCGCAGTTCCCCGATGGCATGGAACATGCGGCGGGTCGCCGTGAGTCGTTGCGGGCACAGCGAAGCATCTGTCGCGATGCTGGTGTCCGCGACTCGTTCGGCAAGCCAGGACGACGGCAGCTGGAACGTTTCGGCCAGTACGTCGGCGGGGATCCTGGCGGCGAAGGCGGCTATCAGATCCACCTCACCGGTCAGGCCGTCGACGGCTCGCTCGAACGCCGCGGCGGCGAGCTCGCCCAGCCGGTCGATTGACGAGGGCGCCGCGTGCACGACGTCCTCGTCGAACGGAATCACGCGCAGCGGGGAACGCGGAACGCCCGCATGCACCGGCCCGAACTCCGGGTGGGCCAGTAGTTCGGTTGCTTGCTCATGATGTCCGGTGACCCATCGGCCGACCGAACTGGGCACGAGCGGCCCGGTGTGCCGTAGCCGCTCGTACAACGGGTAAGGATCGTCCTCGAAGCCACGGAGCACCCTGGCGTACGGGTCGTCGTTGATCGCGCACAGCCACTGGTTCCCTTGGATGAGTTGGAGACGCAGGCCCAACTCGGCGGGTTTCAGGGCGCTGGGGTCCGATTCACGTTGCTCGACCACGGCTTTCACGCTAACGACGGGAGACCGGAGGTCCTTAGGAAACCGCTAGATTCGCGATCAGTACGGACGTGCGTACCCCGATGCCGACGTGCGGATGATGTCTCCGAGTGGACGACCTACCTGCAGGTACACATCGACGTTGTCATCGGCGTTCAAGATCGCCTGATGCAGCCGCTGGACGGCCGGCCCCGGTTCGAGCCCTAGTTCATCGACCAAATCGGTGCGCAGCCGACGAAAGACCTCGAGCGCCTGCGCGCGGCGACCGCTCGAATAGAGGGCCCGCATGTACTGCGCGTGCATGCCTTCGTGCAACGGGTTCTCGACGGTGAGCGCGGCCAGTTCGGTAAGCACCTCGCGGTACATACCGAGCCGAAGCTCGGCGTCGACCAGATACTCCAGCACCACCAGCCGGGACTCCTCGAACTGCCTGCGCTTGGACTCGAGCACTCGCCCGACCGGAACGTCCACGAGCGCGGGACCACGCCACACCCGCAGCGCGTCTGTCATCCTGCGCACCCCGACCTTGTCCTGCCCGTCGGAAAGGGCTTCTCTGCCCGTACCGACGAGTGCGTGGTACCGGTGCACGTCGAGCGCGCGGGCGGCTGTCTGCAGAAGGTAACCACCCGCCTTGGTCACCAAGATCTCCTTGGACACCTCGGCAGGCGTCAGCCCGGTGATCGACCCGAAAAGCCTGCGCACATTGAGGATGTAGGTCTGCAACGTCGTCAATCCGCTGACCGGCGGTGCGTCGTCCCACAGTTCCCTCATCAGCGATGACACTGGGACGACCTGACCCGCGTCGACGAGCAGCATGGCGAGAACACTGCGCAGTTTCGGTGCGCTCGGCGCGCAGTTGACACCATTGACAGTGACAGATAATGGACCTAATACACCCATTTCCATAGATAATCCCCCAAGTAATATTAACTTCTGGAGCAGGCTGACTCGAGGTCTCCTCGAACTGGAGAATACACAAAGCCTGGAACGCTGCCAACGACAAGATGGGCGCCCATCAGGCGGCTCGGTGCCGATACGCCGATGGCACCTCGCTATTGACGAACTGTTCGCATTGATCATTTCTGGGAAGTGATCACCGGCAATGGTCTGAGCCATTCGGCGGCTGCAAGGCGGGACGGTACGCCGTACGCTGGTGAACGTGGTCCGCCATCAAGCCCCGGAACAGATCGCGTCAGCCTTGGCCGCTGACCGTCGACTGACGGCAGAACCGCGACCTTAGAGCTCTTGACCAGCGCCTTTTCAACGCCAAGTGGGGGGATGTGCTGATCTCTTGACGTGTCGGTTGGAAATTATCTTCCTTTACGATAACACTGAAAGACTTTGACGTTCGTCGGTCTTCGGATCCTTCCATTTCCGGAAGACTCGGCGCCGTGGCCAGCGCGAAGCCGAAGTTCACCCGGACAGCTCCGGCTGGTAGAAGAAATTAATTGAGAATTAACAGCGTCGGGTTTCGCGCGACGCTGGGAATTCTATTACCGAAAAATTGTCGTGCCCGCCGAGCGAGGCGTGGCCATTATTCGTATCTAGGTGATCCCGAGGGGATTCGAAGCGGCCCGTGGTTTGGTGAGGCCAAGCGTCGATAAACGGCGAATTCGGGCACAGGGAGGACCGGGTAAACATGACCACTCTGGTATGGGACTACCTCGACGAGTACGAGAACGAGCGCGATGACATCCTCGACGCCGTGGACTCGGTGTTCCGTTCCGGTCAGCTCGTGATGGGCCAGAGCGTCCGGGGGTTCGAGGAGGAGTTCGCGGCGTACCACGGCGTAGCGCACTGCACGGGCGTCGACAACGGCACGAACGCCATCAAGCTGGGATTGCAAGCGCTCGGTGTCGGCCCCGGCGACGAGGTGATCACCGTGTCGAACACCGCGGCGCCGACCGTGGTGGCCATCGACTCGGTGGGTGCCAAGCCGGTGTTCGTCGATGTGCATGTCAAGACTCTCCTGATGGACACCGACCAGGTGTCCGCCGCGATCACCCCGAGGACCCGATGCCTGTTGCCGGTGCATCTCTACGGCCAGTGCGTGAACATGGCCCCGCTGAAGGAACTCGCGGCGAAGCACGACCTGGTCCTCCTTGAGGACTGCGCTCAGTCGCACGGCGCCCGTCATCATGGCAGGCTCGCCGGCAGTATGGGTGACGCGGCCGCCTTCTCGTTCTACCCGACGAAAGTACTGGGTGCCTACGGCGACGGCGGTGCCACGATCACCTCGGACGACGGGGTGCACCGCAACCTCAAGCGCCTGCGGTACTACGGCATGGAAGAGCGCTACTACGTCATGCGGACGCCGGGCCACAATGCCAGGCTGGACGAGGTGCACGCGGAGATCCTGCGCCGGAAGTTGCGCAGGCTCGACAGCTATCTCGATGGCAGGCGCGCGGTCGCCGAGCGCTACGTCGAGGGCCTCGACGGCACCGATCTCGTCCTCCCGGCGTTGGCTGACGGCAACGACCATGTCTACTACGTGCACGTCGTCCGCCACCCTCGCCGGGACGAGATCCTGGAAGCGTTGCGCTCCTTCGACATCCGGCTGAACATCAGTTATCCATGGCCGGTGCACACCATGACCGGCTTTGCCCATCTCGGCTATGCCGAAGGCTCCCTTCCGGTGACCGAGGCCGCGGCACAGGAGATCTTCTCCCTGCCGATGTATCCATCGCTCAGCCCGGATGTGCAGGACAAGGTGATCGACGCACTGCGCAAGGTTCTCGAAAACGTATGAATCCCCCTTGCCTGCGATGGCAGTACGCCACCCGCGAGGTTTCCGGACCTGGAAGAAGCCCGGCGCCGCGCGGGCGGCCGGGCTTCTTCCACGCCGCGGTCAGGCTCCGGAGAGGCTGTGCAGGCAAGCCACGAGGCTGCGTGCCTGGACGTTGAGGTAGTGACTGTGCCGCAACAGGTCCACCAGCTGATGCAGCGGCATCCAGCGGAAGTAACGGTCATCCACATCGGCGTCGGTATCCAGCTCTATCACCAGATACCGGTTTCGCGCGTGATAGAACCGGCCGCCCTCCTCGGAAAGCTCGGTGTCGAACCTGATCTGGTCCGGCTTGGCGTTCAGTACGTAGTCGAGGAACATCGGGCGCGCCTCGGGCGGCAGCGGGTCGAAGTTCTCCGGGATGCACTGCACGGTGGGCGCGAGCTCGACCGCGTCGACGAAACCCGGCTCGACCCTCGCATGCACCAGTACGTGCAGCACGCCTCCGATGACCTGAGCCAGAAACGCCACCACACCGACCCCGTGCGGCTCGATCACCGGCTGCGTCCATCTGCCGACTTCCCGGCCACTCGCGTCCACATCCAGTCCGATGACATCGAAGTAGAGATCACGCTCGTGCGCAATCTTCTCTTCGGTGCGGTACCAGCCGGCAACGTCGTGCAACGGAATGCGATTGGTGAAGACATCGGTGCGAGTACGGCTCTCGGTGATCCAGCTCAGGATGCTGTCCGCGCTGTGCAGACTGCCTTCGTCCGCGTCGCACGACCGGAACAGGGCCGAGTGGAACTCGTCGGCGGCGGCCGGAAACACCTTCGCCAGGTCGGTACCCGCGAACGGCAGGCACGACAGTACGGTTCTCGCGTCCATGGCGATCAGGTTGTCCTCTCGGAACAGCCTGTGCACCTGGCCGAGCGTGAGCCAGCAGAAACCGTCGAGCAGTTCGACCTCCTCGGCAACCTCGACGACCATGTTGCGGTTGCGCTTGTGCTGGAACCAGGAACCCTGCTCGGACTGGCGGACGTCGACGATCACGTTGTGCCGCGAGGTGTCCTGGAAATACTCCAGGTATGGCACCGGTTTGCCGCGATGTACCCGGGTGTAGTTGCTGCGGGTGGCCTGCACGGTCGGAGAGAGCTGCAGGCCGTTGCAGTTGCCCGGTTCGGCCTTGGCCTGCATCAGGCAATGCAGCACACCGTCGAACTGCTTGACCAGTATGCCGAGTATGCCGATCTCCGGCTGGTGGATGATCGGCTGGCTCCAGTGCGCCACGGGCCCGCCGGGCATGTGGATGTCAAGACCCTCGACGGTGAAGAACTTCCCGCTGTCGTGCCGGAGGTTGCCGGTGCTCTCTTCGGTATGCCAGCCGGTCAGCTCGCTCAGCGGGACGCGGTCGGCGCGGGTGTACATCCGCTCGCCGAGTTCGGCGAGCCACCGATGGAATTCGACCAGCTCGGCAGGCTCCCGCGCCGACTCGGCGATCCGCAGCGGCATCAGACGATCGTCCTTCAGCAATTGGCGGTGGTTCGTCATGTGCTCTCCGATTCCCACGTGGCTCTCAGCGAATCCGGCAAGCTGATCCGCGGGTGCCAGTTCAGTAGCTTGCCGGCCAGCCGGATGTCGGCCCGCGTCCAGTCACCGCCCTTGCTGAGCACCGGGTTGTCCAGAAACCGCACTCGGTCCGGCGGGAACCCAGCCGCGGTGACAAACCGCGTCACCAGGTCACGCATCTCGGTCGCTTCCGCGCTACCGATGTTGATCACTTGGCCCGCCACGGGCGCTCGCGCGGCCAGCGCGACGGCCTCCGCCACGTCCCGGACGTCGACGTAGTCGCGCTTGGCAGGCGCTATCGTGAGTTCGACCGTGGAGCGATCGGTCGCGGCCTCCCGCAGCCGGCTGCGCAGGAAGCCGAGGAAGCTCGGTCCCGGCGGGTGCGGGCCACACATGTTCACCGAACGCAGCACGACGCCGTTCACCTGGTCCGCACGCGCCGCCCGTAACACCGCTTCGGAACCAGCGAGTTTCGTTCTGGCATACAGCGTTTCCGGGGCAGGCTCCGTGTTCTCGTCGATGAGCGTGCCGTCAATGACGGGGCCGTACTCGTGGATGGTCCCGACGTGGACGAGCCGTGGCCGGCTCGGCACGAGCGCCATCGCTTCCACCAACCGCTCGACGAGCTGAACATGCGCGTAGCGCATCTCGTGCTCGGTCGTGCCCCAGCCGCCCGTGGCATTGACCACCACGTCGACCCGCTCGTCCGCGAAGGTCCCGGCGATCCGTTCCGGCGGCTCGGCACCGAGATCGATCGACCGGAAGTCGTAGGCGGCCACGTGGTCGGCGTACTCGCGGGCTACGGCCAGCACGTGATCACCGTTGCGGGTGAACGCGGCGCATACCTGCCTGCCGACACAGCCGGTCGCGCCGAGAACAGCAACTCTGTTCACGCCGGCCACAACGCCTTCTCGACCTTCCGGCAGGTCTCATAGTCCGGCAGCGTTCCGGCTCGCATCGCTTCGTCCAAGGTTTGCGCGGCACTGTCGCGTTCGGACTGGATCGGCTCGATATCCGCTGGAATGGGCAGGTCGAGGGCAGGATCGAGCGCCGAAATGGCCAGCTCGTATTCGGGCACGTAAGGGCTTGTCAGCAGATAGGACATCACGGTCTCGTCCTCAAGCGCGACGAACGCATGCCCGACCCCGACGGGGAAGTACATCGAACGGAAGTGCTGCTGATCGAGCAGGACGGAGTCGACCTGGCCGAAGGTCGGCGAGCCGACCCTGATGTCGACCACGATGTCCACTGCTCTGCCTCGGGCGCAGTACACGTACTTGGCGGTGCCCGGCGGGGTCAGGGTGTAGTGCACGCCCCTGATCACGCCGCCGCGAGACCGGCTGTGGTTGGTCTGCGCTACCGGGATCGATGCATGGCCCGTCGTGTCGCTGAACGCGGACTGCTGGAACGGCGACACGAAGAGCCCCCGTTCGTCCGGAAAGACCTGGGGGGTGAACTCAAACGCGCCTTCGACGGCGAGCTCTCGTACTTGCATCGTGGTTGTCTCCTCATCACGGCGCGAGTGCCTGGGCGCTCAAGAAGTCGACGGCATCGGCGTAAGTGAACGGGTGCATGAACGAGCCGGCCCTGACGTCCCGCAGCAGCCGAGACAGCGGGTGCCCTGCAGCGAACGAGGCACCACCGACCAGCGTCAGGCAGTCGCCGACAATCTCCGGGGCGGTCCGGTTGACGACGAGTTTGGCGCTCTGGAAGGAGGTCATCATCCGGCGGCCACGTTCTCCGGGGTCGGCGAGCGTGCCGGTGGCGGGAGCCTCCGCCAGCGAAAGCGCCGATCCGGCCGCGGCTCGAAGCGAATGCAGCCTGGCGTCGATCTCGGCTACCAGCGTCCGGGTACCCGCCTGGTCGTTGCCGCGCTTTCGGACGGTGCCGATCGCGATGTCCCGCGCTGCCTGCGCCACTCCTATGTAGATACCGAGCATCGTGATCGAACTGACCGTCTGGCCCGCGAGCATCGCGTCGTCGTGCTCGCCGACGAGGCCACGGAAGAAGATGTCCTCGTCGGCCACGAAGCAGTTGTCCATGACGATGTCGACGCTGCCCGAGGCGCGCATGCCGAGCCCGTCCCAATTGTCCAGCACGGTCAGGCCCTCGGTATCCCGCGAGATGACCGCGGCCGCTTGTCCTGGCGGGCGCCCTTCGACGTCGGTTTGCGCGGAGATCACGAACACCGTCGCGATCGGCGCCATGCTGGCCAGCATCTTGCGCCCGGTCAGCACCCAGCCGCCGCCCGGTGCCGGGGTCAGCTTGCTGACGATCCTGTGGGCCACCGCGTCTTTTACCGTCGTGCACACGACCGCGTCGGACGACCCCATCGGCCGCAACAGTCGTTCGGCGAGCGACCGCGCCGACGGCGAACCGTGCAGCCACTCGTGCGTGAGCGTGAGCCCGCGGCTGAGTTGCATATGGAGTGCGAGCGCGGTGGACGCGTCCGCCTTGGCGACCATCTGTAACGCCAGCGCGACGTCGTAAAGGGAATCGACGCCAAGGCCACCGAGTTCCTTCGGCACGGTCCCGCCGAGCACGCCGTCCTTGCGCAAGGCTTCGAAGACGTCGGCCGGGAACGTGCCGTCGCGATCGTTGTCCGCCGATTCCGCTGTGATGCGCGGAATGTGCGCGGACAACAGATCGAGCAGATCGGTGCCCTGCTCGGTCGTCGGCTCACACAGTTCTCCGGTCAGGCAATGGTCTTCGGTCTGTCTCGACATTGCGTTCTCCGCTCGAACCAGCATGGGGGTCTTCTCACGATGGTGTCCGGCTTCGTTCGAAATCCACTAAAATGTGGGTGACGGCGCGGTCTTACAGCGAATTTCCAATGCTTTTCTAGCTCGGCGGCAGACGATCGGGATCGTTTCCGGCACTTGGAGGTGGCTGTGCGGCTCGTCGACCTGTCCTCGCCGGTGGATGCCTCGTCATTCGAACCTGACCCGGTCGTGCATGAGGTGCTCACCCCGCGGGAGGGCGCGCGACACATGAGCGACGAGATGCGCAAGCATTTCGGGATCGAATTCGACGTGGCCGAGCTGCCGGATTCGGAATTCCTTTCCCTGGACCGCCTCACGCTGACGACGCACGTCGGCACGCACGTGGACGCGCCATCGCACTATGGTTCTCGCGCCTCCTACGGCAACGGAATTCCCAAGCACATCGACGACATGCCACTGGACTGGTTCTACCGTCCCGGTGTCGTGCTCGACCTGACCGGGCACGGAATCGGTACGGTGGGCGCGGCGTACCTTGAGAAGGAGTTCAACCGGATCGGCTACACGCCGGCACCGTTGGACATCGTCCTGCTCAACACCGGTGCGTCGAAGTGGGCAGGCACCCCCGAGTACTTCAGCGATTTCGTCGGGCTGGACGGGCCTGCCGTGCATTTCTTGCTGGACTCGGGTGTCCGGGTGATCGGCACCGACGCGTTCAGCCTGGACGCGCCATTCGCCGATGTGCTCGCCCGGTATCGCCGGACCGGGGACCGCTCCGTGCTCTGGCCAGCCCATGTCGCCGGCCGGGACCGGGAGTACTGCCAGATCGAACGTCTCGCGAACCTCGACGAGATACCGGAGCCGTACGGATTTCGGGTGGCGTGCTTCCCGGTGAAGATCACCGGCGCCGGCGCGGGATGGGCGAGAGCGGTCGCCATGATCGATGAGTAGTACCGGCGGGGCCGGTCGGCCCGCGCCTTCCAGCAAGCGTGAGGTAGAAGGAATTCAGATGTGTCGTGTGTGCGGCGGTATCGTCAACGAGTTCTTCGACTTCGGTCGCCAGCCCCTTTCGGATACTTTCCTGCGCCCTGAGGAAATCGAGCATGAATACTTCTTCCGGCTCGCGGTGGGGATCTGTGAGGGTTGCTCGATGGTGCAGCTGGTCGAGGAAGTTCCTCGTGACCGGATGTTCCATGAGGACTACCCCTACCAATCGTCCGGTTCGGCACGGATGCGTGCGCATTTCGAGCAGACCGCGCGGAAATTCATCGAGACCGAACTGACCGGGGCTGATCCGTTCATCGTGGAGATCGGCTGCAACGACGGGGTCATGCTGCGGACCATCGGCAAGGCCGGTATCCGGCATCTCGGTTTGGAGCCCTCCGGTGGGGTCGCGGAACTGGCGCGGGCCGACGGAGTCCGGGTTCGGACCGACTTCTTCGAAGAGAGTTCGGCGACCGCGATCCGGGCATCGGACGGCCCGGCCGATGTCATATACGCGGCGAACACCATGTGCCACATCCCTTACCTGGATTCGATTTTCCGGGGAGTGGACGCTCTGCTGGCGCCGAATGGTGTGTTCGTGTTCGAGGACCCCTACCTCGGCGATATCGTCGAGCTGAACACGTTCGACCAGATCTATGACGAGCACTTTTTCCTGTTCTCCGTCAACTCGGTACGCACCGCGGCGAAGCGCTTCGGGTTCGACCTGGTCGATGTGGAGCGGCTACCGGTGCATGGGGGAGAGGTGCGCTACACGATCGCGAGGGCGGGAGCACGCCCGGTGAGCGCGGCGGTTGAATCGCTCGCCGAGGAGGAGCACGAGCGCGGCCTCACCGAGCAGTCCACTTTCGACCGTTTCGGCACGGACGTGAAGCGGATCTGTGGTGGCCTGGTGGATCTGCTGCGCAAGCTGCGCGCGGAAGGCAAGCGAGTGGTTGGCTACGGCGCGACGGCGAAGAGCGCCACGGTGACCAACTACTGCGGTATCGACTCGGAACTGGTGGAGGTCGTCTACGACAGCACGCCTGCCAAGAACGGCAGGCTGATGCCCGGATCGCATATCCCGGTCAAGCGCGCCGCCGAATTCGCCGAACCGTACCCGGACTACGTGGTGCTGTTCGCGTGGAACCACGCTGAGGAGATCATGGCCAAGGAGACCGCCTTCCGCGAGGCCGGTGGCCGCTGGATCCGCTACGTTCCGGACGTGGAAATCTTCTGAGAGCGCAGCGGTACCCGGGGCTCTCCTGCGCGGAAGCGCCCCGGGAACCCGCTTTACCGTTCGTCCCACATGGCGCGCAGCGACTCCGCCGCGGTGAAGGCGGGCCGCCAGCCCAGCAGCCGCCCTGCCAGCCCGATGTCCACCTCGATCCACTCCCCGCCGTGACTTCGCACCTGCCCTTCCACGGTCCGCAGCCGATCGCTCGGGAACCCCGCCGCCGCGACGAAGGTCATCACCAGCTCACGCATGTCGACGGCGACACCGCTGCCGATGTTGATCACCTGGCCGGATACCGGTGCCGTCGCGGCGGCCAGCGCCGCGGTGGCGACATCCCGCACGTCGACGAAATCTCGCTTGGCCTCGGCGATGGCCAGTTCCACCGTTTCTCCCGTGCGCAGCGCGCCACGCAGCCTACGGAGCAGGGAGGCGAAGAACGTCTCCTCAGGCGGGTAAGGGCCGAACATGTTGGCCGCGCGCAGAACCACTCCGCCCGATGCCAGCACGGCCATCGAGCAGGCCAGCTTTGTTTGTGAGTACATATCGGACGGGCAGGGTTCGATGGCCTCGTGCAACGCGGTCCCGTTCGGCACCGGCCCGTACTCGTGTATCGAGCCGATGTGCACAAGTCGCGGCGCATGGTCCAGCAACGCTTGCGCGGCCACCAGGCGCTGGACGACTCCCAGGTGGGAGTGCGCCATCTCCGCTTCGGTGGGGCCCCACCGGCCAGCGGCGTTGACCACCGTGCCGACCCGTTGCGAGGCAAGAAGTTCCGCGATGTTCTCCTTGCTGGTTGCCGCCACGTCGAGCGGGATGAACGTGTGATCCGCGATATGTGGTGCTTTTCTCCTCGCGATGGCGAGAACGTCGTGTCCTCGCCGGGCGGCCAGGCCACAGATCTGCCTGCCGACACAACCGGTCGCACCGATCACAGCCATGCGTCGCATCAGCTTGCCAGCCTCAGTTATCTCGTCAGGTCGCCGCGTAGTGCGTGGGCCACGACGATACCGCGAAAAGTACCCGCACCGCGATTACTCACCTTCCTATAGGCCAGTAAGTCCTTCTACTCCAAGGCTTTTCGCCGCGGTGGCCAGTGCGGACCGGTCCCGATCGGGTGGCCCCGGCCTGCCCGGCAACAGCGACACCACCGCACTGCGGCCTGCCCGTACCGCCGGATGACGCCTGGCCAGCTGAGACAGTCCCTGGCCGGGTCCGGCCTCCACCAGGACGGCGTCACGTTCGGCCAGCAACGCGTCCAGCGCGGGCCAGAACCGGATCATCGCCACCGGGTGGCGGGCCCAGTAGTTCGCGTCGGCTACGTCCTCGTATGTCAACGGAGCCGCCGTGTAACAGGAATAGAGGGTGATCCGCGGTGGAGACACCGGCAACGTGGCGATCACCTCGGCCGCTCCCTCGGTCGCCGGTGCGAGCGCCGGACTGTGGAACGGACTGAGCGATGGAACCCGCCGGCAGGTGAAGTCCTGAGCCAGCAACGACTTCTCCACCAGCGCGAGTGCCGGGTACGGCCCGGCGAGCACGATCTGCCGTGGCGCGTTGACAGCACCGATGACGACGTCGCCGTCGAGGAAGGGCGTGACGTCCTCCTGCCGCGCGGCGACGGCGAGCATGCCGCCAGGCGGGCCGTCGGCCAACCGGTGCATCCGGTCGAGTACGAGCCGGGCCGCGTCACCCAGCCCGAACACACCGGCCAGCGTGGCCCCTGCCAGTTCGCCGATGCTATGCCCCAGCAACGTTTCCGGTCGCAGGCCCCAGTCGAACACGACCTGCCCCAACGCGTAGTCGATGGCGAACAACAGGGGTTGGGCGCGAGTGACGTGGTCGAGCGCGACGGCTGGTTGCCGCGCGAGCCAGTCGGCCCTCAGCCGGGCACCTTCTTCCCCCATCGCGGCGAACACCTCGTCCATGGCCGCGGTGAACACCGGGTGGGTCCGGTACAGGCCCGTGGCCATGCCGGCGTGCTGGGATCCCTGTCCCGGCAACAACAACGCGATCGGTCGGCTCATCGGCCCCCGTCCCTTCCCCGCCCGGCCCACGCCGGCCGTTCGAGTACTTCGATCACCGCGCACGACCAGCTGTACCCGGCACCGACGCTCACCAGCAGGCACGTCTGGCCCGCATCGAGCACGCCGCTGTTCACCAAGTGATCGAGGCCCGCGATGGGGTCGCCCGCGCCGAGGTGGCCGACAGCGCGATTCCACGGCCAGGTGGTCCTCGCCGGGTCGATGCCGAACCGGCTGAAATACGCGGCCTTCAGTCGCCTGCGACCCACGTGCGGCAACACGATCCGGTCGATTTCGCCGAGTTCGAGTTCCGCGGCGACCAGTGCCTGCTTGATCGCGTTGTCCTGTCCGGAACTGACCAGAGAGACCACATAGGACACGCTGGTTCCGGCGAGGAAGGCACGTTTGCACACCTCGTAGTCGACCGGTCTCCGGTGCTCGAACGGTGTCCGCCCGAAGGGGTCGTCACCGCGGTTCATGCCCTCCAGTTCCGGTTCGGACACGGTGACCAGGCTGCGTAGCCGTGCGAACCCGCCATGGCGGGACAGCACCAGCGCCGTCCCGCCGTCGGCGTACACGGTGCCGGGATCGCTGTGCCAGCGGTCGAAACCGGGTTCGCAGAATTTGTCTCCGGTGGTGATCAGTGCCGAGGACCGTCCAGGATCGACGGCGAGGTAGGCGGAGGCCAGCTCCATCGCGGCCATTCCGCCGTTGGACACCTGGCGGACCTCCAAGGCCGGGCATTTGTTCCCGACAGCCTCCCGTTGTACGTAGGAAGCAGGCGTCCACAGGTCATGACCCTGGTAGAAGAAGCTGGCGTGCAACACAAGGTCGATGTCAGCCGCCGTTGACCGCGCACGGGCCAACGCCGTCTTGGCCGCACGGGCGGCCATCTCCGGCGCGGACTCGTCGCCTGCCACCGCGACCGAGATCACGTCGGTGGCTCGCGCCAGTGCCGCGTCGAACTTGCCGGCGGCGACCGCCCGCTCGGTGGGCACCCTCGGCGGCAACCACGTTCCCGTGCTGTCGATGAAGGGAAGTTCCACTGTCACGCGCGTCCGGCTTGGTTGACGGCGGTCACGAACTGGTTGAGCGTGCGCACCTCGGCGAGCGCGTCGTCGGGCAGTTGAACCCGGTACGCGCGCTTGACCGTCGCGGCGGCCTCCATCAGCGCCAGTGAGTCGTACCCGAGGCTCTCAAGGAGCACGTTGCCGATGTCTCCGCCGTCGTCGACCGACTCCTCCTCTCCGGCGCATTTACGCATGATCGTGACCAACTCGGACAACGTGAGCTCGCTCATCTGCCTTCCCTTCTTCGGCTGCTGACGACCAGTGCGCTGTTGAACCCTCCGTTGCCCCTGGCGAGGACCAGTGCGGCCGAGCCGGTGAACGGCCTCGGTCTCCCGCCGAGGACGACGTCGAGGTCGTAGCAAGGCGTCACTCTCGTGGTCGGCGGGATGACCCCGTCACGCAGCGCCAGCAAGGCGAGCGCGACGTCGACCGGGGCACCGCCGGAGTAGAGGCGGCCGGTCATGGTCTTGGGCGCGGTCACCGGCACACCGTGCGGACCGAACATCTCGACCAGCACCTCCGCCTCGACCCTGTCGAGCGGGGCGACTCCAGCCGCGTCGGCGAACACCACCGCGATATCGGTGGTGTTCAGCCCGGCGTCGTCGAGCGCGACCTCGATCGCGCGCCGGAGGTTGGGAGGCCGGCCGGAACCCGGCCGAGGGTCGAAGGTCGAGCCGTAGCCGACGATCTCACCGTAGGTCGGTGCGTCACGCTCCCGTGCCTGTCGCTCGTCTTCGACCACGAGGATCGCCCCGCCCTCACCGGGCACATGTCCGGCGGCGTCCCTGTCGAAAGGGAGGTACGTACGAGCCGGTTCCTCTCGCGTGGACAGCTGGCCGCCGGCAACCTGTGCGGTCATGCCGAACGGGCACAGCGTGGAGTCCATGCCACCGGTCAGTACGAGCGCTGTTCCTTCGCGGACCACGCGCCTGGCGTGGGCGATGGCGACGAGGCCCCCCGCCTGTTCCGCCACGAACACCCCGGTGGGACCGCGCATGTCGTGCCGGATGGAGATCTGACCGGTGTTGACCGCGTAGAACCACGCGAAGGAGTGGTAGGCACTGACGTAGTCCGGCCCGTCACGCCACAGGTTCTGGAGCTCGCGCTGGCCGAACTCGAGTCCGCCTGCCGCGCTGGCCGTGATGACTCCCATCTCCAGTGGGGACAATCGAGCGGTGTCGACGGCAGAATCGGTGATCGCCCAGTCGGCGGCGGTGAGGGCGAACTGAGTCATCCGGTCTGTCTGCGGGATCAGCCTGCTCGGAATGTGCTTGCTCGCCTCGAAGTCGAGCACTTCACCAGCCAGCTTGGTCGGATACGAGCCAGGGTCGAAGCGCGTGATCGGCCGGATCGCGTCTTGTCCACGCAGGGTCGCCGACCAGAAGGCTTCGGTGCCGAGCCCATTGGGGGCCACGACTCCCAGACCGGTAACCACCGCTTTGGTCACCGCGCTCTCCCATCGGTCAGCACCATCGCGCTCTGGAACCCGCCGAATCCGCTGGCCACCGTCAGTACCGTGGCCAGGTCCTGTTCGCGGCCGACAAGCGGCACGTAGTCCAGATCCAGCTCGGGGTCGGGACGGTGCAGGTTGGCGGTCGGCGGAACCACGCCGTATTCGATCGCCAGCGCGCACGCGGCCACCTCGATCGCGCCGACGGCGCCAAGCGAGTGACCGATCACCGACTTGATCGAGCTGACCGGTACGGCATAGGCATGTTCGCCGAGGCTGTGTTTGAAAGCCGCGGTCTCGTGCACGTCGTTCTGCCGGGTGGCCGTGCCGTGCGCGTTGACGTAGTCGACGTCGATCGGGTCGAGTTTGGCCCTGTCCAACGCCGAGGTGATCGCGGCCGCCATCTCTCGTCCGTCCGGGCGCAAGCCGGTCATGTGATGAGCGTTCCCGTGACAGGCGTAGCCGCTGATCTCGCCGTAGATGTGTGCCTCGCGTGCGCGTGCGTGCTCGAATTCCTCCAGCACGAGGACCGCGGCGCCCTCGCCGAGCACGAAACCGTCGCGGGTGCGGTCGAACGGGCGCGAAGCACTCCCCGGATCGTCGTTGCGTGGCGATGTCGCCTTGATCGCGTCGAAACAGGCAACAGTGATGGGGGCGATCGGAGCCTCCGCGCCGCCGGTGACCATCACGTCGGCCGAGCCCTCCCGGATCAGCTGCCAGGCGTAACCGATGGCGTCCATTCCGGACGTGCACCCCGCCGAGACGATCGCGTTGGGCCCTTCCGCACCGGCCAGCCACGCGACTTCGGCCGACAATGAGCTGGGCACGTAGTAGTCGAAGAGGTTGGGCGACGCGCGGCGGTGGTCGACCAACCACTGCCTTCCTTCGTCGCTGACCGCGAGATACTCCTGTTCGAGGCGCTGGGTGCAGCCCACCGCGTTGCCGATGCTCGCCCCGACTCGGTGCGCGTTGTCAGGCACGCACGCGAAGTCGCTGTCCGCCAGTGCCTCCGCGGCTGCTACCAGCAGCAACTGGCTCACCCGGTCCAGCCGCTCGACGTCGTCCTCGGTGAGGCCCTCTTGACGAGGGTCGAAGTCACACTCCGCCGCGACCCGCGAGCGGAAAGGGGTGGCGTCGAACGTCGTGATCAGCCTGGTCGCAGGCACACCGGACACGATGCGCTCCCACATCGCCTTCGTCCCGACATCGCCGGGCGCGACCACACCCATCCCGGTGATTGCCACACGACGTTCTCCCATGGCTGGCTCCCCAGATAATCCGCACTGCTTGCCGACTTCGACGATGGGGTACCGCCCTAGCAACGAACTAGAGGAGTGACCGGATGTTCGATCGCCCACGACCGTTGGCAGGCACGGCTGTCTCCCGCGACCACGCGCCGGGTGGTTGGTAGCGCTGGGCGATCCACGCCGGGCGGCGGTGCGGCAAAGGCGGCGTAGGAGGCGGAGCCGGGTTGGTCGCGGCGAGCACAACGAGGGCGACGGTGAGTGCCACCAGTTCGGGCTCGTCCGGTTGCCCGCGCAGCACGCGGAACACGGGTTCGGTCACGACGGCGGATTTCCGTGCTTGCGGTCGGGCAAGGGGGCCTGTTTCGCGCGGAGCATCCCCAGGGATTCGATGAGCACCGTCCGGGTGTCCGCGGGATCGATGACGTCCTCGACCAGACCGCGTTCGGCGGCATACAGCGGGTGAACCAGCTGGCTGCGGTACTCCTTGATCCAGTGCGCGCGGGCCGCTTCGGGATCAGCCGCCTCGGCGATCTCCCTGCGGAACACCACGTTCGCCGCGCCCTCGGCGCCCATGACGGCGATTTCGTTCGAAGGCCAGGCGAAGGAGAGGTCGGCGCCAATCGACTGGGAGTCCATCACGATGTAGGCACCGCCGTACGCCTTGCGCACGATGAGCTGGACACGGGGGACGGTGGCGTCGCAGTAGGCGTAAAGCAACTTCGCCCCGTGCCGGATGATGCCACCGTGCTCCTGGTCGCGGCCGGGCAGGAAACCGGGGACGTCGACAAGGGTGACGAGCGGAATACTGAACGCGTCACAGGTCGAGACGAACCGTGCCGCCTTCTCCGAGGCGTGGATGTCGAGCACCCCGGCCAGCCAGGCAGGCTGGTTCGCGACGATGCCGACCAGATGGCCATCGAGGCGGGCGAAGCCGCACAGGATGTTCTGGGCCCAACTCGCGTGCACCTCGAACATCTCGCCGTCGTCGACGATTTCCTCGATCACCGCACGCATGTCATAGGCCCGGCTCGGGTCTCCTGGGACCAGATCCACCAGCGACGCGCAGCGACGGATCGGGCTGTCGCCGGTCGCGGCGACCGGTGCCAGCTCACGGTTGTTCGACGGCAGCATCGACAGCAGATGCCGGACGTCGGCGAGGCAGTCCTCTTCGGTGTCGTAGACGAACCCCGCCGCGCCGGAGACCTCCCCGTGTACGTCGGCTCCGCCGAGCCGCTCGTGGGAGATGTCCTCGCCGGTCACCGAATGCACGACCTCCGGGCCGGTGATGTACATCTGGGCGATGCCGCGAACCATGAACACGAAGTCGGTCAACGCAGGGGAGTAGGTGGCGCCGCCCGCGCACGGCCCGAGTATCACGCTGATCTGCGGGATCACCCCGGACGCCCGTACGTTACGCCGGAAGATCCCACCGTAGCCCGCGAGCGCGGTCACGCCCTCCTGGATACGCGCCCCCGCGCCGTCCGACAGTGACACCAGTGGCGCGCCCGCGGACTTGGCGAGGTCCATCACCTTGTGGATCTTTTGCGCGTGTGCCTCGCCGAGCGACCCGCCGAACACTCGGAAGTCGTGCGCGTAGGCGAACACCGTGCGGCCGAAGACGGTCCCCCAGCCGGTGATCACCCCGTCGGTCCATGGGCGACGCTCTTCGAGCCCGAAGCCCACGGCCCGGTGCCGCCGGAATCCCTCGATCTCGCGGAAGGAGCCCGGGTCGAACAGAAGGTCCAGCCGGGCGCGCGCGGTCAGTTTTCCTCGCTCGGCCTGTTGCCGCGACGCGCTCGCGGACGGTCCTTCGAGCACGCGTTCCCTCGCGGCAGCGAGCTCCTCGACGTACCCGCGCAGATCAGGAGGGTTGGCCGGCGGATCGATTGTGGTCATACCCGCCAGCAAACGCGCACTCGCTCAAGGACGGTTCGACATCCGGTGGGCCAGGCTTCCGCGGTTCGGACAGCACACAGGAGCCGCGATCGTCGTTGACCGGCGGCCCCTGTGAGATCGAGGATCAGACGTATTCGTCGAGGTCGGCCACCTGCGCGTGGCAGGCGTCGCTGACGGCCCACGGCTGGGCGGCCGATGGAGCCGCCACCGGTGCCGGGCTCGGGCGCGGGATGTCGGCGCAATCCTCGATGAGTTCGGCCATGGTTTCTGGTTCGGTGGCGGTGCTCACTCCAGCAAGGTAAGCGCTGAGCCGAATGCGCGACACCCTTACCGCTCGGTAGTCTCGCCCCTGCGCAATGGCAACTACCCACATGGAGGATCCGGTGGCATCGAAGGCACGCATCGCGGTATCGGGCAGCATCGCGACCGATCACCTGATGCACTTCCCCGGGCGGTTCGCCGAACAGCTCGTGCCGGAGCAACTGCACAGGATCTCACTGAGCTTCCTCGCCGACGACCTGGTCGTGCGCCGTGGCGGCATCGGTGCCAACATCGCCTTCGGCCTCGGTGTCCTCGGTGTCTCGCCGATCCTCGTCGGAGCGGTCGGCGACGACTTCGCCGACTACCGCGCCTGGCTCCAGCGCCACGGGGTCGACACCTCGGGTGTGCACGTGTCCGAGATCGCGCACACCGCGCGCTTCGTGTGCACCACCGACCAGGACCTGTGCCAGATCGCCACCTTCTACGCGGGTGCCATGGCCGAGGCGCGCAACATCGAGCTCGAACCGGTCGTGCGACGGGCGGAAGGGCTGAGTCTCGTGATGATCAGCCCCGACGACCCCGACGCGATGCTGCGGCACGCTGAGGAATGCAGGCAGCGCGGCTACACCTTCGCGGTGGATCCCTCCCAGCAGCTCGCGAGGATGGACGGCGCGCAGGCCCGCGAGTTCGTCGCGGGCGCGAGCTACCTGTTCAGCAACGACTACGAGTGGGAATTGCTGCTGCGCAAGACCGGCTGGACCGAGGACGACGTTCTCGCCACGGTCGGCACCAGGGTCACGACGCTCGGCGACAAAGGCGTCGAGATCGTGGGCAATGCGGGCACTTTGCAGGTCAGTGCCGTTCCCGAGGTCGCGAAGACCGATCCCACCGGGGTCGGCGACGCGTTCAGGGCGGGTTTCCTTGCCGGGTTGTACTACGACCTGAGCGTGGAGCGGGCCGCCCAGCTGGGTTCACTGATCGCCGTACTCACCTTGGAGACGGTCGGCACCCAGGAGTGGACGCTGGAACGCGAGCCCGCGCTCGTCCGCGTCACGGATGTTTTCGGGGCGGAGGCCGCCGCCGAGATCGGTGCGGTGCTGCCGGGCTGATCCAGCGGCACCGCACCGGTGCTCGACTGTGCTCAGCCGCCGATTCCGGTCAGTACCTCGCGAGTGATCTCGTCGGTAAGGCCGCAGTCGGTCTCCGGGGCGTTCTCGGGTTGCTCGCCTGCCTCGTAGTCCGTCACAGCCACCGTCATGAGGTTCACGCTCAGCAGGTGATAGTCGTTCTCCTGAGGGTTGGAGGAGGGCTTCGTGATCAGCAGGTTGCCGCAGTCGGTGAGGATTGTGGCGTCCGACGCCGTCTTGATGCCCTCGTAACCCTCGAACTCGATCTCCTCGCTGCTCACGGTGTTCCCGCCGGATGTCGTGGCTTGCCGCTCGTTGAGACCGAAATAGATTTCGACCTCGTGGGTGTAGCCGGAGCCTTCCTGAGTCAGGTCGACGTTGCACGAGTACGCCCCGTTGTACTCCGGCTCCGTAGCAGTCCACCCGGGGAAGAGGGCGACGATTTCGTCCTTCCGCGCGCACGGGTCGTGGCCGATGATGTCTCCTGGCTCCGGATTCGGGTTCGGTTTCATCGCGTCGAGCTTCGGCAGGATGGTGGCGAAGTACTCCTTGGTGACGTCACAGGCTTCGGGCCACGTGGCGTCGCCGCCCTCCGCTGGAACTTTGGCCCCTCGGACTTTGGCCGCGCGTTCGGGTACGTCTAGGTAGGGGACGTTGATGGTGCAGCTTGAGTCCAGCGAGTCGTCGCTGGGCGCCGACGTCTTGACCGCTTCGCGGCCGTCGACCTCGGTCGGCTCGGGGTTCAGCGCCTCGGCGCCGTCCCAGTACTCGTCGATCGTCAAATAGAAGAGGTAGACGTCGGCATTCTCGTCGCCGCTGCGCGCGATGCATTGGTAGATGTTGGGCGCGGTCAACGTGTCCTGGATCGAACCGAACTGCTTCAGGTACTCGTCGCTTTCCGCCATGGCGCACGGGTCGGTGCCGCGAACGCGCTCGTGGTGCGCGGTGAGCGGATCCGCCGGTTCGTCCGGTGTGGACGATGCGGAGGGAGCGTCAGGGGCGTCCCCTTGGCCCTCGCCGCCGGGTGCGAAGGCGCCCGTTCCCGCCTGGTCGTCGGCGCACGCGGTCAGCAACAGCGCTGCCGCCGCGATGGTCGCCCCAAGTGTGATTCTCATCCGTTTTTCGTGCCTCTCCCGCATTGTCCCCATCGGAGGTGGCTGCCTGGCGACGTCGTCCGGTGTCCTTTTCGGACGCTCTCGCGGCGGTTCCCCTGGTGCCCGTCGTGTCCCGGTGTTCGTGCCGGAACGCGCCGCGCCGCGCCGGGCCGTGCCGGTCGTGCCGAGCGAGCCGTGCCGAGTCGCGTTGTGCCACCCCACCGCCCGCATGATGGCGCCTGAACCGGACACCGCAGTGGCATTCCGGTGGCACCCGTGCCGTCGAGATCCGCGTTCGGGACGCCGAGTTCTGCGTTGGTGCCGTCGAGTTCCGCGCTCCGGTCCGCGAGATGCGCGTTCACGTGGTGAGACCGTGCCGGTCCGCAAGATCGGCGCCCAGTCGGCACCGATGTCGCCGCCGTCGCCGTGCCGCGCGCGTCGGCTCGGACGCGCATCTCGCCGCCCCGGGTGCGGATCTCGCCGCCCCGGGTGCAGGTCTCGCTGTCCTGGGCGCGGAACTCCCCGCCCCGGACGCGCATCTCGCCATCCTGGACGCGCATCTCGTCGTCCTGGGCGCGGATCTCGCGCTCCTGGACGGGGGACTCGCGCATGCCGGGCGGGAATTTCCCACCTCTTGGGAAGGGGGCTTGTTGTCGCGTCACCCGGAGCTTAGGGTGCTGTCCACATTACGGATCCGATTCCACGATGTGGAGTGGCATGGGCAACGACGTCCACCGGCCGAGTCAGCCGATCCTCGTGCTGGGCAAGGCGCGACGCGTCATCGACGCGGTCGCCTGCACGCGCGGCGGCGCGACTTCCCGCGAGGTCCAGCAGACGACCCGGCTCCCGGCGAGCACGACGACCCGGCTGCTCCAGAACCTTGTCGCCGAAGGGTTTCTCGATCTCGTCGACGGCAAATACCACATCGGACTCGGCGTCCTGCGCTGGGCGCACACCCGCAGGTCGGGTTCGCAGCTGGCCGAGCTGGCCCAGCCGCATCTCGGCGAGCTCCGCGACGAGACGGGCGAAACGTCCGTGCTGTTCGTCAGACAGGACAACACCCGGGTGCTGATCGGGATCGCCGAGACCCGGCACGAGGTGGTGCGGCTCGTCAGTGTCGGCCAGGTCATGCCGCTGCACGCGGGCTCGGCGGGCAAGGTCTTCCTCGCCTTCGACGAGCACGCCCGGGCACAGGCACTCGATGGTCAGCTCACCGCCTACACGCGGGCCACCATCACCGATCCCGAGCTGCTGCGTGCCGAACTGGCCACCGTCAAGGCGAGCGGCCGCGCGATCAGCGTCGCGGAGCGGGACACCGGCACCGCCTCGATCAGCGCCCCGGTCAGAAGTCACGCGGGGGCCCTCACGGCCGCCATCGGCATCGGCGTTCCCGAGCAACGCTTCACCGATGCCAACAGGGCGGCGTGGATTCCCAGCGTCGTCGCCGCGGCAAGGCGGCTTTCGGAGAACCTTGGATACCCGCACGAGGAGGAAGCAGATGGGTGACAGTGACGTCACCGCCGTGGAGCTGCGTTCGGTCACGATGTCCTACCGGGCACGAGACGGCGACTACACCGCGGTGTCCGATGTGGACTTGAGTGTCGAAAGGGGACGGTTCGTCTCGGTCGTCGGGCCGACGGGCTGCGGAAAATCCACCCTGCTCAACGCCGTCGCGGGGCTGCTCCCGCCGTCGTCGGGCTCGGTGCACATCGACGGGACACCGCTGCGCGGGCTCAACCGCAAGGCCGGGTACCTGTTCCAGCAGGACGCCCTGCTGCCGTGGAAGACGGTTCTCGACAACGTCGCGTTCGGACTCGAACTGCGGGGGACCGGCAAGCAGGAACGCACCGAGCTGGCGCGGGACTGGATCAAGAGGGTCGGTCTCGCCGGTTTCGAGAACGCCTACCCACACCAGCTTTCCGGAGGTATGCGCAAGCGCACCGCCGTGGCACAGAGCTGGATCGGGGACCCGCCGATGCTGTTGATGGACGAGCCGTTCGGCGCGCTCGACGTGCAAACGCGACAGGTCATGGAAAACGAGCTGCTGACGCTGTGGACGGGCAGCGAGAAGACGGTCCTGTTCGTGACCCACGACCTCGACGAGGCGATCTCCCTTTCCGACGAGGTCGTGCTGCTGTCGGCTGGGCCGGGAAGCACGATCGTCGGCAGCTACCAGGTCGATCTTCCCCGGCCGCGCAACCTGCTCGACATCAGGACGGAGCCCGCGTTCACCGAGATCTACCGGGCCATCTGGTCGGACCTGCGAAACGAGGTGATGAAGACCTATGAGCGCATTGCGGCAGGACAAGCGGGCTAGTTCAAGGCTGTCGAAGGACGCCGAGGTTCCCCGCTCGAAGCGGAAACCGCGCAGGCGGCGGCCAGCCGTCCTGATCAGCCAGATCGCCGTCGCGGTGATCATCGTCGCGGGCTGGGAGTTGTGTGCCCGAACGGGGATCGTCGACGAGTTCTTCTTCTCCAAGCCATCCGACATCGCGCAGCGGGTCGGAGAGTGGTTCTCCACCGGCATGATCTGGGAGCACCTTGAGGTCACGCTCGTCGAGGCGGGGCTGGCGCTGGTCATCGGTGGCGTACTGGGATTGTTGATCGGGTTCCTGCTGGCGAGGGTGGAGTTCATCGCCGCCGTCTTCGATCCCTACATCAAGATCCTCAACTCGCTGCCCAGGGTCGTGCTGGCTCCGATCTTCCTGCTGTGGTTCGGACTCGGCATCTGGTCCAAAGTGGCCTTCGGGGTCACGCTCGTGTTCTTCATCGTGTTCTTCAACACCTACCAGGGCGTTCGCGAGGTCGACAGGGTCCTCGTCGACAACGCCAGGATGCTGGGAGCGAAGGAAGGTCAGCTCGTCAGGCACGTACTGTTGCCGAGCGCGCTCACCTGGATCTTCTCCAGCCTGCACATCAGCGTCGGGTTCGCCATCGTCGGTGCCGTCGTCGGGGAGTACCTCGGCGCGTCGAAGGGCGTCGGTTATCTGATCTCGCAGGCTGAGGGAACGCTCGATACGACGGGGGTGTTCACCGGCATGGTCGTGCTGTCGGTCGTGGTGCTCATCGTCGACGTCATCGTCAACAGGGTCGAACGCTATCTGCTGCGCTGGAAACCGGCCCGCGGCATGGACATCGCAGGAGGTCAATGATGATCAGGACGGTCAAGCGGGTGGTCGCGCCCTTGCTGGCGCTCGCCCTCGTGCTCAGCGCGTGTCAGGCGAAACCGGGGGAGAGGTCCGAAGGCGGCGAGATCACCATCGGGATCGGCGGTCAGCCGCTGCTGGTGTACCTGCCGACCACGCTGGCGAGGGAACTCGGCTATTACGAGGAGGCCGGGCTCACGGTCAACCTCGAAGACCTACAGGGTGGCTCGAAGGCACTACAGGCGTTGCAGGGCGGCAGCGTCGACGTGGTGAGCGGCTACTACGACCACGCCATCCAGATGGCGGCGAAGGACCGCGAGGTGCGTTCCTTCGTGACCATGCTGCGGTATCCGTCCATTGTGCTCGCGGTGTCGCCCAAGGCGAGCAAGCCGATCGATTCGGTCGCCGATCTCGCCGGTGCCAACGTCGGCGTCACCGCACCGGGTTCCTCCACCGACTTCTTCCTCAAGTACATGCTCGACAAGGAAGGTCTCGCCCCGGACGCGGCGACGGTGCAGGGCATCGGAGGCGACGCGGGCGCGGTCACCGCGATGGAGCAGGGCAGGGTCGACGCGGCGGTGATGATCGACCCCGCGTTCTCGTTGCTTGGCCAGCGGGTCGGCGAGGACAACGTCAAGGTGCTCACCGACACCCGCACCGCGGAAGGCGTCCAGGAGGACTTCGGCGTGCCGACCTACCCTGCCGCCGTGTTGTACTCGACGGGAACCTGGCTGGAGAACAACGAGGAGAACGCTCGCAAGCTGGCCGGGGTGATCGTGAAGACACTGGAGTGGATCGATCAGCACTCCGCCGAGGAGATCGCCGACCGGATGCCGGCCGAGTACTCGCAGGGCAACCGCGAGGTGTACGTCGAATCGATCGCCAAAGCCAAGGATGCCTACTCCAAGGACGGGGTCATGCAGGCCGACGGCGCCGAAGCGGTCCGGTCCGTGCTGGCCCAGTTCGACAAGGAGATCGCGGGAGCCGACATCGATCTCGCCGGTACGTACTCCAACGACTACCTGCCGGCGAAGGAGGGCTGATGCCCGGTCCGCTCGACGGAATCCGGGTACTCGAACTCGGCTCGTTCATCGCGGGCCCCTTCGCCTGCCGGTTGCTCGCCGACTTCGGCGCCGACGTGCTGAAGGTCGAACGGCCGGGCAGCGGTGACGAGCTGCGGCGCTGGCGCCGCCACGGCGACGAGGAGACCTCGTTGCTGTGGCGGGTGCTCGCGCGCAACAAGCGCTCGCTCGCCGTCGACCTGCGCACGGACTCCGGAAGGGACCTGGTGCTCGACCTCGTCGAGCATTGCGATGTCGTGGTGGAGAACTTCCGGCCGGGAACGCTGGAGAAGCTGGGCCTCGCCCCGGACACCCTTCGTGAGCGCAGGAAGGATCTGGTGCTGGTGCGGGTGTCCGGCTTCGGGCAGACCGGGCCGCTTTCCGGGCAGGCCGGGTTCGGAGGGGTCGCCGAGGCACTGGGCGGCCTGCGGGAGCTGACCGGGCATCCGGACCGGCCGCCGACGAGGGTCGGCATCTCACTCGGCGACTCTCTCGCGGGATTGCACGCCGCGTTCGGCGCGGTGATGTCGTTGCTTGGCAGGGAGCGCGCGAACGGCGGCGCAGATGGCGAAGATGTTGACGTCGCGCTGTACGAGTCGGTGTTCAACCTCATGGAGTCGCTCGTTCCCGACTACGACGTCCACGGGGTGCTGCCTTCCCGATCGGGCAGCAGGGTGCCCGGCGCGGCGCCCTCTGGCAGCTTTCCCTGCGAGGGAGGGCAGTGGGTGGTGATCGGAGGCAACGGGAACGCCATCTTCCCCCGGCTGATGAAGGCCATCGAACGGCCGGACCTCGCGGCCGACCCCGAACTGGCGGGCAACGAGGGGCGCGTACGGAGGGAGGACGAGCTGGACGCCGCGATCAGCGCGTGGACCTCGGCCAATGACATCGGCCACGTGCTGGCCACCATGGCGGACAACGGGGTACCGGCGGGCCCGATCATGACCGCGGCCGACATCGTCTCCCACCCGCATTTCGCGGCAAGGGAGATGGTCACCAGCCAGCGGATCGGAGACCGCGACGTCGCGTTTCCCGGTGTGGTCCCCAAACTGGCGAGGCGGCCGGGCGCGACCAGGTGGGCAGGTCCCGAACTCGGTCAGCACACCGAGGAGGTGCTCGGCGAGCTGCTCGGGATCGGCGGCGGGGACGTGACAGCGCTGCGCGAGCGCGGCGTCGTGGGCTGAGACCGGGCCGGTGCGCGGAAACCCGTGCACCGGCTTCCGGCTCAGAGCTTGACCGGGTACTGCGGCTCGGGGATCTCCGGCTTGATCCGGTTCTCGATGAAGATCCCGTGCCACAGCATGAAGACCAGCAGTGCCCACAGCCGCCTGCTGTGGTCGAGCGTGCCCTGCCTGTGCTCGTCGAGCAGCGCCTGCACGGCGGTTTTGTCGAGCAGGTGGCCCGTCTGCGAATCGGCGATGATGCCGCGAGCCCATTCGTACATCTCGTCGCGCAGCCAGGCCCGCACGGGAACGGGGAAACCGAGCTTGCGGCGGTTCAGCACGTGCGAGGGCACGATCTCGGCGAGCGCGCGGCGCAGCGCGTACTTCGTCGTCTCCTTGGTGATCTTTTCCTCAAGCGGGATCGTGGTCGCCGCGCGGAAGACCTCGCTGTCGAGAAAGGGCACCCGCAGTTCGAGCGAGTTGGCCATCGTCACCTTGTCCGCCTTGACGAGGATGTCGCCGCGAAGCCAGGTGAACAGGTCGACGTGCTGCATGCGCGCGACCGGGTCCCAGCCCTCGGAAAGCCGGTACCAGGGCGCTGTCACGTCCTGGTGCCCGACGCCCTCGGTGAACGTGCGCAGTACGCGCCGGAGCTGGTCGTCGCGGAAGATGCGCGCGTTGCCGTAGTAACGCTCCTCCAGGGTGAGCGCGCCCCTGCGGAGCAGGTCCTTGCCTCGGGTGCCCTCGGGAATCTTCGTGGAGACCTTGCCGAGCAGCTTGCGCACGCCGCCGGGCACCTTCTCGAACGGCGCGAGCGACAGCGGCTCCCGGTAGATCGTGTAGCCGCCGAACAGCTCGTCCGAGCCCTCGCCGGAGAGCACCACCTTCACGTGTTTGCGGGCCTCGCGGGCGATGAACCACAGCGGGATCAGCGCGGGGTCGGCGACCGGATCGTCGAGATACCAGACGATGAGCGGCAACGTGTCCATCATCTCGTCGGCCGTCACCGTGCGGACGATGTGCTTCACGCCGATCGCCGCCGCCGACTCGGCCGCGACGTCGACCTCCGAGTACCCCTCCCGCTCGAATCCGGTCGTGAAGGTGATCAGGTTGGGGTTGTGTTCCTTGGCCAGCGCGGCGATCGCGGTCGAGTCGATGCCGCCGGAGAGGAACGAACCGACGGTGACGTCGGCGCGCATGTGCTTGGCGACGGAGTCGCGCATCGCGTCGGCGATGTCCTTGTACAGCGCGTTCGCCTGCGCGGGGCCGTTGACGGGCTTCGGGCGGAACTCGGGGTAGAAGTAGCGCTCGATGTCCGGCTCGCCGCCGGGGCTGACGGTGAACGACGTACCGGACTCGATCCTCCTGATCCCCGTGTGCAGCGATTCCGGTTCGGGGACGTATTGCAGAACCAGATAGTGCTGCAACGCGGTGCGGTCGAGTTCTTCCTCGACGCCCAGCGTTTCCGAAAGGTCGAGCAGGCTCTTCTTCTCACTGGCGAAGGCGATCCCGCCGGGGCCCGAGGAGTAGTACAGCGGCTTGATACCGAACGGGTCGCGCGCGCCGAAGACCGTTTTCCGCTCGGAATCCCAGATCAGGAACGCGAACATGCCCCTGAGCCTGGAGACGGCCGAGGCTCCCCAGTGGTGGTAGGCGGCGACGATCGCCTCGGTGTCGCCCTCTGTGGCGAACTTCGCACCGAACTGCTCGGCCAGTTCCTCGCGCAGTTCGAGGTAGTTGTAGATCTCGCCGTTGAAGTTGATCGTGTACCGGTGGGGATTTTCGGGAGGTCCCCAGGTCAGCGGCTGGTGTGAGTGTTCGACGTCGATGATGGCGAGCCGGTTGAAGCCGTACACGACCTCGCCTTCGGCCCAGGTGTCGGTTTCGTCGGGGCCGCGATGGCGCTGGCAGTGCAACGCACCGCCGACGGCGGAACGAGCGCTCGCAGCGTCATTTTCACTGGCACACACCAGTCCGAGCAGGCCGCACACGCGTCTTCACACACCTTTTCCGGTCGTCGTCGGTGTTCGAAGCAGCAAGTATGTGGCAAGGGCGGCGGGGTTCGCTCGTTGGGGCGCGGCCATACCCCTTGGACAGCGAGGCCGCATATCTCAGCTAGGCTCCCGCTGACAGAAAGAACGGGCGAGGAGGCATCGCGGAGTGGGCGTCACTAAGCGCACCCCGGGTTCACGACCGGGCAAGGTCGCCAAGATTGCCGCACTCGCCGGGCTGGTCGCCATCACGGCGACCGGATGCTCCGGCGAAGAAGTGCTGCGGTTCGGCTGGCCGGAAGGCGTCACACCGGAAGCCGACCACATGCGCACGCTGTGGACGTGGACCGTCGTCGCGGCACTGGCCGTAGGCGTCCTCGTGTGGGGCCTGATCTTCTGGACCGTCGCGTTCCACCGGAAGAAGAAGGGCTCGACGGAGGCACTGCCCCGGCAGTTCCAGTACAACGTGCCACTCGAACTCTTCTGTGTGGTCGTACCCGTCGTCATGGTGTGCGTGCTGTTCTTCTTCACCGCCACCACGGAGAGCAAGGTTCTCGCCAAGGAGCCCGATCCCGACGTGACCGTCGACGTGATCGGATTCCAATGGAACTGGGAATTCGCCTACCCCGACTCGGAGACCCCCGACGGTGAGCCGGTCTCGACGGTCGGCAGTTCGAGCGAGATCCCGCTGCTCGTTCTCCCGACCGACAGGGTGATCCAGTACAACCTGCGGTCCACCGACGTCATTCACTCGTTCTGGGTCCCCGAGTTCAACTTCAAGAGGGACGTCATTCCGTTCCCCGAGAAGAACAACCAGGACAACGCCTTCCAGAACACCATCGACAGGGAAGGTGCCTTCGTCGGCCGCTGCGCCGAGCTGTGCGGCACCTATCACGCGATGATGAACTTCGAGGTGCGCGCGCTGTCACCCGACAAGTTCGACCGCTACATGGAACTGCGGACGCAGGTCAACGAGCAGACGGGGCAGCTCAACACCGCTGCGGAAGCGCTGAGCGCCATGCAGGATGAAGGCTGTGGCGAGCTGTGCAGCCCGACCGCGACGACCACGCAGCCGTTCGCGACGGACCGCACGCTGCGGACCGCCACCGGCTGAGCCCTCGGGTCCAGCGCACAGTTTTCAAGTGAGGTCATAGGACAGTGAGATCGGTGAGGACGCGTTCATGAAGGTCGAAGCCCGGATTTTCGACATCGTCACGGTCTTTGGTTTCCTCGTGGCGATCGTCTACGCGGTGATGACGGGGACGATGACCCGAGATGGTGTCGAGCCCATCGGCACGGTGGCGTTGATCCTCACCGGTTCACTCGCCTTCCTCGTCGGCAGCTACTTCCGCTTCGTCGCCCGACGGATCGAGACGCGGCCGGAGGACAACGAAGAAGCCGAGATCAGCGACGGTGCCGGTGAGCTGGGCTTCTTCAGCCCCGGAAGCTACTGGCCGGTCGCGCTCGCCGCGGGTGCCGCCGCGGCCGGACTCGGGCTCGCGTTCTTCCAGATCTGGCTGATCGTCCTGTCCGGTATCGCGGTGCTGATCGCCATCGGCGGTCTGGTGTTCGAGTACCACACCGGGCCGAGCCACTAGGTTTCACCAGCTCCCGGCACAGTCGGCCGGGTCTTTTGGGTGCACAAGGGCCTCCCTCGCACGTGCTTTGCGCACAGCGGGGGAGGCCCTTCCTCGTTCCGGCTTCTCACCGCTTGCGGCGCGGTGCCATGGCCGCTCCGAGCACGACGACCATGCCGATGCCCTCGGTGAGCGAGATCCGGTGACCGAAGGCGAGCACGTCCACGACCACGGCGACGACGGGGTACAGGTAGGACAGCACCGCCACCGTGATCGTCGGGAGTGTGCCGATGCTGCCGTACATGAGCACGTACAGCACGGCGGTGTGCACGGTTCCCAGCAGCAGCAACCACAGCAGGCTGCCGAGGTCGGCGGGCAACGGGGTGAACGCCAGCGCCGGTGCCAGCAGGACCGCGCCGGTGCAGAGCTGAATGGCGGCGAGCAGGTGGGGCCGGATGTGGCTGAGCTGTTTGGCCACGAGTGTCGCTCCCGCGTACAGCGCGGCGGCGCCGAGCGCGAGCGCGATACCGCTCAGCCGCACCGGTTGTCCCTCGATGCCGCTGGCGCCGATCGAGATCAGCGCGACACCGCCGAAAGCCAGCAGCGCCCGTACGAGGTGTCCCTTGGCGAGCTTTTCCCTCAGCACCACCGCCGCGAGACCGAGCAGCAGCAGTGGCTGGGTGTGGTAGACGACGGTGCTCACCGAGATCGAGGACAGCGCGTAGGAGGCGAACAGCAGTACCCAGTTGCCGACGAGCATGATCCCGCCGAAGCAGGCGAGCAGCAGATCGCGGCGGGACAACCGGAGCGCGCTGGGGCGGAGCCAGCCTCGCGCGGCGCACCAGGCGACGAGGAGCAGTCCGCCGACGAGGCAGCGCGCGAACGCGACCGCCGGCGCCGACGCCTCACTGGCGACGACGACCGCGCCGATGGTGCCCGACAGCGCCATCGCCGCCGACCACTGTACGACCGCCCCTCGCTGTGCCGGGTCTGATGTACGTCCGGTGTGTTTGATCTGCACCGTTGCCGGTGGGGTCGATGTCATGCGGTCAACCCTGCGCTTCGAGTTCGGAAACAACGAGTGGCAGTAATGACATCGAGCGCAAAACTTGTGACACACTCTGACGGTGTCCGGCAGGGATGTGAACAGTGTCGCGGTGCTGGTGGCCGATGCGGTCTCCCCGTTCGAACTGGGGGTCGCCTGTGAGGTCTTCGGCACCGACAGGGCCGACTACGGGATGCGGGGCTGGGATTTCGCGGTGTGCTCGCCGGGTGGGGCTCCCGTGCGGACCTGGTCCGGTTTCGACCTCACGAACCTGTCCACAATGGAGTTCGCGGAATCGGCCGACCTGCTGATCGTGCCCACCTGCGCGCCTCGAAGCGAGCCGCCGCCCTCACCGTTGCTGGAGGCGTTGCGGCGAGGACGCGAACGCGGCGCCATGATCGCGGGGTTCTGCGCCGGAGTGTTCTCGCTCGGCTACGCGGGCCTGCTCGACGACAGGCGCTGCACCGTGCACTGGATCTACGAGAAGGACTTCGTCAGCCGGTTCCCTTCCGCGATCGTCGACGCGACCGCGCTCTACGTCGAGGACGACGGGGTCTTCACCAGCGCGGGCACGGTCGCGGCCGTCGACCTGTGCCTGCACGTCGTGCGCAGGGTTCGCGGGCTGGAGGCCGCGACCGCGCTCGCGCGGCGCATGGTCGCGGCACCGCACCGGGTCGGCGGTCAGGCGCAGTTCGTCGTCGCACCGGTGCCTTCCGCGAAAGCGAAGGACGACGCCGTGCTCGCCGAGGCGCTGGAGTGGGTCGAACGGCGGCTCGATCAGCCGGTGACCGTCGCGGAGCTGGCACGCCGAACAGGTCTCGGCCAGCGCTCGTTCCTGCGCCGGTTCGCCGCCGCGACCGGAACGACGCCGCACCGCTGGCTCACCGAGCGGCGCCTCGACCGCGCGCAAGGGCTACTCGAAGCCAGCGGCCTTTCCATCGACGAGATCGCCGTGGCCTGCGGTTATTCCTCGGCTGCCGCCTTGCGTCACCAGTTCACCAAGCTGCGGGGTACGTCACCGAGCGGCTACCGCAAGACCTTCGCGGGCTGAGCATCACTGATGTTGCTAAGCTTGCATCAATGATGCAAACTCATGCTATGAGGACAACGGTACGCCTTGATGAGGACGTCGCCGCAGCAGCGGAACAGCTTCGTCGCGAGCGGCACATCGGGCTGAGCGAGGCGGTGAACGAGTTGGCGAGGGCCGGTTTGAAGCGACACGAATCCGCTCCGAAAACCTTCCGTCAGGCGACGACGGAACTCGGGCTCAGGGTTGATGTCTCCAATGTCGCCGAAGCGTTGCAGTTGCTCGACGATCTTGACCACGCTGATGATCGTTGACGCGAACGTTCTGCTCTACGCTGTCGACAGAGCCAGCGCTTTTCACGGCGTGGCCAAAGATTGGCTGGAAGGGGCGCTCAACGGTTCGAGCAGGGTTGGTTTTCCTTGGGTGTCCTTGACCGCGTTTCAGCGGATCGCCACCCACCCTTGGGCGTCGGCAAGTCCGATCACCCCGCGAGAGGCGTGGGCCTACGTCGAAGACTGGCTTGCCAATGACAACGCGTGGATCCCCGCACCAACAGGCCGGCACGTCAAGGTGCTCGGTGCCTTGTTGACGGAGGGGGACCTGCGAGGAAATCTCGTTACGGACGCACACCTCGCCGCGCTCGCCATCGAACACGGCGTTGGTGTGTGTTCGTTCGACAGCGACTTTGCCAGGTTCGAGGTGTCCTGGTTTCATCCCGTGCTCAGTCAGGGCAGGCGGGATTAGCGCGCGCTGATGCCCGGCTAGCGCCGCGCGCCTGCCTCGATCCACCTGGCGAGCAACGTCGCCGTCGCGCCGGAATCGATCGCCTCGGCCGCCCTGGTGATGCCGGCGGAGAGATCCGCCGCGAGGTCGCCCGAGAAGCCGGAGTACGCGGCGAGCGCGCCGGCCGCGTTGAGCAGCACGGCGTCGCGCACCGGCCCCGCCTTTCCCGCGACGAGTTCGCGCACCACCTGCGCGTTGACGTCGGCTTCCCCGCCGCGAAGGTCCTCCGGCGTCGCCGGTGCGAAACCGAACCTGCCAGGCTCGATCGTCTCCCTGCGCACGGAACCGCCGGACACGACCCACGCCGACGTGGTCGTCGTCGTGGTGATCTCGTCGAGGCCGTCGTCGCCACGCACCACGAGCACGCTGCTGCCGCGCCGCGCGAACACCTCGGCGAACATCTCGGTCTTGTCGGGGTAGGCGCAGCCGACCAGGCCCGCCTGCGGCTGTGCCGGGTTGGTGAGCGGCCCGAGCAGGTTGAACGCGGTGGGAACACCCAGCTCACGCCGTGTCGCGCCCGCGTACCGCAGCGCGGGGTGGAAAGCGGAGGCGAAACAGAAGCCGATCCCGATCGTCTCGACCGATTCGGCGACCTCGTCGGCGGAAGCCTCGATGCGGACCCCGAGCGTTTCGAGCACGTCCGCGGTGCCGGTCTTGGAGGAAGCCGCCCTGTTGCCGTGCTTGACGACCGGAACCCCCGCCGCGGCGACCACGAGCGCCGACATGGTCGAGATGTTCACCGAACCGGACCGGTCGCCGCCGGTGCCGACGATGTCGACGGCCTTGAACCCGATGTCCACCCTGTGAGCGTGGGCGAGCATGGCCTTGGCCATGCCGGAGATCTCGGCCGCCGTTTCGCCCTTGGCGCGCAACGCCACCGCGAAACCGGCGATCTGGGCCGGAGTGGCCGAACCGCTCATGACCTGGTCCATGGCCCACTCGGTCTCGGCAGCGGCGAGGTCGGTTCCTCCGATGAGGCTGCCGATGACCGAGGGCCAGGTGTGTTGCGGTTCCGCCATCCGAGGTCCTGTCATGTCAATGAACGCTGTGGGCGCTGGTGGTGCCGGTCGCGCCGCCGTCAGCCGCGCGCGGCGCGTACCACGGGAACGCGCTGTGCGCGCAGCACGTCGGCGACGGTCTCAGCCGCGGTCAGCGGGTCAAGCGGGTGCACGAGCACCGCGTCGGCCTGCGACCAGGTCGCCAGCCAGCGGTCGTCCTTGCGGCGCACCGCGACCACGATGGGCGGGCAGTCGGTGATCTCGTTCTTGAGCTGCCGCGTCAGGCCGATTCCGCCGGTCGGCTGGGCCTCGCCGTCGAGGATCGCGAGATCGACCTCACCGGCGTCCATCTCGGAGAGCACCTCGGCGACTCCCGACGCCTCCACGTAGCGGACTTTGCCGAGGTCGGCGGCAGGCCGCCGGCCCACGGCGTTCATGATCGACTCCCTGACCTCGGCACGGTGGCTGAAAACCAGGATCCTCTTGGTGTGTTCGGTCATGGTCACGTCCTCCGTGCCTGCGCTGTGCCCGCGCTGCCTGTCATACCTGAGCTGCCTGTGCTGCCGCCCTCGGTGGCCGGGATCGATGCTATCGGGCGAACCCGGTCGAAACCCAGCGGGTCGCGGTGATCACCGGGGTGAACACGGCGGCCGCGCGCCGCGCAGCCGGGACGGGTGGCCCCGCCGCGATGGGCGGTGGCGTGAAGCTCGCGTGTGAAACCGGCGCGAAGCGGCCTGGGTCTTTCCGCTGATCGGAGTGGGTGCCCGAGCCGGAACGGCGATCTTCGCTCAGGCGCGCGCGACGGCGCGCTACACCGTCGTGGCGCGCTTACCGGGTTGCGACACCCGTTATCCACGACTCTCCGTAGGACCCCGATCTGCGGGCGCTGGGCAGGGGGAGACATAATGCGACTCGTGACAACGGCAGCTCCCACCATCAGCCAGCGGGTGCACTCGCTGAACCGGCCGAACATGGTCAGCGTCGGCACGATCGTCTGGCTGTCCAGCGAGCTCATGTTCTTCGCTGGGCTGTTCGCGATGTTCTTCACGGTCAAGGCACAGAACGACACGGGGCTATGGCCGCCGCTCAACCCGGCGACCGGCGAACCGATCCATCTGGACATCACGTATGCCTTGCCATTCACCGCCATCCTGGTGGCCTCGTCGTTCACGTGTCAGTTCGGCGTGTTCGCCGCCGAACGCGGCGACGTGTTCGGACTGAGGCGCTGGTACCTGATCACGCTGCTCATGGGCACGGTCTTCGTGGCGGGTCAGGCCGGTGAATACGTCATGCTGATCAGCGAGGGCGTGACGATCCCGTCCGGCGCGTACGGCACGGTTTTCTTCATGACGACCGGCTTCCACGGGCTGCACGTGATCGGCGGTCTCGTCGCCTTCATCTACCTGCTCATCCGAACAAGGCTGAGCAAGTTCACGCCCGCACAGGCGACATCGGCGATCGTCGTCTCGTACTACTGGCACTTCGTCGACATCGTGTGGATCGGCCTGTTCGCGGTCATCTACATCATCCCCTGATCGGGAACAGCACCAGCCAGCACCATCGGCCGAACTGACAGCAAGGGTTGCCGCAGAAGATGACCACCAGCAAGAAACCCACAGGAGCCGCCAAGCGGCCAGGGGGACGACGCACGAAGTTCCGCAGGCGGATGGCGGGCCTGCTCGCACTCGGGATGGCGCTCATCGGCGTGGGTACTTTCTACGCGGTGTTCGCGCCGGAGCCGCAGACCGCGGAGGCGCAGGCCGATCCCGCGCTGCTGCGCAAGGGCGAGCAGATCTACAACAAGACGTGCATTTCCTGCCACGGCGCGAACCTGGAAGGCGTCGACGACAAGGGCCCGAGCCTCATCGGTGTCGGTGACGCCTCGGTCTACTTCCAGACCTCGACCGGCCGGATGCCGATGGTGAGGCAGGAAGCACAGGCCGCTCGCAAGCCGGCGAAGCTCACCCCGGACGAGATCGACGCGCTCGGCGCCTACATCCAGGCACACGGCGGTGGCCCTGAGCGGCCGGCCGAGTCCGGAGAGGCCCTTCTGGGCAGCGACCCCGCCAGGGGCGGGGAGCTGTTCCGGCTCAACTGCGCGTCCTGTCACAACTTCACCGGGCAGGGAGGTGCGCTGTCCGCGGGCAAGTACGCGCCGCACCTCGCGCCTGCCAACGAGGACGAGATTTACACGGCGATGCAGTCCGGGCCGCAGAACATGCCTAAGTTCTCCGACCGGCAGCTGTCGCCGGAGGAGAAAAAGGACATCATCGCCTATGTCAAGTCGGTGTCCGACGGCAATAATGCACCAGGTGGTAACCCCCTGGGCGGGTTCGGGCCGGCTTCCGAGGGCGTTATCGCGTGGGTCGTGGGGATCGGTGCGCTGATCGGCGCGACCCTGTGGATTGGATCGAGGGCGTAGGCATGAGCAGCGGTAACGGGCCAGGGCCAGACCCCACCGAGGAGGAACTCGCGGCGATGGACCGCGACGAACTCGTCAAGCTCGGCGGGAAGCTGGACGGCGTCGAGATCGTCGATTATCCGGACCCCTGGCCGGTCAAGGGAACCAAGGCGGAGAAGCGCGCGGAGCGCGTCGTCACGATGTGGTTCCTGCTTGCGGCGCTCGCGGGTGCGGCGTTCTTCGTGGCGTTGATCTGGTGGCCGTGGCAGTACGAGCCGTACACCAACGCCGACGGTCACTTCTGGTACAGCCTCTACACCCCGGTGCTCGGTGTCACGCTGGGCGTCTCGGTGCTGGCTCTCAGCGTCGGCATCCTGGTCTACAGCAAGAAGTTCGTGCCGCAGGAGCTGGCTGTCCAGCAGCGCACCGACAACCAGGGCCAGGGCTCGCGCGAGGTCGACCGCAAGACGATCGTCGCCCATCTCGCCGACTCGGGAGAGCGCAGCACCATCGCCCGCCGTTCGATGATCAAGCGGTCGGCCGGTCTCGGTGCCGGTGTGCTGGGTCTCGGCGCGGTGGCGCTTCCGGTTGCCTCGTTCATCAAGAACCCGTGGGCGGAAGCGGACACCAAGTACTCGCTGGCGCACACCGGGTGGCAGAAGGAGTTCCCCGACGAGGTCGTGTACCTGCGCAGGCACACCGGCGACCCCGGCGAGATCTCGCTGGTGCGGCCGGAAGACCTCGAAGCAGGCGGCATGGAGACGGTCTGGCCGTTCAGGGAGAGCGAGCGGGGCGACCACACTGCCCTCGCCCACGCGCTGAAGCGGTCGGACAACCCGGTCATGCTGATCCGGCTGCGTGCCGATGACGGCAAGAAGGTCATCAAGCGCAAGGGCCAGGAAGACTTCAACTACGGCGACTACTACGCCTACACCAAGATCTGTAGTCACGTCGGCTGCCCGACGTCGCTGTACGAGCAGCAGACCAACCGGATTCTCTGCCCGTGCCACCAGTCGCAGTTCGACGCGCTGACGTACGCGAAGCCGATCTTCGGCCCGGCGACTCGCGCACTGGCACAGCTACCGATCACGGTGCACACCGATGGCTATCTGATCGCTCGGCACGACTTCATCGAGCCGATCGGACCGGGCTACTGGGAGCGCAAGTCATGAGTTCACTCACCACGCCGACAAAAGGCGCGAGCGCTCTGGAGAAGCACGCGGCAGGTGCCGCCAACAACGCCGACCAGCGATACATGCTGGCCAAGGGGTTGCGGCACCAGATGAACAAGGTCTTCCCGACGCACTGGTCGTTCCTGCTCGGGGAGCTCGCGCTCTACAGCTTCATCATCCTGATCGTTTCGGGCGTCTACCTGACGTTGTTCTTCGATCCCTCCATGGAGGAGGTCGTCTACAACGGCCCGTTCACGAACTTGCAGGGCATCGAGATGTCCCGCGCGTTCGAGAGCACGCTGGAGATCTCCTTCGAGGTCCGGGGCGGTTTGTTCGTCAGGCAGGTGCACCACTGGGCTGCGCTGATCTTCGTGGCCTCGATGTTCGTGCACATGTTCCGGGTGTTCTTCACCGGTGCGTTCCGCAGGCCGCGTGAGGCCAACTGGGTCATCGGCGCGCTGCTGCTGATCCTGGGTATGTTCGAGGGCTTCTTCGGCTACTCGCTGCCGGACGACCTGCTCTCCGGTACCGGTATCCGCGCGACGCTGTCGGGCATCGTTCTTTCGGTTCCTGTCGCGGGAACCTGGTTGCACTGGGCGTTGTTCGGAGGGGAATTCCCCGGCACGGTGATCGTGCCGCGAATGTACGCACTGCACATCCTGCTGATACCCGGCATCATGCTGGCGCTGGTGGCGGTCCACCTCGCGCTCGTCTGGTACCAGAAGCACACGCAGTTCCCCGGTGTCCGCCGCAAGGAGACCAACGTCGTCGGCGTTCGGATCATGCCGGTCTTCGCGATCAAGGCCGGTGTGTGGTTCGCGGTCGTCACCGGCTTCACCGCCTTGATGTCCGGTCTGTTCCAGATCAACGCGGTATGGAACCTGGGACCGTACAACCCGTCACAAGTGTCGGCGGGCGTGCAGCCCGACTGGTATCTGGCCTGGGCGGACGGGATCCTGCGAATATGGCCCGCCTGGGAGCTCTACATAGGCAACTACACGGTTCCGCCGGTGTTCTTCGCGGGCGCGATCGGTATGGGCATCCTGTTCACGGTGCTCATCGCCTATCCGTTCATAGAACGGAAACTGACCAAGGACACCGCGCATCACAACCTGTTGCAGCGTCCTCGCGACGCACCGGTGAGGACCAGCCTCGGCGTCATGGCGATCACCTTCTTCATGGTGATCGAGGCTTCGGGCTTCAACGACATCATCGCCTACACGTTCGACATATCGCTGAACGCGATGACGTGGGCGGGCCGAATGGGTGTCCTGTTGTTGCCACCGCTGGCGTACTGGGTGACCTACCGGATCTGTCTCGGGCTGCAACGGTCGGACCGGGAAGTGCTCGAACACGGTGTGGAAACCGGCATCATCAAGCGGTTGCCGCACGGTGAGTTCATCGAGGTCCACCAGCCGCTTGGCCCGGTGGACGACCACGGTCACCCCGTGCCACTGGAGTACCAGGGCGCCGCGGTGCCGAAGAAGATGAACCAGCTCGGTTCGGCCGGTGCGCCGGTCGCGGGTTCGATGCTGACGCCGGACCCGGCCGAGGAAACCAGGGCACTGGAGGCAGCCAAGAACCACGGGCACGGCAACGGTTCCAGCGCCGAGGCCGAGTCCGATGGCGAGGGCTCCCGCGAGGAAGCCACGTCAGGGTCGAGCTCCGCGCCGAGCTCGACGGAGCACTGAGTGTGCGATTCCGGGTGAGCCCCGGAACTGGCGCCCCCGGGGCGCTGAGGTAGCGAAGCGGAAGGCCGCCGGAGTCGACGACTCCGGCGGCCTTCGCGCGTGTGGCGAGGGGGCGCGCCGGGGCGCCGGGCGTGTGGCGGCGCGTAAGGCGCGTGGGGTGGGAGCCGGGCGTGCGGCGTGCGCGCGTGGTGTGCCGGACGAGTTCGGAGTGTCGGGCGCTGCCGTGTGCGAGTCCCGCGTGCGGGTCGCCGAGATCCGTGCTCGGGTCGGCGAGTTCCGTGCTCGGGTGGGCGAGATCCGCGTTCAGGTCGCCGAGATCCGCGTGCAGGCCAGCGAGTTCGGGCCTGAACTGGCGGTGCGAGGAGTGCCGGGGTTTCGTGCTGGCGTTCGTGGCGGAACCGTTCCGGCCACGCCAACCTGGCCACCGCGCCAACCCGTCAACCGCGCCAGCTCCGCCAAACCTCCGGCGGATCCGTCAATCCCGCAGAGCCTGCCGCAGCCCTCTCCGAACCCCGCGGACCCGCCACCCCCCGCAGAGCCGCCACCCCCGCAGAGCCCGCCAACCGCACCGCTGGGCCCGCCAAGGCCAGCAACCCCGCCAACCCAAGCGACGGCGCGGCGCGGGGTTCAGTTGTCGTCGATGCCGATCTCGAATGCCGACTCGGTGTCGGCGCGCGAGAAGGAGCGGAACGCGATGTGCGTGTCGGTGTTCAGCACACCGGGCACCTTGCTGATCTTGGCCGGGATGATCCGCGCCAGGTCCTCGTGCCCCGCCACGCGCAGGATCGCGACGAGGTCGACGTCGCCCGCACACGAGTAGACCTCGGAGACACCCTCGATGTCGGCGATCGCCTGCGCGGTCTCCGGGATGCTGTCCGCCGCCGTGTGAATCAGGACAATCGCGGTGATCAACGTCGGCCTCCTTGGAAAGCGTGCGCTTGCGCCGTGATCGTAGCCCGGACCCAGTCAGCCGGTGTTCTCCAGCGCCTCCAGCGTCGTCGCCGTCGCCGCGCGTTCCAGCCACGGCCGCCAGCCGCCCGCGCCATGCACGGGCTCCGCCCACGGCGTCGCGGTCCGCACCAGCCGCACCCCTGGCCGGGTGAGCCAGCGCAACAGCACCCCGGCCTCTTCCCCGGTGGCGCCGTGCAGCGGGCCAGGACCCGGAAGCACCGTCTCGGCCGAGGCGACGAGCGCCTCGACGACCGGCATCGGCGGCACACCTCGTCTGGCCACTCCCGCCGAAGCGAGCCTGGCGTGCCGCAGTACCGCGAACTCCCAGCCACCTTCACCGTCGGGCGCGGCGGCCACCAGCTCCCTGATCCCCGCGAGCGCGGCCAGCCGGTGTGCTCGTTCGACCCCGCGCAGCAAGGTGACCAGTTCGTCCCTCCTGCGCGCGGCCTGCTCGAAATGCTGGGCCTCGGCGAGATCGTCCACATGCCGCCGCGCGGCGTGCAGAGCGGTGTTGCTGGTACCCGCGACGAGTCCGGCGACCTCACCGACGGCGGGGACGTACTCCTGGACGCTTTGCCTTCCCGCGCAGGGCGCGCCGCAGCGGCCGAGTTCGGCGAGCACGCACGGAACGGCGTTCGCGCCGTGCGCGGGGATCCGGAGCGTGCACGTCCGCAGCCCGGCCGCCGAGGCGAGGGTGTCGGCGGCGCTCTTGGCCCTTGCCTGCGAGTTGAACGGGCCGAGCGCGCCGTCCCGTGGCGTGCGGACCACCGAAAGCCGGGGAAACGGTTCGTCGGTGAGCGAAATCCACCAGGCGTTGCGGGGATTCTTCGAACGCCGGTTGTAGGCGGGCCGGTGTGCCGCGAGCAGCCGCAGTTCACGCACCTGCGCTTCGAGCGCGTGTGAACATTCGATGCCCTCGACCCGTTCGGCGAGCCCGACCATCTCGCGCATCCTGGTGCGCGTATCGGAGCCGGTGAAGTACTGCCGCACCCTCCTGCGCAGATCGCGCGCGGTGCCGACGTAGAGGACCTCGTCGCCCGGTCCCTTGAACAAGTACACGCCGGGGCGCTGGGGGAGGTGTGCCGCCATGCCCCGTTTGCGGCGTTGCGCGGGGGTGACACCGGGGATGTAGTCGAGCAGTTCTTCGAGTGACTGCACCCCGACCGAGCCGACGCGTTCCAGCAGCGCGTGCAGCACGTCGACGGTGGCCCTCGCATCGTCGAGCGCGCGATGCGTCGGCTTGGTCCGCGAGCCGAACAGTGCGGCGAGCGCGCCGAGCCGGAAGCTGCGGATGTCCTGACCGGAAAGCACCCTGCGGGCCAGCCGCAGGGTGCACACGACGGGAGGCCGGGGCCACGCGTACCCGTGTCCTTGGCAGGCGGCACGGAGGAATCCGACGTCGAATCCCGCGTTGTGGGCGACGATCACCGACCCCGCCGCGAATTCGAGAAACGCGGGCAGCGCCCGCTCGATGCGCGGTGCCGAGCTGACCATGGCCGTCGTGATTCCGGTGAGGGCGACGATCTGCGGCGGGATGGGGCCACCGGGGTCGACCAGGGTCGCGAACTCGCCGAGTACCTCGCCCGCGCGCACCTTGACGGCGCCGATCTCGGTGATCCCGTCGGGACCGGCGGGGGCGCCGGTGGTTTCGAGATCGACGATCACGAAGGTGGTGTCGCGCAGCGGTGTCCCCAGCTCGTCGAACGTGAGCTGCATGATCGGCACCCTATGATCGGCCACCGACAATCCGGACGTCCCCTGTGGCCGAGGTCCTTGATCCCGGACGGCGCATATCCGGCCGACAGAACCTAAGCTAGGCGGATGCTGCCGTCGTCCGCGCACCCGGAACGGCCCGAGGAGAATCCTCAGGGGCCGGGGTCCGACGCGCCTGCCGACGGATCCGACCGAGCCGACCCTGTTCACCCGGCTGAACACGCTGGTAGCGGCGATGGTGCCGTCGAGCCGGTCGACTGGCTCGGCCTGCCCGAACCCGTCCGCGAGCACATCGCCGAGCTCGCGGCGGCGGCGCTCGGCAAGTTGCCTGCCGACGACATACCGCGTCAGTTACGACCGGTGGCGCGATTCGCTCCGGCGAAAAGAGCCAAGGTCGGCGGCAACGCCCTGCTGACCGGTTTGCGGGATTCGAGCAGGTTCCGCACCGCCGTTCTGGAGTGGCTGCGCGAGCACCGGCACGACGCGCTCAATCCCAACGTGGACGATCCCGTGGCCGCCGCCTCAGCCGCGGTGTTGCTCGGAGAGTCGAGCGCCACGTCGCGGGTGCGGCTGGTCGCCAAGAACGCGGAGGAAACCACGCTGCGCGCCGAACGCGACGCCGCGCTCGCCAGGTGCAGGCGCCTGGAAGGCGAGCTGGCGAGAGCGCACGACGAGCTGGAGGAGGCGAAGCAGGCCACCGAGAGCGCGCGCAAGGAGCGGGAGACCGAACTCGACAAGCTGCGCAACCGCTTGCGCCAGCAGGGGGTGACCCTGCGCGAGGCCAAGGACGCCGCGGCGGAGGCACGGGCCGCGCTCGCCGAGGCCAGTGAGGGCCGTGGCGAGGAGATCGAGGCGTTGACCGCGAGGCTGGAACGGGAACGCCAGCGGGCCGCCGCCGAACGCGCGAGGGCGGAGAAGGCGGTCGCCGAGGCGGAGACGGCGCGGCAGTCGGCGAGGGAAGCGCGCGACGCCGACGAGGTACGGCTTTCGCTGTTGCTCGAGACCCTCGGCGGCGCGGTCGACGGCCTGCGAAGGGAACTGTCGGTGGGGGAGAGCAGGCGCAGGCCCGCCGACACGGTCCGCGGCGCGAGTTCCGGCAAGGGCACCGGTGACCGGGTCTACGACACCGCCGCGCTCGACCGGCTGCTCACCTTGCCTTCGGTGCACGTCATCGTGGACGGCTACAACATCACCAAGACCGGATATCCCGAGCTGACGCTGGCCGAGCAGCGCAACCGGCTCGTCGGCCAGCTCTCCGCGCTCGCGGCGAGAACGGGTTCGGAGGTGACGGTGGTGTTCGACGGTGCGGGGGTGACCTCGATTCCCGTCGCGGCCCCTCGGGGCGTCAGGGTGCTGTTCTCCGATCCCGGCGTACTTGCCGACGATGTCATCCGCTCGCTCGTCAACTCCGAGCCGAGCGGGCGCCCGCTGCTGGTGGCGACCTCGGACCAGGCCGTCGTCGCCTCGGTGCGGGCACAGCGCGCCCATGCCGTTCCCGCCGCCGTTTTCCTCACCCGGCTCGGCCGTACCTGATCTCGCGTGACGAACGGCGCCGCGCGTCGTTGTTCTCCTGAGTCACGGAGGGCGAACGCGTTGGGGTCGTTGAAGAAGGTCGGTGGTGGCGCCGTGGCTGTCGCGGCGCTCATGGTGTTGTCCTCGACGGCGCCGGTGCACGCCCGAAACGATCCACCTCCGGAGGAACCGAGGGCAGAGGCGGGGATCGCCCCTGGCGCCAATCCACCGGATTCCCGGCCCGGCGAGGCATTCGCCGATCCCGCCGTCGCGAGGCTTCAGTCGGCCGCCCACGAGGTGCAGCGCGAACTGGACGGGCTCGCCGGCGAGATCGCGATCGCCGAGGACCGGCTCGCCGGTACCGAGGAGGCGGCGCGCGCCGCGCGTTACGAGCGGGCGGCGGCCGACGAAGCCGTTGCCGCGAACCAGGACGCCGTCGACGAATTCTCGCGGTCGTTGTTCACGGCGATGGGAAGGGCCGATGAGTTCCGGTTGCTGGTGACCGCGGCGAACCCTGAGGAATTGCTCGACGGCGCCTCCCTGCTCGGCAGGGTCCGGTCGGCGCAGGACGTGCAGCTCACCGGGGCACTGGAACGGCAGCGCGCGGCGAAAGCGGCAGAGGAAGCGGCGGTGGAGCAAGAGCGGCTCGCCGCGAGCAGGAAAGCGGAATTGGTGCGCCGCAACGGTGACGCGGTGAACAAGGCCGACGCGGTGTCGGCCGAGTTGAGGGACCCGATCGCGGAGGCCAACGCCGCGGTGATCGAACAGCAACGACGGCAGCGCGACCGCAACCGCGAGACCGCTGACAACTGGAGGGCGTATCTGGCGCGCTTGCGCGAAGCCGGTGTCGAACCGCCGCCATCGGCTTCCCTGCGCGATCCAGCGAGGCTGCCTGCCGGAATGCGGGTGCTCAAGGGACACGACGGTGCCGCGCAGGCGGGACTGGCCCAGGTCGGTTTCGAGGGGCAGCGCCTGCTCGTGTTGCCGAAGGAGACCATGTCCGCCCTGACGGCGGCGATCGACGTTCTCGGCAAGCCTTATGTGCCGCACGACGGCGGCTCCGGCCCGCTCGCCTACTCCTGTGACGGGCTGGTTTCCGCCGTTTTCGGCGAGGCCGGCTTGCCGTTGCCCGGCAGCGCGGGCGAGCAACTGGCGAGGGGCAGGCCGGTCGCGCCAGCCGACGCGCAACCCGGTGATCTGGCGTTCGCCGGTCCTGACCGGTACGGCGTGCAGTCGGTTGGCATCGTGCTCGACCGGAAGACGATGGTGGTGGCCGACGCGAGGCTCGCCGGTGTCGTCGTCGCCGATCTGCCAGCCGAGGCGAATCTGCTGGGGATCGTGCGGCCGTCGCTGGGAAAGAGGGATCCCGTCGCGGTTCCCCACCGGCAGCCCGGTGAGCTGAAGTGGCGATGCGGGGGAGTGGAAGCGGAGCCTCGCTCGCGAGACTCGGGTGAGGCAGCCGGAGCGTGGGGTGGCTACCCGAACGGGCTGATCCCTTCGGCCGCGTTGTGCTCGATGGGCCGCGGTTCGCATGTGCTGCGCTGCGACGCCGCGCAGGCTTTCCATGCCATGTCGCAGGCTTACGCGCGCGAGTTCGGCACTCCGTTGTGCGCGACGGATTCCTACCGGACCTTCGATCTCCAGGTCGATCTCTACCGCAGGAAACCGGCGCTCGCCGCGATACCGGGCACCAGCAACCACGGCTGGGGACTCGCCGTCGATCTGTGTGGCGGCGCGGAGTCCTTCGGCACCCGGCAGTACCGGTGGCTCTGGGCCAACGGGCCCGCGTTCGGCTGGGTCAATCCAGGGTGGGCACGCGAGGGCGGCGGCAGGGAGGAGCCGTGGCACTGGGAGTTCGCGGGCCCGCCGCGCTGACGGCCCCTTTCGGGGCCGAAGAGCCCTGACGTGGATGAACGCGCGCGGACCTCGCCGAAATTGTCGGTGGGGGTCCCTACCTTTCGCCACATGGACTACAGGGACTTCATCGACGAAGACACGTTGGTCATCGACTGCGATCGCTGCCAGGTGCGCGGCGACGCGTGCGCCGATTGCGTGGTGAGCGTCCTGCTCGGCGCGCCGCCATCGGTCGAGTGGGACAGCGCCGAGCGACACGCCGTCGACGTGCTCGCGGAGGCGGGCATGCTGCCGAGGTTGCGGTTGGTCGAGGAGAAACCGCGGCGCGCGGGGTGATTACTCACGCAAATCCGTTGCGACGAGCGGTCCATCCGTTCAGGTGAACGGTCGCGGTGAATTCTGTTCCCCGTTGTTATTTCTGTCACAGCATGCGGTTAGGCGCTGGTCCGAAGGTGGCTCGCCGCACAGTTGGCGATTTTCAGGTGCGCAACAGTGGACGGGAGGTGCCAGCTTTCGTAACCTGGCCGAGATCTCGCGCCAGGCAGCCGTCCCGCAGTGGCGGCGACGTGAGGTCGCCGCCGAATCAGCTTTGTCGGGGAGCTGTGCCGGAAGGACACACGCGATCGCGTGGCACCGGGATTGTGGTGAGTACTCGGGTACCGCCGCGCCCTCGGCCGCACGATCGCCGACGTTCGTCGCGTCGCGCGGTTGTCACCGCGAGCACGGTGCGGCGGGCGAGGAGGGCCCCCGACCTCCAGCCAGTGTTCCGGCAGGCGGCAGAAGAGCAAAGGAGACAGGCGCGACGTGCAGTCGCATCCCGTAAAGCGTGTGGTGTCGGGAGCGCTGGCGGCCTCCGCCGTGATCGCGGTCGTCACCTTCACTCAGGCACCGGCCACCGCTTCCCCATCCCCCGCCCCGCAGCAGCCGCCGACCGACACCTCGGAGGCGCTTGAGAAGTACCGTGAGCTGGCCAGCAAGGCCGAGAAGCTCAACGAGGAGCACCTCAAGGCCCAGGAGGACCTCGACGCGAAGGAACGCGAACTCGGCAAGGCAGGCGACAAGCTCAAGAAGGCAGGCCAGGCGCAGAGCAGGGCCGAAGCCGATATCGACAGGTACCGCGTCGACGTCGACAAGTTCGCGGGCGCGTCGTTCACGAGCGGCGCGCAGCTCAACAAGATGTCGGCGCTGCTCACCGGCGACTCGGCACAGGACTTCCTCGACCGCTCCTCAGCGCTCGACGTACTCGCCACCGACAAGAACACCGCGCTGAGCAGGTTGCAGGGCGCCGTCGACGCGGCCGACGCCGCGGAACGGGAGGCGTCGGAGGCCAAGCGCGCCGCGCAGGATGCCAAGGACGCCGCCGCGAAGCTCACCGCCGACCTGGAATCGCGCAAGGAACAACTCGATCAGCAGGTCGAGGAACTCGGCGAACAGGCGGGTCTGCTCAGCGACAGCGACGTGGCCGCGCAGCAGGACACCGGTCCCGACGTCGGCGAGGTCACGGCCCCGGGTGCCGCGGCGCAGGTCGCGGTCAACGCCGCCCTCGGCAAGCGCGGCAGTCCCTACGTGTGGGGCGCCACCGGTCCCGGCCAGTTCGACTGCTCGGGGCTCACCCAGTGGGCGTTCGCGCAGGCCGGTATCAGCATCCCGCGCACGAGTGGTGCCCAGTCGACATTCGGCACCGCGGTGTCGCGTGACCAGCTCCAGCCCGGCGATCTGGTGTTCTACTACTCGCCGGTGTCCCACGTCGGTATCTACATCGGCAACGGAAACATGGTGCACGCCCCCACCGAGGGTGACGTCGTCAAGGTCGCGCCGCTGCAAGACCAGTACGTGGGTGCTCGCCGCGTCGCGTGACGCGCGCTCGACACCCCCCGGGGCGGGATCGATAGTCTCCAGTCATGCGCCGCACGCTTCTGGTGACCAACGACTTCCCGCCCCGGCCAGGGGGAATCCAGTCCTATTTGCTCGCGCTGGCGAGCAGGCTTCCCGCCGAGGATCTCGTTGTCTACGCACCGGCGTGGGAGCGAGAGTCCGGCTCGCACCGGGAGTTCGACGCCACGGTGCCGTTCGAGGTCGTCCGCCATCCGACGTCGCTGATGCTGCCAACGCCGGATGTTCTGCGCAGGGCGAAGGAATTGGTGCGTTCGCGTGGTTGCGACGCCGTCTGGTTCGGCGCCGCCGCCCCACTCGCTCTGCTCGGTGAACCGTTGCGTGCCGCCGGTGCGTCGCGGGTCGTCGCCTGCACCCATGGCCACGAGGTCGGCTGGTCGATGCTGCCCGCGGCGAGGCAGGCGCTTCGCCGCATCGGCAACACCGCCGACGTGGTGACCTTCGTCAGTGAGTACACGCGAAACCGCTTCGCCGCGGCGTTCGGCCCCATGGCAGGTCTCGAACACCTTCCGTCCGGTGTGGACACCGAGGTGTTCCGTCCGGACGAGGTCGCCAGGGCCGAACTCCGGCACCGCTACGGGCTCACGGATCGGCCGACGGTCGTGTGTGTGTCCCGGCTCGTGCCGCGCAAGGGACAGGACATGCTGGTGAGGGCGCTGCCGCGACTGCGGGAGCGGATTCCGGGCGCCGCGCTGTTGCTGGTCGGCGGTGGCCCGTACCGCAAGCGGCTCGCCGAACTCGCCGACGAGAACGGCGTGACCGACCACGTGATCATGACCGGATCGGTGCCGTGGGAGGAACTGCCTTCGCACTACTGCGCTGGTGACGTTTTCGCGATGCCCGCCAGGACGAGGGGCAAGGGGCTCGACGTCGAGGGGCTGGGCATCGTCTACCTCGAAGCTTCGGCGAGCGGGCTTCCCGTCGTGGCGGGCAACTCCGGCGGCGCGCCGGAGACGGTGCTCGACGAGGTCACCGGTCACGTCGTCGACGGGAGGGAACTCGACCAGCTCACCGAGACGCTCGCGGCGCTGCTCGCCGACCCGGTGCGGGCGCGCAGGATGGGCGAGGCCGGCCGCGAGTGGGTGCAGCGGCACTGGCGGTGGGACATCCTTGCCGGAAGGCTGGCCGCGATGCTCGACGGGACCCCGGTTTCCGGTCTCTCCGCCTCGCGCTGACGGGGTTGGCTCAGCGAAGCAGGAGCGCGGGGTGGGCCGGATTGTCCATTCGCACCACGACATCCGCCGTGCCGACGGGGTCGGCTTCGGCGTCGTAGCGCAGGTACGCGGGCAGTGCCCACGCGCTGTCCGGCGCGATCCTGCGCCGCAGCGCCGAAGCCGACAGCGACAGGTGGACGGTCAGATCGAAGTCGAGTCCTCTTCCCAGCAGCAGTTCCCCTTCGAGTAGCAGCACCCCGCCTTCCGGAAGGGGTTCGCGGTCCATGCGGAACGCACGGTCGCGTTCACGGTCCCACAGCGCCGGAAGTACGGCTCCGCTGCCGTTTTCGGCGAGCGGGCCGAGGACTTCTCTGCGCAGCGCGCCGGTGTCGAGCCAGTCCTCGTACCTGGCATCGGGGTCGCGCTTGCCTCGTTCGAAGCGCAGCGAGGCCGGTCTGAGGTAGTCGCTCGCGGAAACCCGCCGCACGGCACGGCCTTCGACTCGCAGGGGGTCGACGAGCGCGTCGGCGACGGCGGCGGGATCGGTTGCCGTCCGCGCGCCGTCGATCGCGACCCGAAGCCACCTGCCGGGAGTCGCGGCGATGCGGGCGGCGAGTCGCGCGATGAGCCGGTCGAACGAGATCGGGCGGTAGCGCGCGCTCATGGCCGCGCCCCGTCGAGCACGAGGCTCACGATGGAGCGGACGTAGCCCGCGCGCGGGGTTTCGCCGCGTGCCAGCACGCGCAACCAGATGGCGCCAGCCAGCAGGTCCATGATCATCCCTGGATCGGTGCCTTCGCGCAGTTCGCCGCGGGCGATGGCCCGTTCGAACACGATCCGCTCTCGCGCGAGGCGGCCCGCGAAGAACTCGGTGACGAGCGAGGCGAGCGCGGGCCGGTGGGTCGCGGCGCCGAGTATCGCGGTCACGGTCGCTCCGGTGGCCTTGCCGGTGAGCAGGCGCAGTACTTGTTCGACGAGGCTGCGCAGGTCGTCGTCGATGCCGCCGGTGTCGGGCACGCTCAATTCGAGGAGGTTGGCGTCGAGCAGCGCGGCGCCGAGCAGCGCGTCCTTCGAGGGCCACCAGCGGTAGATGGTGGTCTTGTGCACCCCCGACCTCGCGGCGACCCCTTCGATGGTGAGCCCGTCGTAGCCGAGTTCGGTGAGCAGGCCGAGCGTCGCGTCGAAGACGGACTGGGCTTTGCGGGGGCCGGGTGATCGCATGCTCGCACTCTAACTCAGTTCGCAACGCAACGGTGCGTTGCATAATGAGCGGCACGGCGCTACCGTAAACGCAACGTTGCGTTGCGTTTTGGAGGAGATGACCGATGCGGGAACCACATCGCGAGACCGGCGCCGAAGCAAAACCGTTGTCGCCCTTGGTGACCTGGGGGTTGTTCGCGGCCTGGCTCGTACACGACGCCGAGGAACTGCTGACGATGCCGGGCTGGACCGAGCGTGCCCGGCCGAGGCTTGAGCGGCTGCTGCCGTCGGTGCCGGGGGAGAGCTGGGACCGGCTGGCCGTCTCCAGGTCCCACACGGCCATCGCGATCGGCACGGTGGGTGCCGTGGTGGCCGCCGCGTCGGCGGCGGGCGCGCGGACCGGAGGACACAGCGGCTTCTACCGGAGCGTGCTGACCGCCTTCGGCTGGCACGCGGCGAGTCACCTTGCCGGGTCCGTCGCCACCCGTGGCTACACGCCGGGGGTGGTGACGGCACCGACCGTGGTGGCACCCTTCTCGGTGTGGGCATGGCGAGAGCTGCGCAAGGCGGGCGTGCCGGCGGGAGGGGGCTCGTGGTCCTCGGCCGTGTCGTTCCCCGCCGTCGTCGCCGGAGCGCACGGGCTCGCCACCGTGGTCACGCGAGCACTGGGACGGCGTAACCGGAGGGGCTGATGGAACAGAGAGAGCCGGGAACACCGACCGTGGAGCCACTTCAGCTCGATCAGGGGTTCATCCAGGACCCGCACCGGCTGACCGCGTTGCTGCGCGAGCAGCGGGAGCCCGTCCGGCCGGTGATCATGCCGCGCGGCCTCCCCGGCTGGCTGATCACCGGGCACGCCGAGGCGAAGGCGATGCTCGCCGATCCGAGGCTGAGCAAGAACAGTGCGCGGATCGGCGAACTCCTACCGCGAAGGCCGACCGCGACCGGCGGCGCGGCGACGGAGGATTCGCGGGCGCTCGCCGAGCACATGCTGAACATGGATCCACCGGATCACACCAGGCTTCGCGGTCTGGTCAACAAGGCGTTCACCGCGAAGTCGGTGGCACGACTGCGGCCGAGAATCGAGCAGATCGCCGACGAGCTGCTGGACGGCCTTGCCGGCCCCGCCCGGGGCGCGGAGGTCGATCTGCTCGACGCGTACGCGTTTCCGTTGCCCATCACCGTGATCTGCGAACTGCTCGGCGTCCCCGAGGACGAGCGGGGCAGTTTCCGCTCATGGTCCACGACCATGGTGTCAGCGGGTTCGGCCGAGGAGGTCGCGAAGGTTTCCGCCGAGATGGCCGCCTATCTCGGCGCGCTGATCGAGGGCAAGCGCGCGTCGCCGACCGGCGACCTGCTGTCCGATCTGGTGCACGTCAGTGATGGTGGCGACCAGCTCTCGCGGGGCGAGTTGCTTTCGATGGCCTTCCTTTTGCTGATCGCGGGACACGAGACGACGGTGAACCTGATCGGCAACGCGGCGCTCGCGCTGCTGAGTGCCCCTGATCAGCTCGCCGCGCTCAGGGCCGATCCGGCACTGCTTCCCGGTGCCGTCGAGGAGTTCCTGCGCTTCGACGGCCCGGTGAACATCGCGACGCTGCGCTTCACCACCGAAGCCGTGCCATGCGGTGATCACGTACTTCCCGCCAACGCGTTCGTGCTGGTGTCCCTGCTGGGGGCGAACAGGGACGAACGCAGGTTCGCCGAAGCCGGACGGCTCGACGTCACCAGGTCCGCGAGCGGGCACCTCGCCTTCGGGCACGGCATCCACTACTGCGTCGGCGCGCCGCTGGCGCGGCTGGAGGGCGAGGTTGCGATCGGCAGGCTTCTCGCCAGGTTCGGCGACACGCTGCGGCTGGCTGGGCCTCCTGAGCAGCTTCGCTGGCGGCGCAGCACCCTCATCAGGGGGCTCGAACGGCTTCCCGTCTCGCTGAGCTGACCGGTTGCGCGCGCGCCGTACAGTGCCGCCATGAACGCCGCCAACGACGCGACCGCCGCCGACGCTGAATTGCTCGCGCTGGACGCGCGGCACGTGTGGCATCCGTACGCGCCCATGCCATCGACGGTCGCGCCGCTGCTCGTGCGGGAGGCGAGCGGCGCGTGCCTGCGACTGGCCGACGGCAGGGAGCTCGTCGACGGCATGTCGTCCTGGTGGGCTGCCGTGCACGGCTACCGGCACCCCGTTCTCGACGCCGCGCTCGCCGAACAGGCCGGCCGGATGAGTCACGTCATGTTCGGCGGATTGACCCACGAACCGGCCATCCGGCTGGCGAGCACGCTCGCCGAGCTGACGCCGGACGGCCTCGAACACGTCTTCCTCTCCGATTCCGGTTCGGTCTCCGTCGAGGTCGCGCTGAAGATGTGCTTGCAGTACTGGCGGTCGAGGGGCGAACCGGCCAAGCGCAGGATGCTCACCTGGCGGGGCGGCTATCACGGCGACACGTTCCATCCGATGAGCGTGTGCGACCCCGAAGGCGGCATGCACGCGTTGTGGAGGGGAGTGCTGCCTGAGCAGATCTTCGTCCCCGCGCCGCCCTCCGGCTTCGACACGGAGCCCGATCAGTCCTATGTAGACGAATTGGCCGCCTCGGTCGAGCGGAACGCGGGCGAGCTCGCCGCCGTCGTCGTCGAACCGATCGTGCAAGGCGCGGGAGGGATGCGCTTCCACCACCCCGGTTACCTGCGCGCGTTGCGCGAGATCACCTCGGCCAACGACGTGCTGCTCGTCTTCGACGAGATCGCGACGGGTTTCGGCAGGACGGGCGCGCTCTTCGCGGCGGAGCACGCCGGGGTGACACCGGACGTGCTGTGCCTCGGCAAGGCGCTGACCGGCGGCTATCTGACGATGGCCGCGACGCTGTGCACGCCGCGCGTCGCCGAGGGCATCTCCGAAGGCGCGGTTCCCGTGCTGGCGCATGGTCCGACCTTCATGGGCAACCCGCTCGCCGCCGCCGTCGCCAACGCCTCGATCGGCCTGCTCGCCGACGGCTCATGGCTGCCGAGGGTGCGGCGCATCGAAGCGCTCCTGCGCGAGGGGCTTGCTCCCGCCGCCGGGGTACCCGGCGTCGTGGACGTCCGCGTACTCGGCGCCATCGGGGTGGTTCAGCTCGACCGGCACGTCGACATGGGGGAGGCGACCAGGGTGCTGACGGCGAACGGGGTGTGGCTGCGGCCGTTCCGCGATCTGCTGTACACCATGCCGCCCTACGTGTGCACCGATGGGCAGGTCGAGCAGATCACAGCAGCGATGGTAAAGACCACGCGAGAGGTGTGATCCCGCCCAAGATCACTCGATCCGGTTTGGACACTGCCAGCGAGCGGCATCATGATCACTTACCGCAGTTGACTGTCCGGTTTGGATCCTGAATGGAGTGAGACTCAGCCCACTACGCGTGGGTTGTGTTCACGAAGAGATGGCCGCTGGGTAGTGACGGGCTCATGAAGTAAACATGAGAACTTCTTTCTATAGCGGACATTTCACACATTCTCCGGTTATCTGGTGACGCACTCTTTGTCGACATCCTGGGCTCATCGGTGCGGATGCCAGCCACGCGGCACATTCAGTACGACCGTTGACGCGGACAACCGGAAGGATCTTTGTATGACGAGGAAGAACGGTCTCGCGACGAGCGATGACCGCGGCGCTTCGCCATGGCGGAAAGCGAACGAGGTTCTGCGCCACGATGTCCCGGCATCGCTGGTGGTGTTCCTCGTCGCGGTGCCGCTGTCCCTCGGTATCGCGCTCGCCTCGGGAGCCCCGATCGTCGCCGGCCTCATCGCCGCGATCGTCGGCGGTGTCGTGGCCGGCGCGGTCGGCGGTTCCGCGCTGCAGGTCAGCGGTCCGGCCGCAGGGCTGACCATCGTCATGGCCGAGACCATCAACACGTTCGGCTGGGCGGTCACCTGTGCCATCACCGTCGGCGCCGGCGCACTGCAAGTCCTTTTCGGACTGAGCAGGGTCGCGAGGGCGGCGCTCGCGATCTCGCCCGCCATCGTTCACGGAATGCTCGCCGGGATCGGGGTGACGCTCGTTCTCGGGCAGTTGCACGTCGTTCTCGGCGGTAGCGCGCAGAGCTCGTCCATCGACAACATCCTCGCGCTGCCTGGTCAGCTCGTCGCGCATCACGACACCGCCGCGATACTGGGCGTGCTGACCATCGCCATCCTGCTGGTGTGGCCGAAACTGCCGGCGGCGGTGCGCAAGATCCCCGGCCCGCTCGCCGCGATCACCGTCGTCACCGTGCTGGCCTCCGTCGCGGGCATGGCCGCGCAGCGGGTCGAGCTGCCGGGCGACCTGCTCTCGGTCACGCTGATGCCGCGACTTCCGGAAGGGCACTGGTTCGACTTCGGGGTCGCCGTGCTCACCATCGCGCTCATCGCCAGCGTCGAAACCCTGCTCTCCGCGGTCGCCGTCGACAAGATGCACAACGGAAAGCGAGCCAACCTCAACCGCGAGCTCGTCGGTCAGGGCGTCGCCAACATGACCTCCGGTGCCATCGGCGGTCTTCCGGTCACCGGCGTCATCGTGCGCAGCTCGACCAACGTCGTCGCGGGAGCGCGGACGAGGGCGTCGGCCATCATGCACGGCCTGTGGGTGCTGCTGTTCACCGTCGCCCTCGCCTCGCTCATCCAGAGCATCCCGCTGGCCGCGCTGGCCGGCCTGCTCGTCGTCGTCGGCGCCAAACTCGTTGACATCAAACACATCCGGCAGGTGCTCAAGCACGGTGACCTGCCGTTGTACCTGGTGACGCTGATCGGTGTCGTCACCATCGACCTGCTCAGCGGCGTGCTGCTCGGGATCGCGCTCTCGCTCGTGCTGATGCTGGGGCGCACCATGTGGTCCGGCATCCACGCGGAGGGAGAGGGGCAGCACCGGCGCCTCGTCATCGAGGGCGCGCTGACCTTCCTCTCGGTTCCCCGGCTGTCCACAGTGCTCAATTCGATGCCCGAGGGCAGCACGGTCACGCTCGAACTGGTCGTGGATTATCTCGACCACGCCTCCTTCGAGTGCCTTTCCAGCTGGCAGCAGGCTCACGAGCGGGCCGGGGGCACGGTCGTGGTCGACGAGCTGGGGCATCCCTGGTTCGCCAGAGGCAAATCCGACGCGCCGACGGTGCGCCGCAGGGCGGCCAAACCCGTCGTGCCCCGCTGGCTCGCGCCGTGGTCGGAGTGGATGGCGAAAGACTTCGGCGTGCACATTCCCGACCAGCGGACTGGCCCGCTGCGCAGGGGCACCTCGGAGTTCCAGAACCGCACGGCCCCGCTCGTGCAAGAGACCATGAGCAAGCTGGCGACCGATCAGCGCCCGCACACGCTGTTCATCACGTGCGGCGACGCGAGGATCGTGCCCAACGTGATCACCACCAGCGGGCCTGGCGACCTGTTCGCGGTGCGCAACGTCGGCAACTTCGTTCCTGTCGGTGGTGCCGTGACCGTGAGCGACGACGACTCGGTCGGCGCCTCCATCGAATACGCGGTCAGCGTGCTCGGGGTGCGCGAGGTCGTGGTGTGCGGGCATTCCTCGTGCGGCGCCATGCGAGCGCTGCTCGGTGACACGCCAGGTGGGTTGCCCTCGCTCGCCCGCTGGTTGCGGCACGGGGCGCCGAGCATGCGAAGGCACGCGGGAAACACGCCGGTCACACTGGCGGGGAAGGTTCCGGAGCTGCAAGGCGACCGCCTCGCGCTGCACAACGTGTTGCAGCAACTCGACCACCTCAGGCGGTATCCGATGGTCGCCGAGGCGGAACGCAAGGGCGAACTCCAGCTCACCGGAATGTACTTCGACGTCGGCAACGCGCAGGTCTACCTCTTCGATCCCGCGGAGGGCGCCTTCGTCCCGGCCGGTGCCGAGGCGCCGGCGGTGGAGCCGGAGGTCAAGACCGGGTGACGGCCGTCGCGGCAGGCGGTATTACTGTCGCGATGTGACCGTGCTGGTGATCTCTGGAACGGGGACCGGCGTCGGCAAGACAGTGGTGACCGCGGCCATCGCGGCGCTCGCGCGAGACCGCGGCCAGAGCGTCGCGGTACTCAAACCGGCACAGACCGGTGTCTCCCAGGATCAACCGGGAGATCTGGCCGATGTGCGCCGCCTTGCCGGTGACGTCGTCACCCGCGAAATCCGCCGTTATCCGGACCCGCTCTCGCCCGACGCCGCGGCCCGAAGGCGAGGGCTGCCTCCGGTGACTCCCGCCGAGGTGGCCAAGGCGGCGAGCGAGCTGCACGACGAGCACGAGCTCGTGCTCGTCGAGGGCGCGGGCGGGCTGCTCGTGCCCTTCGACTCCGGCGGCGGAACGATCGCCGACGTCTCGTGGTCGCTCGGCGCGCCGGTGCTCATCGTCGCGGAACCGGGCCTGGGCACGATCAACGCGACCGCCCTGACCTCGGAGGTCGCGACCGGGCGTGGCCTCGACGTCGTAGGGCTTGTCATCGGGGCGTGGCCGGCGCGGCCAGATCTCGCGGCCAGGTGCAACGTCGCGGATCTGCCGGTCGCCGCGGGCGCGCCGCTGCTCGGCGTGCTCCCGGACGGGCTCGGTGAGGTGACGATGGCCGAATTCCTCGCCGAGGCGCGGCGTGGCCTTTCCCCGTGGTTCGGCGGCGAGTTCGACTCCGACTGTTTCACCGGACAGGTTTCGGCGCCGCAGTAGCATGTGCCGCGTCGCCGCACCCCGCGCGACAGCAGCACCCGAACAAGCCCCGGATCAGTTCAGCCCCGAAGGAGATGCCGTGCCGGCAGCGACCGCCGATTCGCCGATCATCCCCATCGCCCGCGAGCAGGTGCTCGAACGCGGTGCCGGGCTGGAGGAAGACCAGATTCTCTCCGTCCTGCGGCTGCCGGACGAGCACCTGCCGGAACTGCTCGCACTCGCTCACGAGGTGCGGTTGCGCTGGTGTGGTCCGGAGGTCGAGGTCGAGGGCATCGTCAGCGTCAAGACCGGCGGCTGCCCCGAGGACTGTCACTTCTGTTCGCAATCCGGACGATTTCCCACCCCGGTCCGGTCGGCCTGGCTCGACATCCCCGGGCTCGTGAAAGCCGCGGCGGAAACGGCCGCCACCGGAGCCACCGAATTCTGCATCGTCGCCGCGGTGCGTGGCCCCGACGAGCGGCTGCTGTCCCAGGTGCGGGCAGGCATCACCGCGATCCGCGAATCCGGCAACGACATCCAGATCGCCTGTTCACTGGGGATGCTGACGCCCGAACAGGTCGGCGAACTCGTCGACATGGGCGTGCACCGCTACAACCACAACCTGGAAACGGCGCGCTCGCATTTCCCGAACGTGGTCACGACACATTCCTGGGAGGAGCGCAGGGAAACGCTCGCTCTCGTCAAGGACGCGGGCATGGAGGTCTGCTGCGGCGGCATTCTCGGCATGGGCGAAACCGCCGAGCAGCGCGCGGAGTTCGCGGCTCAGCTCGCCGAGCTCGATCCGCACGAGGTTCCGCTCAACTTCCTGATCCCGCAGCCGGGGACGCCGTACGAGTCCTACGAACTCGTCGAGGGCAAGGACGCGTTGCGGATCGTCGCGGCGTTCCGGCTCGCGATGCCACGCACGATGCTGCGATTCGCGGGAGGAAGGGAACTGACCCTCGGCGATCTCGGTGCGGAGCACGGCATGCTCGGCGGCGTCAACGCGATCATCGTCGGCAACTACCTGACCAATCTCGGCCGCTCCGCCGAGGCCGACCTCGACATGCTGCGGGAGTTGCGCATGCCGATCAAGGCGCTCAGCGAGACCCTGTGAGCGGCCGGTTCTGTGTCCACTGCGGAGGATCGGAGGACCCGGAGCAAGGCGGCGGAAACCACGTCGCGTGCCACAATCCGCGCACCGCGCTCGAACCTCCCCGCTACTGCGCTCAGTGCGCGCGCAGGATGATCGTCCAAGTGACTCCCTCGGGCTGGAGCGCGCGCTGTAGCAGGCACGGCGAATCCACCTCGGCGGGCGTGACGCCGACCGGCTAGGCTCCCCCGCAAGCAGGGGGCGAATGGCAGAGGGAGGCCGGGATTGCCGGAGCAGCAGGCGGAGACCCCTTCGTTCGCGCAGGCGTGGGCGGAGGCGCGCGAGGTCCGGCCGAAGGTGGTCGTCAAGGCCGACCTGGTACCCGCGATCAGCGTGCTGTCGATGGTCGGTCTGCTGGGGATCCCGCTCGGCTGGATCTGGTCGAGGCTGGCGCCGACCCAGCGCATGCGTGTGGTGTCGGCGGAAGGCGACCCCATCGCGCTGCAACTGGAGAGCTGGCACCGCTTCGACGCGCTGGCGATCTTCGCCCTGATGGGGCTGGCGACCGGGCTCGTCGTCGGTGTCGCCGTGTGGTTCCTGAGGGAACGCAGGGGACCCGTCGTCCTGCTCGCGGCCGTCGGTGGTTCGCTGCTGGCCGCGTGGCTGGGGATGCGTATGGGCATCGCGTTCGCCGACAGTCTCCACGCGGTGACGGGCACGCCGAATGTCGGTGACATCGTCGAGAAGGCGCCCGTGCTGGAATCGGGCTGGGTGGTCATCGCCCAGCCGTTGACGGTCGCGCTCGCCTACGGGGTTCTGGCCACCTGGAACAGCAGGGACGATCTCGGCCGCAGGCTCGGCTGACGTCCTTCGTTCAGCCGCCCGCCGTTTGCGCGAGGTGCGCGGTGAGCCGCTCCCTCGTGTCGTGCAGGGCTTCGAGCCGTTCGGTCACCGAGTCGAGGCGCTGCCGGTACAGTTCGATCGCCTCGGCGCATACTGGACCGTGGGAAAGGTCTTTGGCGAGGCAGCCCGCGAGTTCCCTGATCTCGGCAATGGAAAGCCCGGTGCCCAGCAGCTGCCGGATGTTGTGCACCGTGAGGACGGCGTCGTCGTCGTAGTCACGGTATCCGTTGCCCTCGCGCCGCGCGCTGAGCAGACCTTCCTGCTCGTAGTAACGCAAGGCGCGTTTCGTGGCTCCCGTCCGCTCCGCGAGTTCTCCGATGTGCATGGCTGCCGTCCCGTCCCCGGTGTGTGCCGATCCGGTGCCCAGGTTATGCCGCTCGTGCGGTCGCCGGGTACCTGGCGATCGAAGCGGTGAGCAATCCGACGGTCAGTACCCCGAACACCGTGGCAGCCAGTACTACCCCGCCGCCGCCGTGGTGTGGCAGCACGAGCCCGCCGATTCCTCCGCCGAGCGCGATGCCGAGGTACAGCCCGCTGGTGTTCAGCGCGACCGCTTCGGTGCCCGCGCCCGGCGCCAGTGCGAGCAGGCGCGCGTTCATCGGCGGGTTGAACGCCCAGCCCGCGAATCCCCACAGCGCGAATGCCGCCGCGGTCAGGGGGAGCGGCGCGTTCCCCTGCCACGCGAATCCGAAGGCCGTGAGCGCCGCGGAAGCGGCGACCTGCCCTTTCAGCCCGAGCAACAGTGTCCGGTCGGCGCCCCATCTGTCGGTGAGCCGCCCGCCGACGGCGGTGCCGACGGCACCCGCGATCCCCGTGACGCCGATGAGGATCGCGAGCGTGCCGCTGCCCGCTCCGGAGAGGTCGCGCACGATCGGGGCGATGTAGGTGTAGGTCATGAGCCCGCCGATTCCGCCGAGCGTGGTTCCCGCGACGCCGATCAGCACCGGTGTACTACCCAGCAGCCGCAGCCGGTCGCGCAGTGGCACCGGATCGGCTGTTCCTTGGTCGCGCAGCCCCGTCGACGCGATCGCGATGGCGGCGACGCCGAGCGCGGCGACGAGCAGGAAGCTGCCCCGCCAGCTCCATTGCGTCCCGATCCAGGTCCCCGCGGGCACTCCTGCGACAAGTGCCATGGTGAGTCCAGCCGCGACCAGACCGATGTTGCGGCCGACGCGGTGCGCGGGGGACATGCTCGCGGCGAGTGCGAACGCGACCGGCGTGACGGTTGCCGCCGCGACCGCCGCGACGATCCTGAGGACCATCAGCACGACGAACGACGGCGCGAAGGCCGCGGCGACATTGGCGGCGGTGAAGACGAAAAGCGCGCCGCAAAACAGGATTCGCCGGGGAAGTCTCGCCGTCAGCGTCGCGAGAACGGGGGCGGACACCGCGTACACAATGGAGAACACGGAAACGAGCTGGCCCGCCGATGCCTCGCCGACATCGAGGTCGTTCGCGATCCGCGGCAGCACGCCCGCGATCACGAAATCGTCGGTACCCACGGCGAAAGTGGCGATCAGCAGGCACAGCAGCCAGCCGGGAAACCGGCCTGCCGAGCGTTGGGTGGTGTCGGTCAGCACGCCGGGAAGGTAGAACCTTGACCCATGCGGAAGGGTCAACCGGAAGGTGACTCAGTTCATGCTCGGCGCCGCCGGAGCGTCGACGTCGGTGAAGGGCACCGGCACCGCGTGCAGCTTCGAAAGGAAGCCCGCCTCCCTGTTGAGCAGTCTGCACACGGTGCGGAGACGGCGCAGCGGATGACGTTCCTCGAGCAGGGCTTGCCTGTCGTCTATCGGCAGCAGGCAGTCGCCTGCCAGCAGGTAGGCCAGCTCGCGCAGGTCGGTGTCCGGCGCGGGGGACTGCCAGCCGTCCCTTTCCCATGCCGAGGCGCAGTAGCGGTGGTGCGCGGCTCGCGCGATGTCCCCGAGCCGCGCGGCCAGGTCGGGCTTCGCCGAAGGCATCGGAGTGTCGTCGAGCCAGGACACCTTGGCCATCAGGTACGGCGCCGATCGTGTTTCGATGTCGAGCAGCCGGAACCTGCGGGTTCCGGTCGTGACGATGTCGAACCGGCCGTCCGGCAGTCCTTTGGCCTCCCGCAGCAGCGCGCCGCAGCCGATGGCGTGCACGTGGTCGAGGTTGTCCACCTCGCGGATCAGCGATGTGCGGATGGCCACGACCCCGAAGAGCGGTTCGGGGAATCGCTCGCCGGTCAGGTCGGCGGTGAGCTGGCGGTATCGCGGCTCGAAGATGTGCAGCGGCAGGTGCGCGCCTGGCAAGAGCACGGTGTGCAACGGGAACAACGGCAACATCCGTTCCGTCGCCCCGGAATCCGCACGCTCCGGTGTCATGTCGGCCACGACCTCACGTTACGGCGTCGCGGGCCTGCCCGCGCGTCCGCGACCGTGGCGCACGGCTGGGCGACGGCGGCTTGAACACGGCGAACGGGTCGGTGACCTGCATGTCGTCGTGCGCGAACGAGTAAAGGGCAGCCGGACGCCCGCCAGCCCTTCCCGACGGCGCGGTACTGCCGGTGGGCACGAGCAGCCCCCTCCGGGACAGCACGCGTTGCAGATTGGTCGCCGACACCGAGTAACCGAGCGCCGCCGAGTACAGCTCGCGCAGCGACGAGACGGTGAATTCCCGTGGTGCCAGCGCGAATCCGAGGTTGGTGTAGCTGAGTTTCGCGCGCAGCCGGTCGCGGGCGCGCAACACGATCGCCTCGTGGTCGAACGCGGTGCGGGGCAGGTCGTCCACGGGGTGCCACGCCGTGTCCTCCGGCACCTCGGGATCGACGTCGGATGGCACGAGCCCGAGGAACGCGGTCGCGACGACCCGAGGGCCGGGGACCCGGTAGGGCGCGCTGAAAACGGCAAGTTGCTCGACGTGCGTCAGTTGCTTCACGTCGACCTTCTCGGCGAGCTGGCGGCGGATCGACTGTTCGACGTCCTCGTCTGGTCGCAGTCTGCCTCCGGGAAGTGACCACCTTCCGACGTGCGGATCGAGCGCCCGCCGCCACAGCAGTACGCGCAGTGTGGCGCAACGCACCTGCAATACCGCCGCGAGAACCTCGTGTGCCAGGGGGGTGGTGCTGTTAATATGAGACCGCACGGTTTTCGATTATAAGGCGAAAACTCTGGAGGCTCAATATGACTGTGCAAGCCGATGCGCTCGTTCCCTACGGCGGAGTCGACGCCGACGCGGCTTGGGCCGACGAGGTTCGCCGGCTCGCCGAGCGGCGCGACGCCGTGGTGCTCGCGCACAACTACCAGCTGCCCGAAATTCAGGAGATCGCCCACCACACGGGCGATTCGCTCGCGCTGAGCAGGATCGCGGCCGAGAGTGAGGCCTCGACCATCGTCTTCTGCGGCGTGCACTTCATGGCCGAGACCGCGAAGATCCTCTCTCCTGACAAGACGGTGCTGATTCCCGACGCGCGCGCGGGCTGCTCGCTCGCCGACTCCATCACGGGTGCGCAGTTGCGGGAGTGGAAGGCGCAGCATCCCGGCGCGGTCGTGGTGTCCTATGTGAACACCACGGCGGAGGTGAAGGCGGAAACCGACATCTGCTGCACCTCGTCGAACGCGGTCGACGTCGTCGCCTCGATACCGGAGGACAGGGACGTGCTGTTCTGTCCGGACCAGTTCCTCGGCGCGCACGTCAAGCGGGAGACCGGAAGGCAGAACCTGCACATCTGGGCAGGAGAATGCCATGTGCACGCCGGGATCAACGGTCCCGAACTGGCCGAGCGCGCTTCGGCCAGCCCCGAGGCCGACCTGTTCATCCACCCCGAGTGTGGATGCGCGACCTCGGCGCTCTACCTCGCGGGCGAGGGCGCCGTCGCGCCGGAGCGGGTGAAGATCCTTTCCACGGGGGACATGCTGCACGCGGCGAAGGAGACGAAGGCGGCCTCCGTGCTGGTCGCCACCGAGGTCGGCATGTTGCACCAGCTTCGCAAGGCCGCTCCGGACATCGACTTTCGTGCCGTGAACGACAGGGCTTCCTGCCGGTACATGAAGATGATCACCCCGGCCGCGCTGCTGCGGTCCCTGCGCGAGGGTGCCGACGAGGTCGAGGTCGACGAGGAGACGGCGGCGCGGGCCCGTGCCTCGGTCCGCCGCATGATCGAGATCGGCAAGCCTGGCGGCGGGGAATGAGCCAACCGGTTAACGCCTCTGAAGCGAAAACCGGGTTCGGCTGGGAGGCCGACGCGGATCTGGTTGTGCTCGGCAGCGGCGTCGCCGGATTGACGGCGGCGCTGCGCGCGAAGGCGCTGGGGCTGCGGGTGCTCGTGGTGACAAAAGGGACGGTCGACGAGGGCAATACCCGGTGGGCGCAGGGTGGTGTCGCCGTCGTGCTCGAAGGCACGGGCGAGACGGACACCGTGGCCGCTCACGCGGCGGACACCGTGACGGCAGGAGCTGGGCTGTGCGCTACCGACGCCGTCACGGGCATCATCGGTGAGGGGGCCGGTGCGGTCTCCGCGTTGCGTCGGCTCGGTGCCAGGTTCGACGAGGGGCCATCGGGGCTGGCCAGGACGCGCGAGGGAGGCCACAGCGCGTTCAGGGTGATTCACGCCGGTGGCGACGCGACCGGAGCCGAGGTGGAGCGCGCGCTGGTCGCCGAAGCGGGGCTGCGCAGTGTCGCGGTGCTCGAACGGCACGTTGCCGTCGACGCGCTGCGTTCGGCCGACGGCGCGGTCGCCGGAGTGAGCGTGCTCGACCCCGATGGCGTCGCCGGAGTGCTGCGAGCGCCCGCTGTTCTGCTCGCGACCGGCGGGTTCGGTCAGCTCTACCACGCGACGTCGAACCCGGAGATCGCGACGGGCGACGGCGTCGCGCTGGCGTTGCGGGCCGGAGCGACGGTGGCCGACATCGAGTTCGTGCAGTTTCATCCCACGGTGCTGTTCACGCCGGGAGCGAGGGGGCGGTGCCCGCTGGTGACCGAGGCCGTGCGCGGCGAGGGCGCCGTGCTGGTCGACGCGACCGGCGCGCCGGTGATGCGGGGAGTGCATCCGCTGGCGGATCTCGCGCCGAGGGACGTGGTGTCGGCCGCGATCACACGGCATCTCGCTTCGGCCCCCGGCGGCGTCGACGATCACGTTTTCCTCGACGCGACGGGCATTTCCGGTTTCGCGACGAGGTTTCCCACGGTGCACGCCGCGTGCGCGGGCGCGGGGATCGATCCGGCGCGGGACGTCATTCCGGTTGCCCCGGCCGCGCATTTCGCGTGCGGCGGGGTGCTGACCGGTACCGATGGGCGCACGTCGGTACCGGGGTTGTACGCGGCCGGAGAGGTGGCGAGGACCGGGTTGCACGGCGCGAACCGGCTCGCGTCGAACAGCTTGCTCGAAGGGCTTGTCGTCGGAGGAAGGGCGGCCGAGGCCGTCGCCGAGGATCTGGCTTCCGGCTCGCTCCGGCGTCACGTGGGGGAGACGCCGGAGGAGCGGGTGGTTCCCGTCGCGGAAAGGGATGCCCTGCAACGGTTGATGAGCCGTTACGTGGCGATCGGCAGGGACGCGGACGGTCTCGCCGCCGCGGGTTCGGTGCTCGATCTTTCGGTCGTGGACCGTCCGTTGTGGACGCAGGAGGCGGTGGAGGGGGCCGCGCTGACGATGCTGGCGCAGGCGGTGGTCGCCTCGGCCGCGCGGCGGCAGGAGTCACGGGGCTGTCACGTGCGCACTGATTTCCCCGGTCGTGACGACGAGAATTGGCAGCGAAGCCAGTTGATCCGGTTGAGCCCGTCGGGCCAGCCGGTGCTGGCGGATCCGGGCATTCTGGAGGCCGCGTGAACGACAATGGCGGAGCCCCGTTCGCGTGGGCCGACCGGGTGCGGGTGTCCCGCAAGATACTGGAGGCCGCGTGAACGACGATGTTTTGGGCATGGCGGGGGTGCCTGCCGAGGTGCTTCGGCGGGTGGTGACGACCGCGCTCGCCGAGGATCTTGCCTACGGCCCCGACGCGACGACGGACGCGACGGTTCCCGCCGACGCGATGGCGACCGCGGCGGTGACTCCGCGTGCCGCCGGTGTGGTGTCGGGGATTCCGGCCGCGCTGGCCGTGTTCGACGAGGTTCTCGGCGATGGCTACGAGGTCGTGCGGTCCGGTCGCGATGGTTCGGTTCCGCGTGCGGGCGAGCCGGTGCTGGTGTTGCGTGGCCCCGTGCGGGGACTGTTGACGGCGGAGCGGACGGCGCTCAACCTGTTGTGCCATCTGTCAGGGATCGCGACGGCGACGGCGGCGTGGGTCGCCGCTGTCGAGGGGACGGGCGCGGCGATCCGGGATTCGCGCAAGACCTTGCCGGGACTGCGTTTGTTGCAGAAGTACGCGGTGCGCTGCGGTGGTGGGGTCAATCACCGGATGGGGCTTGGTGACGCGGTTCTGATCAAGGACAACCATGTCGTGGCCTCGGGTTCGGTGACGGAGGCGTTGCGGCTGGCGAGGGAGCACGCGGGCGACTTGCCGTGCGAGGTCGAGGTCGACGATCTCGACCAGTTCGCCGAGGCGCTGCGGGCCGGGGCCGACGAGATTCTGCTTGACAATTTCAGTCCGGCGGATTGCGCGAAGGCCGTGTCGCTGCGGGACGAGCTGTCGCCGGGCGCGAAGCTGGAATCCTCTGGCGGCCTGCGGCTTGAGAATGCGCGCGCCTACGCGGAGTCCGGTGTGGACTATCTCGCGGTCGGCGGGCTGACGCATTCCTCGCCCGCGCTCGATCTCGGGATGGACCTGAGCTGAGGTCGTTTGGACTACCGTCGGCCGGTCCGTCCCTCGTGGAGTGTCCGGTTCGCCAGCACGGCGGTCGCGGAGCGCGACTTCTCGGCTACGGAGGGCTCGATGTCGGCGAGGAGTAGTCCCGGCCCGGCGCCGAGCCGGGCGGCCACCACGCCGAACGGGTCGGCCACGAGGGAATGACCGATGCCGGTCGGGGCCTTCGGATTGACCTCGGTCCCGGTCGCGGCTGGATCGGCCTGCCCACAGGCGAGGATCCAGTTGCCCGAGTCGAGCGCGCGTGCCCTGACCAGCAGTTCCCACTGTTCGCGTTTGCCCTCGCCCGCGCCCCAGGACGCGGGCAGCGCCACGGCGCTCGTTCCCGCGTCGGCCAGCGACTGGAACAGCTCGGGGAAACGCACGTCGTAGCAGGTCGCGACGCCGAGCTTGACGTCGTCGACGGTGACCGTCACGAGCGAGGAGCCGCCCTCGACCGTGTCGGACTCCCGGAAGCCGAAGGCGTCGTAGAGGTGGATCTTGTCGTAGCCGGTGTGCTCGCCGAGGCCGGTGACCAGCAGAGTGTTGCGGACGCGCTCGCCTGCCGGGGTGAACATCCCGGCCACCACCAGCACGTCGTGCTCGTCGGCGATGGCGCCGACGGCACGGGCCCACGGTCCTTCGACGGGCTGGGCGAGCGGCCCGAGCGGGACCCCGAACCTGGCCATGGCGGCCTCGGGTAAGATCACGACCCTGGCGCCGCCGCGAGCCGCCTCCGCCACGCCCTCGCGGATGAGGGACAGGTTCCGCTCCGGATCGGTTGCCGAGGTGAGCTGGCACAGGGCGACGCGCAACACGGGGGCCTCCTTCGCCGACGGGCTTGCCCGGCAGTATGCCAGCGCGCGTGGCCCGTGAGCTGGGTGTGGATCGTCACCTCGTACCCTTGAAAGCATGCTGAACCGCACCGACCTGCGAGGTCGCGTCCCGACTCCAGCGCAGTTGCGCGCGACACTGCCGCGCGCCGAGGTCGACGTGGACGCGGCACTGCATCAGGTGCGCCCCGTCGTCGAGGCGGTCAAGGAGCGCGGCGTGGCTGCCGCGCTGGACTACGCGGAGCGGTTCGACAAGGTCAGGCCCGCGAGCGTGCGGGTTCCCTCCGCCGAACTGGCCGGTGCGCTCGACCGCCTCGACCCGGTGGTCAGGGCGGCCATCGAGGAGTCGATCAGCAGGGCGAGGACGGTACACGCCGACCAGCGCAGAACCGAGGTGACCACCGAGGTCGCCGAAGGCGGCACCGTCACCGAGCGCTGGGTTCCGGTCGGCAGGGTCGGCCTCTACGCCCCAGGCGGCCTCGCGGTGTACCCGTCCAGCGTCGTCATGAACGTGGTGCCCGCGCAGGAAGCCGGTGTCGAATCGCTCGTGGTGTGCTCGCCGCCGCAGGCCGAGTTCGGCGGTCTTCCGCACCCGACGATCCTCGCGGCGGCGAGGCTGCTCGGTGTCGACGAGGTGTGGGCGGTCGGCGGAGCGCAGGCCGTGGCGCTGCTCGCCTATGGCGGCACCGACACCGACGGCGCGCCCCTGGACCCCGTCGACATGGTGACCGGGCCGGGCAACATCTACCTGACCGCGGCCAAGCGCATGCTGCGCGGGCTGATCGGCATCGACTCGGAAGCAGGGCCGACGGAGATCGCGATCCTCGCCGACGAGACCGCCGACCCCGACCACGTCGCGGCCGACCTGATCAGCCAGGCCGAGCACGACACGCTCGCCGCGAGCGTGCTCGTGACGACCTCCGAGCCGCTGGCCGACGCGGTCGAGGAGCGACTGCGGCACCGGGTCGCCGCGACCAAGCACACCCAGCGGGTCACGGAGGCGTTGAGCGGACCGCAGTCCGGCGTCGTCCTGGTATCCACAGTGGACGATGGCCTGCGTGTCGTCGACGCGTACGCCGCCGAGCACCTTGAGATCCAGACGGCCGACGCTCGTGCCGTCGCCGCGCGGGTGTGCAACGCGGGCGCGGTGTTCGTCGGCCCCTACGCGCCCGTTTCGCTCGGCGACTACTGCGCCGGTTCCAATCACGTCCTGCCGACGGGCGGGTTCGCGCGGCACTCCTCCGGTCTGTCCGTGCAGACCTACCTGCGTGGCATCCACGTCATCGACTACAGCGCGGGCGCGCTGCGCGAGGTCGCCGACAAGGTCGTCGCGCTGGCCGAAGCCGAGGACCTTCCAGCACACGGCGAAGCCGTCACCGCACGTTTTCCGGAGGCACCAGCATGACCTCACCGACCGCGGGCGAGGTGACCATCGACCAGCTCCCGCTGAGGGAGGACCTGCGAGGTCGCAGCCCCTACGGCGCGCCCCAGATCGACGTCGCGGTCCGGCTCAACACCAACGAGAATCCCTACCCGCCGCCTGGGGAACTCGTCGACGACGTCACCGACGCCGTGCGTGCCGCGGCGGCCGAACTGCACCGCTACCCGGACCGGGACGCCGTCGCGCTGCGCGAGGACCTTGCCGCGTATCTGTCGGTGGCCACCCGTGTTCCGCTGACCGAGCGCAATGTGTGGGCTGCCAACGGTTCCAACGAGATTCTGCAACAGATTCTGCAGGCGTTCGGCGGGCCTGGCCGCAGTGCGCTCGGCTTCGAGCCGTCGTACTCGATGCACCCGATCATCGCGGCAGGCACCCGCACGGAGTGGCTGCCGGCGCCGAGGCGGGCCGACTTCTCGCTCGACACCGAGGTCGCGGCGAGCCTCGTCGCGGAGCGTTCTCCCGACGTGGTGTTCCTGACCAGCCCCAACAATCCGACCGGTGGGTCGATTCCGCTAGGCGAACTCGAACAGGTACTGCGCGCCGCGCCGGGACTCGTCGTGGTCGACGAGGCATACGCGGAGTTCTCCTCGCAGCCGAGCGCGGCCACGCTGCTCGACAGCTACCCCGCGAAGCTCATCGTGTCGCGCACGATGAGCAAGGCGTTCGCCTTCGCGGGCGGGCGGCTCGGATATCTCGCCGCCGCGCCCGCCGTCGTGGACGCGCTCCAGCTCGTGCGGCTGCCCTATCACCTTTCGGCGCTCACCCAGGCCGCCGCGAGGGCCGCCCTGCGGCATGCCGACGCGACGCTGGCCTCGGTCGCCAGGCTCGCGTCCGAAAGGGACCGGGTCGCCGAAGCCCTGACCGGACTGGGTTTCGCGCCGGTACCCAGTGACGCGAACTTCATCCTGTTCGGCAGGTTCGCCGACGCTCCGGCATCCTGGAAGTCCTATGTGGACCACGGCGTGCTGATCCGCGACGTCGGGATCGAAGGGCACCTGCGGGTCACCATCGGCACCCCCGGCGAGAACGACGCCTTCCTCACGGCAAGCAAGGAGGTCCCGCGATGAGTCGCGTGGGCAAGGTCGAACGCACGACCAAAGAGTCCTCGATCGTCGTCGAGGTCGACCTCGACGGGACCGGCAAGGCCGAGGTGTCGACCGGCGTGCCCTTCTACGATCACATGCTGAACTCCTTCGGCGTGCACGGTTCGCTCGACCTGCGGATCGCCGCCGAGGGTGACGTGCACATCGACGCGCACCACACCGTCGAGGACACGGCCATCGTGCTTGGTCAGGCGATTCGCCAGGCTCTGGGCGACAAGGCTGGCATCCGCCGCTTCGGCGACGCCTGGATCCCGATGGACGAGACGCTGGCGCACGCCGCCGTCGACGTGTCCGGAAGGCCGTACTGCGTGCACGTCGGTGAACCGGAGCGATTCGACACGTTCACCATCGGCGGCAACTACCCGTTCGTGCTCACCAGGCACGTTTTCGAGTCGCTTTCCTTCCACGCGCAGCTCGCACTGCACGTGCGGGTCGTGCACGGCCGCGATCCGCACCACATCGCGGAGGCGCAATACAAGGCCGTCGCGAGGGCACTGCGGGCGGCGACGGAACCCGATCCGAGGGTGGGCGGCGTGCCCTCCACCAAGGGAGTGCTGTAGATGGGCAACGCGTGGGTGGCCGTCCTGCTGCTGGCGGTGGCCGGATTCCTGGTCGGCGGTGTGTTCAGCACGTGGAAGAACTCGAAGGGACTAGCGGTGGCGCTCGGCGTGGCGGCAGGGCTGGCCATCGCGGGTGCCGTCCTCTGGCTCAGGTAGCGCGCCCGGTCTCCGCCCGGCCTCCGCCCGGCCCGGCGTGTCGCCCTCTGCCGGCGAGTCCCCCGTTCAGGCGAGCGAGATCCGCACTCAGGTCGCCGAGATCCGCGCCGAGGCACCGGACCCCGCAGCGAGACCGAGAATTCTCGCTGGTCAAGGCCGAAACGGTAGCAAAGCTCCCTCGCTGTCGACGACGTCCGCGCCGCCGATAGCGGGGGAGCTTTACTACCGTCGCCGGACCGCTGCCCTTGCGATCCGGCGACGGTAGCCCTGGTGGCCGGGACCGGCGACAATATCGATCCCGGCGACCACCTTCCCCGACCATTGGCGGCCACGCGGTGGGCACGTCCGCCCGGTAACCCCGTAACCGGTGCGGCCAGCCACCCCGCGGCCGCCAACGACCTACCTGGAACCGTCAGACGGGTTCCAGTTCGCGCGACTTGCCGTGCCCTTCGGGCGGGTTGCCCGCGCTGAGCTTCTCGCCTTCGACGTCGACGTTCGGCAGGATCCGGTCGAGCCACTTGGGCAGCCACCACGCGTGCTTGCCCAGCAGGGACATCACAGCGGGCACGATCGTCATCCGCACGACGAACGCGTCGACGGCGACACCGAATGCCAGCGCGAAACCGATCGACTGGATCAGCGTCTCCTCGGCGAGCACGAACCCGGCGAAGACGCTCGCCATGATCAGCGCCGCGGCGACGACGACCCGGGAACCGTGCCGGAAGCCGGTGATCATCGCCGTATTGGCTTCCGCGCCGTGCACGTACTCCTCGCGCATGCGGGTGACCAGGAAGACCTGATAGTCCATCGCCAGTCCGAAAAGGACACCGATGAGCAGGATCGGCAGCATGCTCATGATCGGGCCGGTCGCCTCGACTCCGAGCAGGTCACCGAGCCAGCCCCACTGGAACACCGCGACGACGGCACCGAAGGCGGCGATGACCGAGCCGAGGAACCCGAGCGTCGCCTTCAGCGGCACCACGAGCGACCTGAACACCAGCATCATGAGGATGAACGCGAGCCCGACGATCAGCGCGAGGTAGGGAAGCAGCGCGTCGGCCATCTTTTTCGACACGTCGATGTTCATCGCGGTCTGCCCGGTCACCGCGATGTCGGCGCCGGTCTGCTCCCTGAGCTGACCCGCTTCCGCGCGGATGTCGTTGACCAGGTCCTCCGTCGCCTGCGTGTCGGGCCCGCTTTGCGGGACCACGTTCAGCAGCGCGGTGTCGCCTTCGGCGTTGAACTGCGGCGGCATCACGGCGGCGACGTCGTCGAGCCCGCCGATGCGCTGCATCGCGGCCTGCACCGACTGCTCGGGGTTGTCGCCTGCCTCGATGACGACGGTCAGCGGCCCGTTGGTGCCGGGGCCGAACCCGGAGCTGATCAGGTCGTAGGCCTTGCGCTGGGTGGAGTCGGGAGCCGCGGTGTTGTCGGTCGGCAGGCCGAGCCGCATGCTCATCGCCGGGATCGCCACCACGAGCAGCGCCACGACGGAGCCGGTCAGCACGAGCACCCGGTGCCGTGAGATGAACCGGGCCCAGCGCTCTCCCGCCGTCGGGCCGGACTTGCTCGGTCCGCGCAGACCCGGGATCCGGCCACCGAGCACCTTGTTTCCGGCGAACCCGAGGACAGCGGGCAGCAGGCTGATCGCGATCAGCACGGCGATGGCGACGGTCGCGGAGGCGGCCAGCCCCATCTCGCCGAGCAGCGGCACGCCGACGACGGTGAGCCCGGCCAGCGCGATGATCACCGTGAGACCGGCGAACACGACGGCCGAGCCCGCGGTTCCGACTGCGTGGGCAGCCGCGTCCTCCGGTGTCTTCCCTGTTTCCAGTTCGTGCCGGTATCTGGACACGATGAACAGCGCGTAGTCGATGCCGACCGCGAGCCCGATCATCAGAGCGAGTACGGGAGTGTTGGCGTTGAGTTCGAAGAAGGAGGCGGTGACCATGATGCCGGCCATGCCGACACCGACGCCGATGAGCGCGGTGAGCAGCGGAAGCCCTGCCGCGATGAGCGAGCCGAACGTGATGATCAGAACCACGGCCGCGATGGCGACGCCGACACCTTCACTCGCGTTCGTCTCGAAGCCGCCTTGGATGGCGTCGCCGCCGAATTCGACCTCCAGTCCCGCGTCCCGTCCCGGCTCGGCCGCGGCGAGCAGGCCCTCCCTGTCGGCCTCGGACAGTTCGAACGCCTGCGTCGAGTAGCTCACCTGCGCGAGCGCGACCCTGCCGTCGGGGGAGACCGTCTGAGCCTGGAACGGATCGAGGACGTTGGTCACCTGCGGCGCCGAGCGAAGCTGCGAGACGACCTCGTCGACGGCGGCGCGGTCCAGTGTCTGGCCTTCCGGCGCCGCGATGGCCACGCGAGCCGTCGCTCCGCCGACGTTCGCCTCGGGGAACCGCGACTCCAGTTGCTCGATGGCCCGCTGTGATTCGGTACCGGGAATGGTGACCGAGTTCGTCATCTGACCGGAGAGCGTGAGTGCGCCGATGCCGAGCGCGAGTAGCAACACCACCCATAAGCCGGTCACCGACCGCTTGCGCTGGAAGGAGAACCGGCCGAGCCGGGAAAGGAAAATGGCCACGCCAGTGGGCTCCGTTTCTGGTGCGGTGCTGGGGTTGCGGGTGCCGGGGTCGGCTGAGCCGACACCGAGGCGACACGAAAGTCTTTCAAATACGCTAGCCGATCGGCAAGTGCCTTCCAAGCCGATCGGCTAGCGTGTGACTAGCCGAACAGCAAGGTGCGCACTAGCCGATCGACAGGTAGTGTCTGAACGTTGACGAGGAGGGCGCCCATGACTGCCGGCACCGTGGCCGATGGCACGAGATCGCGATTGCTCGCCACGGCACTCACGTTGTTCAGTGAGCACGGCGTCGAGGGAACGTCATTGCAGATGATCGCGGCCGAGCTCGGGGTCACCAAGGCCGCGGTGTACTACCACTTCAAGACCAAGGACGAGATCACCGAAGCCGTGGCGGCACCGGCGCTGCGCGAGCTGGACGCCGTGATCGACGAGGCGCTGGCTCAGCGGAGCAGGGGCGCGCAGATCGACCACGCGCTGGCCGGGTTCGCCGATCTCGTCGTTCAGCACCGCGCGCTTGTTGCCCTTTTCAACAGTGACCCCGGAATCATGAGGGCAATCGATCGTTCGCTCAGCGGCAACGAGAACCTGATGACCCGCCTGATGACGATCCTCGTGGGTCCCGAACCCGACTTCGCGGACCGGATCACCGTGCACGTCGTGCTCGTCGGTCTCGCGATGGCGGGTGGCGCGGTGGAGTACCGCGACATCGACGACGACACGTTGCGGGGACAGCTCATCGAGGTCGGCAGAAAACTGCTCGGCAGGCGCCGGAAGCGTGCCCCCGCTAACCAGAACTCGTAGGGATACTCAGGAATCTCGGCGGCACCTCACGCGCCAGCCACACCCCATTGGCGCTCAGCCGGAACTCGTGCCCCTCCCGTGTCATCGCGGCCGCGTCGACGGTCAGCACCACCGGCTCGCCACGCCGGGATCCCACTGTCCTCGCGGTGCCCACGGTCGCGGAGAGATGCACGTCGTGCCGCTTCATCGGGAGCAGACCGGATTCGCGGATGGTGGGAAGGAACGCGGCGACGGTGCCGTGATAGAGCAGCGCCGGTGGGACCCGGACGGGGAGATCGAGTTCGACGGCGACGCTGTGCCCCTGGTTCGCCCTGATCCTGGTACCCGTGTGGTCGAAGGCGAAGCGCCGCTTGTCGTTGGTGACCACCACCTCGTTCAGCTGTGCGCGGGTGAGGGCGATTCCTTTTCCGGCGAGCGCGGCCAGCAGGACGTCGACCTCGACCCAGCCGCCTTCGTCGAGTTGAATGCCGATGCGCTCGGGCGCATGGCGTAAGTACAGTGAGAGGCGCTTGGACAAGCGCACTCGGTGAATATCGTGCATATCGCGTCGTATTGGCGCACGGCCGAGACCGGGCGCGCAAGCGATTTCCGGTCAGATGCCGCCTTCCGCGGCAGGCTTGAGCAGGGGAGCGCCGGGGCCGAACCTGGCGAGCCGGTCGTCGACGTTGTGCAAACCGCAGGTACGCAGGGAAAGGCAGCCACACCCGACACAGCCGATCAACTGATCGCGCAGGCGCTGCAACGCGTCGATGCGCGCTTCGAGCTCTTCTCGCCAGTTGCGGGACAACCGGGCCCAGTCCGCCTTGGTCGGTGCGTGATCCTTCGGCAGCGTTTCCAGCGCCTCACCGATTTGTTCCAGGCTGAGCCCAACTCGCTGCGCCGCGCGGATGAACGCGATCCTGCGCAGCACGGAGCGCGAGTACCTGCGCTGATTGCCCGTCGAGCGTTCCGAGGTGATGAGGTTGCGGTCTTCGTAGAATCGGAGCGCCGTGTGCGGGACGCCGCTGCGTTCCGCGACCTGTCCGATACTCAGGTGGTCGGCAAGCTTGGTCACGCCGCAACAGTACCTTGACTTACACCATGGTCGAGGTTACGGCGTGCCGCCCCGTCACGGGCTGGTCGAGGTCTTTCCCGTGCGCCTCGTCCCGTTCCGGTGCTGCTGACCTGCATGACCCGCATCGCCACGAGGAAGACGCCTTCGCGTCTGCCGGGGCAGGGCGACCTCGCTGATGACAGGACACGGTTCACTGTCGATATCGTCACGCCACGCCTGTAACAACCGGTCGAGCGTGTCGTCGTGGGCCATGGTGGCCTCCCGGGGCAGAACGTAGCCATGTTACTACCCAGGGGCCAGGTTCGCTAAACCTTCATCGGCGGAATTCCCGGTGATGTCGCCGCTGCCTCAGGCGACGTGCTCCCGGTAGGAGGTCACGACGTCGGCGAGCACTTCGGCACCGGCTCGCTTCCACAGTTCGGCGTTGAACACCTCGACCTCGATCGGGCCGGTGTAGCCCGCCGCTTCCACGCAGGCCCGCAGCCCGCGGTGATCGATGGGGCCCTCGCCGGGCAGCGCCCTGCCCAGCAGCGTGTCGGTGAGCGGGACGAGTTGATCGCACACGTGGAAGCCGAGTATCCGGCCGTTCGCCCTCGCGATGGCGGCCTCGATGCGAGGATCCCACCACACGGCGAACTCGTCGACGACGACCCCGACCGAGTCGGCGGGGTGCTCCTCCGCGATGTCCATCGCTTGATCCACAGTGGACAGAACGGACCGGTCGACGCACTGCATCGGGTGCAGTGGTTCGAGGCCGAGCTTGACGCCGTGCTCCCTCGCGAAGGGCGCGAGCTCGCCGACCGCGTCGGCCACCCGCTGCCGCGACCCGGGCAGGTCGTTGCCCGCGACGCCGCCGACCACGAGCACCAGTACGTCCGTGCCGAGCTTGGCGGCTTCCTCGATGGCCTCCTTCGTCTGCGCGATGCCGTCCACAGTGGCTCCTTCCGGCGTGACACCGGTGAAGAAGCCGCCCCTGCACAGCGAGGAGACCTTGACGCCGTACTCCTTGAGTAGCGCGGCCGCCCTGTCGACACCGACCTCGGCGACCTTGTCCCTCCACAGCCCGATCCAGCCGACGCCCGCCTCGGCGCAGCCCGCGACGGCCTCGGGCAACGTCCAGTTCTTGGTGGTGATCTGGTTGAGGCTCAACCGGTCCATCAGGTCACTCCTGCCGTCGCGAGCAGCGGCCGCATCCTGGCCACCGCGAGATCGGGGTCGGTCAGCACGCCCGCTTCGTCGGCGAGGCGGAGCACGTCGGCGAGGTGGGTGATCGAGCGGGCCGATTCGAGGCCGCCGACCATCCGGAACGCGGGCTGATGGCCGTTGAGGTAGGCGAGGAACACGACGCCGACCTTGTAGTGCCGGGTCGGCGCGCGGAAGATCTCACGGGACAGCGCGACGGTCGGGTCGAGCAGTTCGCGAAAACCCGCCGTGTCGCCGGTGCCGAGAAGGGACAGCGCCGCTCCGGCAACGGGCGCGATGGGATCGAAGATGCCGAGCAATGCCTCGCTGTGTCCCCGCTCGTCGCCCTCGATCAGCTCGGGATAGTTGAAATCGTCGCCGGTGTAACACGCGACGCCCTCCGGCAGCGCGCGCCGGAAGCGGCGCTCGATGTCGGCGTCGAGCACGGAGACCTTCACCCCGGCGATGACCGAGGAGTGCGCGGCGCACAACGCGGCGAGTTCGTCGGCAGCCGCCGAGACGTCGGTGTGGCCCCAGTAGCCGGAAAGGGCGGGATCGAACTGCTCGCCGAGCCAGTGCAGCAGAACCGGGCCTTCCGTCACGGACAGCAGTTTGCCGTACGCGGCGTGGTAGTCGGCTGGTCCGTTTGCCGCCGCGGCGAGCGCCCTGCTGGCCATGATGACCGGAACGGCGCCCTCCTCGGCGACGAGGTCGAGTTGTTCCCTCCACGCGCCGACGATGTCGTCCACAGTGGATGGACCTGGCGGAAGCTGATCGGTGCCCACTCCGGCGCACCACCGGCCGCCACGCGCGCGAGCCTCCGCGCCGGTGCGCCTGATCAGTTCCTTTGTCGTCTCCCAGTCGAGGCCCATTCCGCGTTGTGCGGTGTCCATCGCCTCGGCGACGCCGAGCCCGCAGGACCACAGGTGGTGCCGGAAGGCGAGTGTCGTGTCCCAGTCGACGCGGACGGTGCTTGCGGGGTCCTCCGCGCTGAGCGGGTCGGCGACCACGTGCGCGGCCGCGTAGGCAACGCGGGGGTGCGTGCCCTCGCTCGGCGCCGGCGCGGTGCGCCCGGACGGCGACCACTCTCGCGGCGTCCCTTCCCGGCGGGGTAACAGCAACGCAGTCATGTCCCTCTCCCTGAAAGCGCTTGCAAGAAAGCGTTTTCAGCAACCCTAGGACATGGCCGGTCCTTCCGACAAGAGCGGGACCCGAACGCGTGCCGGGCGGAGAAACCGCCCACGGGCAGGCGGAACCGGCCCGCGAGGTTCACAACGCGATCCGCTCAGCAGGCGAGTACGTCGACGGCGAGGTCGCGAACGACGTCCTCGTCGACCTCGACCCCGAGCCCTGGGCCGGCCGGAACCTCGGCGACCCCGCCGGAGATCCGCACGGTTTCCCCTGTCGCGTAAGCGGACTCGACGAACTGCCGCCCGTTGAGGTCGACCGGGGTGTCGATGCCGAAAGCCGCGAAAAGATGCAGTGACGCGGCGAGGCCGAGGTCGGAATCGGTGAGCCCGGAGCCCATCAACCGGACCCCGCAGTCCTCGGCGAGCGCGCACAACCGCAGGGACAGCGTCAGTCCGCCACTGCGCTGCACCTTGGCGATCGCGACGTCGACGGCGTCGAGCTTGACGAAGGTCGCCAGATCGGTGGGGTGGCGCAGGCTTTCGTCGAGCGCGACCGGAACGGGGGAGTGCTCCCGCAGTCTGCGCAGCCCGGCGACATCGTTGGCAGGCAAGGGTTGCTCGAACGCGGTCACGCCGAGCGGGGCCAGTTCCCTCGCCATCCGCAGCGCGCCGTCGGCCGTGAACGCCTGGTTGGCGTCGACCCACAGCGGCGCGTCTGGCGCGGCGGCTCTCACCGCCCTCACGACCGCGAGATCCTCGCCGGGGGAGTGCAGGCCGATCTTGACCTTGAACGCCTCGTAGCCGAGCGCCCCGCCTTCGGCGACGTGCTCGGCGACCTCGCTCGCCGTCTGCCCCGACACCATCCAGCCGAGCGCGACGCGGTCGCTGCGCCGCCTGCCCCACAGCGTGCTCACCGGCACGCCCAGCGCCCTGCCGAGCAGGTCGTGCAGTGCCATGTCGACGGCGCCCTTCGCCAGCGGCGAGCCGATGGTGAAACCGCGGTTGATGGCCCGGTCGAACGCGGCGTTCACGCCGTCGAGATCCCAGCACGGCTTGCCGGTGACGGCGGGCGCGAGGTAGCGGTCGATGGTGGTGACGATCGACTCCGCCGTCTCGTAGGTCCACGCGGGGATCGGCGTTGCCTCACCCCATCCGCACACCCCGTCGGCACTGACCTTGACGAGTACCCTGATGCTCGGTGTGCCCGCGACCGCGACGGCTCCTCCGGACACCCCGAAGGACCGCAAGGTGGGCAGCGCGACCGCGAAGGTCTCGATCCGCTCGATCCGCAGCTCGCGCAGCGTCGAATCCACGAAAGCCATGACTCACACCTCCTTCGTGCTCTGCCGGACGACGACCTCGCCCGGCAGCCGCAGCACCCTGCTCCTGCTGCCCCTGTTGTCCCTGATCGCCAGCTCCATGGCTCGTTCTCCGAGTTCTTCCAGTGGCAGCGCCACGGTGGTCAGCGCGGGGGTGAGATCACGGACGACGGGAATGTCGTCGAAACCGGCCAGCGACACGTCGTCCGGTACCGAGCGGCCCGCCTCGCGCAGCGCGGTGAGCGCGCCGATGGCCATGACGTCGGTGACCGCGAAAACGCACGTGGCGTCGAGTCCCCTCGCGAGCAGTTCCGACATCGCCGCGTGCCCGCCGTCGCGCGTGAACGCGGCCTCGACGATCGCTGACTCCGGCAGCTCGACTCCCGCCTCGGCCAGTGCTTCCCTGAACCCGGCGAGCCGGTCGACGACGGTGGTGAGCGCGCGGGGGCCCGCGAGCACCGCGAAGCGGCGGTGTCCCATACCCAGCAACGTTCTTGCCAGCTCCGCCGCGCCCTCCCTGTTTTCCGGCTGCACGCTGTCGACCCGGAGACTGCGGTGCCTGCTGACGACGGCGACCTGGCCGCCGCCCCTGCGGTAGGGGTCGATCTCCGCGGCGAGCGCGCGTTCCCACGCCTTGTCCTCGAAGCCGGAACCGACGAGCAGGATCGCCGAGGCCCGTTGCGCGCGCAGCATGGAGATGTAGGCGATCTCCTTGTTCGGGTCCCGGAAGGTGCTCGCCAGCATGACGAGCAGATCGCTGTCGCCGGCCACGCGCATGACTCCTCGCGCGATGGCCGCGAAGTAGGGGTCGCTGACGTCGTGGCAGATGACACCGACCGTGCGGTGCGAGGCCCCCGCGAGCGCCTGCGCGTGTGCGTTGGGGGTGTAGGCGAGCTTTTCCGCGGCGGCGAGCACGCGCTCGCGCAGATCCGCTCGCACCTTGGTGGTTCCGTTGAGGGCCCTGGACGCCGTCGCCAGTGACACCTCGGCGGCGCGGGCGACGTCTTCGAGCGTCACGTGCGGCCTGCCGTCCATATGCAACTCCTGGTAAAAGAACGCTTGACCGAGTATCCGAGCCTGCATACTCTACCTGAAAGCGCATTCAGAAAGCGCATTCAGCACGCGAGTCCCGGTCTGGTTCCGGTGCTTTCCGACACGTTCGCCGATGAACGGAGGGTCATGGTCACGCAGAGTCAGCCGACGCGGACCGAGCAGGCAACGTCGGCTGGGGTCACCGAGCGGGCACGTCCGGGGATGGCGCAGCGGCTCGGTGGTTTTCTCGAAAAGGCATGGCGGCCCTTCGCGCTGCTCGCCGCGCTGTTCGTGGCGTGGTGGGGGGTCACGGCGGCCGAGTGGGTCGAGCCCTACCTCGTCCCTTCGCCTGGCGACACGTTCGAGGCCATCGCCTCGCGCCCGGAGTACTTCTGGGAGCACACCTGGACCACGACGTACGAGACGTTGCTCGGGTTCGTCATCGCGGCGGTGATCGGTGTCTTCGCCGCGGTCGTCATGGTGCAGTCGGCCACCGTCGAGCGCACCCTGTACCCACTGCTGCTGTTCGCGCAGGTGATTCCGAAGATCGCGATCGCGCCGCTTTTCGTGGTGTGGCTCGGTTTCGGTATCGGGCCCAAGATCGTCGTCGCGGTATTGATGGCGTTCTTCCCCGTCGTCATCTCCATGGTCACCGGGCTCAAGTCGGTCGACCCGGAAATGCTCCAGCTGTCGGCCACGATGGGAGCCAAGCCGGGGCAGACCTTCTGGAAGATCCGGTTCCCCGCCTCGTTGCCGCACCTGTTCTCGGGGCTCAAGGTCGCGGCGACCATGGCCGTCACCGGCGCCGTCGTCGGTGAGTTCGTCGGTGCCGACGCCGGTCTCGGCTTCGTCATCTTGCAGGCGAACGGAAATCTGGACACCCCGGTGCTTTTCGCCGGGCTGTTGATCATGTCGTTGCTCGGCGTCCTGCTGTTCGTGCTCGTGGAATGGCTGGAACAGCTCGTGCTGCCCTGGCACGCGAGCCGCCGGACCGACGGCGTCACCACAACCCTGTGAGGCAAAGGAAAACGCATGAAATTACCCGCACTCGTCGCCGGTGTCGTCGCGGTGCTGCTCTTCGCCACGGGCTGTGGCGGCGGCGGTCAGGAGACCACGACCAACGCCGAAGGCCAGACGCTCGACAAGGTCACCCTCACCCTCAACTGGTACCCCTACGGTGAGCACGCGCCGTTCTACTACGGCAAGGCTCAGGGCATCTACGAGAAGCACGGCATCGACCTCGACATCAGGGCGGGCCAGGGATCGCAGAAGACGGTGCAGGCCACCGCCGCCGGGCAAACCGACTTCGGCTGGGCCGACACGCCCGCGGTGCTTGCCGGTGTCTCGCAGGGACTCGACGTGAAGAGCATCGGCGTGTTCCTTCAGACGACGCCGTCCTCGGTCCAGTTCTTCACCGAGGAGAACGTCAACTCGCCCGCCGATCTCAAGGGCAAGACCATCGCCAGCACGGCGGGTGACGCGCTCACCAAGACCTTCCCGACCTTCCTCAAGGCCAACGGGCTCACCGAGAACGACGTCAACATCCAGAACACCGACGCCGCGGGCAAGATGGCCGCCGTCATGTCCGGTCAGACCGACGCGCTGCTCGGCTACGCGACCGACCAGGGCCCGACCATGCAGGAGAAGGCGGGCAAGGAGGTCTCCTACCTCCGCTTCGCCGACAACGGGCTCAACTTCTACAGCAACGGGTTGCTCGCCTCGCAGGAACTCATCGACGACCGGGGCGATCTCGCGCAGCGCATGGTGACAGCCACCAGCGAGGCGTGGGCCGAGGCGCAGGGTGACCAGCAGGCCGCGGTGGCCGCCATGGAGGGCGCCTCGGAGCAGCTTCCCTCGGAGCAGGTGCTCACCGAACAGCTCGCCTCGACGCTGGAACTGCTGCACACCGAGTCGACCGAAGGTGAGCGGCCCGGCGTGAACACCGAGGCCGACTGGAACGCGACGATCAAGGTCTTCGCCGACGCGGGAGTCATCGAGAGCGCGGAGGAACCCGGCGCCTACTGGGTCTCCGACCTGGCCCCCAAGGAATAGCTGGCACCGAATGAAAAGGCAGGAGACGCCCATGTCCGGCTACGCGGTCGAGATCGAGGACGTCGCGGTGCGGTTTCGCACCAAGAAAAGGGATGTCACGGCGCTGCGCGACGTCACGATGCGGGTGGACCCCGGCGAGTTCGTCGCCATCGTGGGGCCTTCCGGGTGCGGTAAGTCGACGTTGCTGAAACTCGCGTCGGGGCTGCTCGCCCCTTCGACCGGCTCGGTGAAGCTGCTCGGCGACACCGTGTCGGGGCCGCGCAAGGACATCGGTTACGTCTTCCAGAAGGCGGCACTGCTGGAATGGCGAACCGCGAGGAAGAACATCCTGCTCCAGGCCGAAATGCGCAAGATGCCGCAGAAGGAAGCGGCCGAACGCGTCGACGAGCTCATCGCGATGACCGGGTTGGGCGGTTTCGAGGACGCCTATCCGCACGAATTGTCGGGAGGGATGCAGCAGCGCGTCGCGTTGTGCCGCGCGCTGCTGCATCGTCCTCCCGTGTTGCTGATGGACGAGCCCTTCGGGGCGCTCGACGCGCTCACCAGGGAACAGATGAACGTCGAGTTGCGGCGCATCTGGCAGGAGACGAAGACGACCGTGCTGCTGGTGACCCACTCGATCTCGGAGGCGGTGTACCTGGCGGACAGGGTCGTGATGATCACCGCGAGGCCGGGGACGGTCGCCGGTGTCGTCGAGGTCAACCTCCCCGCCGAGCGCGACTACGGCAAAACCATGTCGGAACCGGAGTTCGCGAAGGCGACCCGGCACATCCGCGACCATCTGGGCGCCGCGTCGGCGGCGGAGTGAAAGGCTGGGTATGGCGAACGAGGAACGGTCCGTCGGGATCGTGATGAACGGTGTCACCGGGCGCATGGGCTACCGGCAGCACCTTGTCCGGTCGATACTGGCGATCAGGGAGCAGGGTGGCGTGCGGCTGCCCGACGGGACGATCCTCCGGCCGGAGCCCATTCTGGTGGGGCGCAACGAGAACAAGCTCGCGGCGATCGCCAAGGAACACGGGCTCGACCGGTGGACGACCGACCTCGGCGAGGCGCTGTCGACGGCCGGTGCGGAGATCTACTTCGACGCGCAGGTGACCAGCCACAGGGTGGAGTCCATCAGCGCCGCGATCGAGGCCGGACTGCACGTCTACACCGAGAAGCCGATCGCGGAGGACACCGAGGCCGCGTTGCGGCTGGGCAGGCTGGCCCGCGACGCGGGCGTGAAGGCCGGGGTCGTACAGGACAAGCTGTTCCTTCCCGGGCTTCGCAAGCTCAAGCGTCTCGTCGACGGCGGGTTCTTCGGCCGGATCCTTTCCGTGCGCGGCGAATTCGGGTACTGGGTCTTCGAGGGCGACTGGCAGGAAGCGCAACGTCCATCGTGGAACTACCGGGCCGAGGACGGCGGCGGCATCACGATCGACATGTTCTGCCACTGGCGGTACGTGCTTGAGGAGATCTTCGCCCCGGTGCGCTCGGTGCAGGCGCTCGCGGCGACGCACATCCCGCGAAGGGTCGACGAGCGGGGTGACACCTACGACTGCACGGCGGACGACGCGGCGTACGGCATCTTCGAGCTGGACGGCGGAATCGTCGCGCAGATCAACTCCTCGTGGGCGACGAGGGTGTTCAGGGACGAACTCGTCGAGTTCCATGTGGACGGTACGGAGGGCAGCGCCGTCGCGGGACTTCGCAGGTGCAGGGTCCAGCACCGGACGATGACGCCCAAACCGGTGTGGAATCCGGATCTGCCGGCGGGTGAGGACTTCCGCTCCCAGTGGCAGGAAGTGCCGGACAACGACGAGTTCGACAACGGTTTCAAGGTGCAGTGGGAACTGTTCCTGCGCCACGTTGCCGCGGGCGAACCGTTCCCGTGGGACTTCCTGGCCGGCGCGCGGGGCGTGCAACTCGCCGAGCTCGGGCTGCGCTCGGCCGAGGAGGGGCGGCGTATCCCGGTGTCCGAACTGAGCCTGTGACCTGACAGCCGCGACCGCCTCGCGATCAGGCGGGCGGTCGCGGCGTCTCCGCCGGGGTGATCCGAGTCTCAGTCCGGGTTTCCGCCGGTGCGCGTGAGTTCCGGGGATTTTCGCCGGGTGAGGAGCACACGGAGGCGCCGCCATGAGGCACACTCGGCGGTGTGCAACTCGTGACGATCGACGACATCCGGGACGCGGCGGAGCGTATCCGCGGCTCCATCGTTCACACCCCGCTGCTGCCCTCGCTGTGGGCGGATCCGGCGCGTCCACTGTGGCTCAAACCGGAGAATCTGCAATCCATCGGCGCCTTCAAGGTTCGCGGCGCGTTCAACGCCATCGGCAAGCTCGACGAGCGGGCGAGGGCCCGTGGCGTCGTCGCCTATTCGAGCGGTAACCACGCGCAAGCGGTCGCCTACGCCGCGCGGCGATTCGGTATTCCCGCGCACATCGTCATGCCCGACGTCACGCCGCGGATCAAGGTCGACAACACCCGCGAGCACGGCGCCGAAGTCGTGCTCGTGCCCATCGCCGAACGCGAATCGACGGCGCACGCCCTCGTCGAACGGCTCGGCGCCGTGCTCATCCCGCCCTTCGACCACCCCGACATCATCGCGGGCCAGGGCACGATCGGTCTTGAGATCGGCCAGGACCTCGCCGACGTCGAACTGGTCCTCGTGCCGGTCAGCGGGGGAGGGCTCGCCTCGGGAATCGGGGTCGGTGTCAAGGCGCTGTGCCCGAACGCCGCCGTGTACGCCGTCGAACCCGAACTGGCAGGCGACACCAGGGAAAGCTTCGAGCGGGGTTCCGTCGTGGAGTGGCCGGTCGAGCTCAGGGCGAGGACCATCGCCGACGGCCTGCGCTCTCAGCCATCCGAGTTGACCTTTGCCCACCTTCGCACCGTCCTCGACGGAGTGATCACGGTCAGCGAGGACGAGATCCGCTCCGCCGTGCGGACGCTGGCGACCAGCGCCCGGCTGGTCGCCGAGCCCGCCGGTGCCGTCAGCCTGGCCGGCTACCTGCACCACGCGGACGAGCTGCCCGCCGGGCGTACCGTCGCGGTCGTGTCCGGTGGCAACATCGATCCAGCCTTGCTGGCCGACGTACTCGGCGCTTGAGGATTAGGGTGAGGGCGGCAAACACTGCCCGGCTCAGCCCGATGAAGGGATGCTCGCGAATGCTGTACGGGGATGAACACGTCCGCCGCTACGAGGAGACCGACGGCGAGGTCGGCTACGACTGGCAGAACGGCGCGCCGATTCTGATCCTGACCACCACCGGACGCAAATCCGGGCAACCACGTAAGTTCGCCCTCATCTTCCAGGAGAACGACGGCGACTACGTCATCGTCGCTTCGAAGGGCGGCGCGGAGGCTCACCCCGGCTGGTATCTCAACCTGGTGGAGAACCCCGAGGTCGGGGTTCAGGTGAAGGGCGACAAGTTCACCGCGAGGGCGAGGACGGCGAGCGTGGAGGAGAAGGCCGCGCTGTGGCCCAAGATGACCGCGGTGTGGCCTTCCTACGACGACTACCAGAAGAAGACCGACAGGGACATTCCCGTCGTGATACTGGAGCGTGTGGGCTGACTCTCACAGGAAACGGCAACCAGGACGGCGTCGTGGAAGGCGCGGAACCCGTTGCCGAACGCGAACCGGCGCGAATGCGCCCAGGCCCGATCCGTTTCGGGCCGCTGACCGCCTACCGCCGGTGTCCGAGGCGAGGACGGGGAAAGTGGTTCGGTTTCGCCATCGACGTCATCGCGCCGGTACTCGCGCTGAGCACGCGGTCGCGGTTCGCCGGAACCGAGCACCTGCCGCGCAGCGGTGGCGTTCTGGTGGCCAGCAACCACCTTTCCAACGCCGACGCGATCATGGTGACGGCATTCAGCCTGCTCGGCGGGCGCGTTCCCCGGTTCTTCGCCAAGGCGGGACTGTGGAAGGTGCCCGTCGTGCGCGCCGTGATGGAATCGGGGCGGCACATCAAGGTGCACAGGGGCAGAGCGAGTGCTCTCGACGCCTACCGGGACACCGTGTCGGCGGTGCGCGAGGGCGAATGTGTCGTGGTGTTCCCGGAAGGCACGTTCACCGATCGCGAGGACGGCTGGCCGATGAAGGCCAAGACCGGGGTCGCGCGCATCGCGCTCACCACGGGAACGCCCGTCGTCCCCTTGGCGTGCTGGGGAACCCGTGAACTGCTTCCCCCTGACGGACGGCTACCGCGCGTGTTTCCCCGGCGACGCGTCGAGGTTCTCGCGGGGCCCGTCGTCGACCTGAGCGACCTCGTCACGGACAAGCCGAGCGCGACCCAGCTCAGGGAGGCGACCGACCGCATCATGGCGGCGGTCACGGCGTTGTTGACCGAAGTGCGTGGGGGCACTCCCACCCGGAACAGTGAAGGCATAATCGGCGATCATGAGTGAACACTTCGACGTTGTGGTGCTGGGTGCCGGACCCGGCGGGTACACCGCCGCCGTTCGCGCGGCTCAGCTCGGCTACGACACCGCGGTCATCGAGGAACGTTACTGGGGCGGGGTGTGCCTCAACGTCGGATGCATTCCGTCGAAGGCGTTGCTGCGCAACGCCGAACTGGCACACCTGTTCACCACCGAGCAGCGGACGTTCGGCATTCAGGTCGACGGTCAGGTCAGTTTCGACTACCTGGCCGCGTATCAGCGCAGTCGCAAGGTCGCCGACGGGCGCGTCAAGGGCGTGCACTACCTGATGAAGAAGAACGCGATCACCGAGATCGACGGTCGCGGAACCTTCACGAGCGACAAGGCCATCGAGGTCCGGCGTGCCGACGGGACGACCGACACGGTCACCTTCGACAGGTGCATCATCGCGACGGGCGCGAGCGCGAAGCTGTTGCCGGGAACGTCGGTCAGTGATCGCGTGGTGACCTACGAGGAGCAGATCCTCGCCTCGGAACTGCCGGACAGCATCGTCATCGCCGGTGCGGGCGCGATCGGTGTCGAGTTCGCCTACGTGCTGCACAACTACGGCGTGAAGGTGACGATCGTCGAGTTTCTGGACCGGATGGTGCCGCTTGAGGACGAGGAGGTGTCGGCGGAACTGGCGCGCCGGTACCGGAGGCTTGGCATCGACGTGCTCACCTCGACCAGGGTCGAGTCCATTGAGGACGATGGCAGTCGGGTGAAGGTCACCGTGAGCAAGGACGGTGAGCGACAGGTCATCGAAGCGGGCAAGGTGCTACAGGCCATGGGCTTTCAGCCCAATGTGGACGGATACGGGCTTGAGAACGCCGGTGTGGCGCTCACCGAGCGGGGCGCGATCGCCATCGACGGCAGGTGCAGGACGAACGTGCCGCACATCTTCGCGATCGGTGACGTCACGGCGAAACTGATGCTGGCGCATGCGGCGGAATCCATGGGCATCATCGCGGCGGAGACCATCGGCGACGTGGAGACGATGGAACTCGACTACCGCATGATCCCGAGGGCGACCTATTGCCAGCCGCAGATCGCCAGCTTCGGGCTGACCGAGCAGCAGGCGCGCGACGAGGGGTACGACGTCAAGGTGGCGAAGTTCCCGTTCAGCGCCAACGGAAAGGCGCACGGCCTCGCCGACACGGTGGGTTTCGTGAAGATCATCAGTGACGACAAGTACGGCGAGTTGCTGGGGGCGCACCTGATCGGCCCCGAGGTGACGGAATTGTTGCCGGAGCTGACCCTCGCGCAGCAGTGGGACCTGACGGTGCACGAGGTGGCCAGGAACGTGCACGCGCACCCGACCCTCGGTGAAGCCGTGAAGGAAGCCATCCACGGCCTCTCCGGTCACATGATCAACATGTAAGCCCGTGCCCCCTGCGGCCTTGGTCCCGGCCCTGGGCGCGGGCGTGGGCGCGGGCGTGGGCCGGGCTCGGGCGTGGGCTGGAGCCGGGCTCGGGCCGGGTGGGGCCCGGGTGGCCCATGTGCGGGTCCGCCCGCGAGTCCCGCATTCGCGTGCGCGAGTGCCGCGCTCGTCCCGTCGAGATCTGCATCCAGGCTGCCGAGAACCGCACCCAGGCCGCCGAGATCTGCATTCGGGTCGCCGAGTTCTGCATTCAGGGCGTCGAGTTCTGCGTTCGGGTAGCCAGCGAGATCGCGAACTTCCATCAGGTCCCGCGAGACCTGCGCTCGGAGCAGCGAGAGTCCCATTCGGTACCGGCTGACCGGAGGAGGTCGCGGGGTGCGAGATGCGGGCCGGTCACCGAAGGTCTGGACGCCCGTGTGGTTGCCAGGTGCCGGTTCGAACCCTCGTACTCGGCCGCCAGCTTCGCCCGCCCAGCCGCCAGCTTCGCCCCCAGCCGCGAGCCGGACTAGCCGCGAGCCTCGGCAGTTCCAGGCGCGGCGGATCTGCCCGAGCGCGGATCTCGGCGACCCGAGCGCTGGTCTCGCTGACCCGAGTGCAGAACTCGGCGGCCTGGGCGCGGATCTCGCCGGCCTGAGCGCAGAACTCAGCGACCTGGGTGCGGAACCGGCGCCCCGAACGCGGATATCAGCGCCTCGAACGCGGATCTCGCCGACCCGGGTGCGGATCTCGACGGCCTGGGTGCGGATCTCGGCCGCACGGCCGGGGGACTCGCGGCACGCGTCGGCTTCCCACGCGTCGGCTCCCACCCGTGGCGGCTCCCACCCGCGGCAGCTCCGGCTCGTCGTCGCAGGCTACTGACTGGCGATTTGGATCAGGTTGCCGCAGGTGTCGTCGAACACCGCTGTCGTCACGCCACCCATGGTGAGCGGCGCCTGGGTGAAAATGACCCCCAGTTCGCGCAGCCGCTCGTGCTCCTTCTCCACGTCGTCGACGGCGAAACTCGTCAATGGCACGCCGTCGGCGACCAGCGCCTCCTTGAACGGCTTCGTGGCGGGGTGACCGTCGGGCTCCAGCAACAACTCGGTGCCCTCCGGATCCTCTGGTGACACCACGGTGAGCCACCGCGCCTCGCCGAGCGGGATCTCGGTCTTCTTCACGAAACCGAGGACGCCGGTGTAGAACCTCAGCGCTTTGTCCTGGTCGTCGACGTACACGCTGCTCAGGTTGATTCTCATGGGTGCTGCTCCGGTTCGGTGAGCCAACGCCGCGCGATCGATTCGAGCGGCGCCGTGTTGAGGTGGTGGAACTTGTATCGCCCTTGTCGCCGTGATTCGACGAGCCCCGCCGCCTCAAGTACATCGAAGTGCTGCGAGATCGCCTGCCTGCTTGAACCGAGCTGATACTTGGACGCCAGCCGTCCGCACATCTCGAACAGCGTCTGCCCGTCCCGTTCCTTCAGTTCGTCGAGGATCTTCCGGCGGGTGGGGTCGGCCAGTGCTTTGAAAACGTCTCCCACTTCGCCGATATTAGGCAAGTGACAACTTGCCTGTCAATGACGTCGCCCGCGGGAGTTCCACAGTGGCCGGTGCGGGCGCGTTGCGGTTGCCCGACAAAACCCGGCAGCGACTTCTGTACGGAAGTGAGTGTCGTTGCGCCGCACGAGGGCACGGCCAATGCGCGGAATGGCCGTAGCGGTAAAGCCTACTCATGGGTAATGCTGGTCTTTGCGTGCGGCGGGCCGCCATGGTGGAAGCGAAGCGATCGCGTGCCACCCGGTCGAAAAGCCCCTGCCGGCGACGAGAACTAGGGGAATGCGATGCGGCGTTCACAACGGAAGACCGGCGCGCGGCGCGCCAACGCGAGAACGAGAAGCGTCGCCGCGCTGGCGGCGGCTTCGCTGGCTCTGGTCCCATTCGTCGGAGGCGGTGCCGTGTCGGTGCCGATGCTGGTGGCCGAAGACGGCGGTGGTCCGCTCGGCGCCACCGGGGCCCTGCCTGAACAGTTCACCCTGAGCCCGGAGGTACTTGCCGAGGCAGGTGACCCGTTGTCGTTGGCACGGCAGGGAATCCCGGCCGGAGTTCCGATCGACGGGCTCAGCGCGGGCGGCGGCACGTCGTACCCGCGAGGGAATTCCGCCGGTATCCCCGCCGCGGTGCTGGCCGCCTATTACAAGGCGGAGCGGACGCTGGCCTGGCTTTCCCCTGGCTGCCGCATCGACTGGAGTCTGCTCGCCGGGGTCGGCAAGGTCGAGTCGGGGCACGCGAACGGCGGCAGGATCGACGCGGCAGGGAAAACTCTGTCGCCCATTCTCGGACCACAGCTCAACGGAGCGGGGGCGTTTGCCGCGATCGGTGACACCGACGGTGGCGCGCTCGACGGTGACGCCGCGTGGGACAGGGCCGTCGGCCCGATGCAGTTCATTCCCTCGACCTGGCGGGCCTATGCCGCCGACGGCAACGGCGACGGGGTCGCCGATCCGCACAACGTCTTCGATGCCACGGTGGCCGCCGGTAAGTACCTGTGCGCGGGCGGCGGAGACCTGAGCGATCCGGCTCAGCGCGCGAGGGCGGTGTTCCGTTACAACCATTCGGACAGTTACGTGCGCACCGTGCTGTCGTGGGCGGCGCTGTATTCGCGGGGAGCCGTGCCAACGGAGGGAATGAGCGGCCCTGTTCTCGCTTCCGGGGTCACGGTACCGGGATTCGACGCGCCGTCGGGCGCGGCTGGCGGACCTGGCGGCAAGAAGGGCACCCCCGCGCCGAAGCCGCCGAAGGTGTCGCCGGGTCAGCCGCCAACGTCGGGGCCACCGCCCACGACGACACCGCCACCCAGCGGCGATCCGGGCACGCCGACGACTCCGCCGCCGACGACCCCGCCGCCCACCACGCCACCTCCGACGACGCAGCCGGAGGAGCCGACGACACCGCCGACGGATCCGCCGCCGGGCTGCGAGCCGGAGGAGCCTTCGCCGGAGGACCCGTCGACCGAGCCTGCCGAGCCACCTGCCGAGCCGTCGGAGGGACAGTCCGAGGACCCCACATCGACGGAGCCGCCCCCGGAAACCTGTACCCCGTGAGAAACGTGGGTTGACCGGCTCGGCGGCGCGAGCTGCCCGTTCGGCCCCGAACCGGACATGAGCGAGGGAGCTTTGCTATCGCCAGACGGCAGCAAAGCTCCCTCGCTCACACAAAGGCGGGTGAAAAACGTGGAACCGGGTTGACGGGCGCCAAACGGTCCAGTGTCACCAGGTGCCGGGACGTTCAGGCGGCTTGCCGCTGATACTCCGCCGCCACCGTCTCGTAGTCGTCCCACACGTCGTCGAAAGGGGCGCCGTCGGCGAACCTGCCGAGCGTGTCGAGGATGAAGTGCCAGCCGACCGCGAAATCGGCCGAAGGGGCGCGCTCGACCTCGCTGTGCGTCAGCGACAGCAAGGTACCCGCTTCGTGCGGTTCGACGGTCCAGTGCACCGTAGAGGCCGGAACGCCCTCCCACAGCCAGGTGTGTTCGAGCAGCCCCCGTTCGCCGGGGACCTCGACCTTGGTCACCACCCCTTCGGCGGCGCCTTCCTCGCCGAAGTCGTAGCGCACTCGCGTGCCGACCTCGGGTTCGAGTACGCAGCCAGGCAGCCAGGTCTGGCGCTTGTCCTCGTCGGTCAGCGCGAGCCACACCTTGCCTACCGGATGGCGAAGGACGCGCTCGAAATGGATGCGGAACGCGCCGGTCTCACTGATACCGAGCGTGCCGAAATGGTGGGCGGTGGTACTCATTCTTCCTCCGAATCAAGTGCCTTCTCCAGCGCGTCCAGGCTGCCGCTCCAGCGGCGGCGCTGCGCTTCGAGCCAGTTGCCGGCCTTGTCGAGCGAGGCGGGGTCGAGCGTGTAGATCTGCCGGGTTCCCTCTCTGTGCACGGTCACGATCCCGGATTCGGCGAGCACCCTCAGATGCTGTGAAACAGCGGGCCTGCTGATCGGGAAATGTGCCGCGATCGCACCGGAGTTGAGGCTGCCCGCCGACAGCACTTCCACGATGCGCCGCCGGGTCGGGTCGCCGAGTGCGTCCATGACGTCCACGCCCAGAGCGTAAGTCATTCCTTACGTAAGCGAAAGCTTAAAGAAGCACGCCAGCGACCTCGGGGGCCGGTGATTCGCGAGTGGTGACAGACTGAACGACGGGCGCTACTACTCCATTTGCGCCGCTCAGGGCCTTGCTACTACGTAGCGTAATTTTTTACTCGCGGGAAACTTCATCTTGACGGGTGTCATGCGTCACTCTACTTTTGCATGTCACAGGATGAAGTGGGGCTGATGTGGATATAAGTCTGCATGCGGCGAGCGCTGACGAGGCTGGCGGACCCCTGCTCGCGATGCGGGGAATCGTCAAGCTCTTCCCCGGCGTTCGCGCGCTCGACGGCGTCGACCTCGACGTGCGCGCCGGGGAGGTGCACTGCCTGCTCGGGCAGAACGGCGCGGGGAAATCGACGCTGATCAAGACTTTGGCCGGTGCGCACCAGCCCGACGCGGGCGACATCGTGTGGCAGGGCCGGTCCGTGTCGCTCAGCTCGCCCGTCGCCGCGCTCAAACGCGGTATCGCCACCATGTACCAGGAACTCGACCTGATCCCGACCCTTTCGGTCGCGGAGAACATCTTCCTCGGTCACGAGCACTCCCGGTTCGGCTTCACCAGGCCCGCGGCGACGCGCGCCCGCGCCGCCGCCCTGCTCGACCGGCTCGGCCACGCGGAGATCTCCGCCGACACCGAGGTCGGCAAGCTCTCGGCGGCGGGCCAGCAGCTCGTCTCGATGGCGAGAGCGCTGGCCCACGACGCGAAGCTCATCGTCGCCGACGAACCGACGGCCGCGCTCGCGAGCGACGAGGTCGACAACCTGTTCCGCATCATCGGCGAACTGACCGACGAGGGTGTCGCCGTCGTCTACATCTCCCACCGGCTCGAAGAGATCCGCCGCATCGGGCACCGCGTCACCGTCATCAAGGACGGCCGCACCGTCGCGGCGAACCTCGACGCGGCAGGCAGTCCCACCTCCGATCTCGTCGACCTCATGGCCGGCCGCAAGGTGCAGACCGCGTTCCGCGAGGCGGGCGAGGCCAAGGTCGAGTTCGGCGACGTCGTGCTCGACGTGCAAGGGCTCGGCAGGCGCGACGAGTTCTCCGACGTCACCTTCTCGGTGAGGGCGGGGGAGATCGTCGGGCTCGCCGGGCTCGTCGGGGCAGGCCGCAGCGAGGTACTGGAAACGGTGTTCGGCGCGCGCAAGGCCGACGCGGGAACGGTGACGGTCGGCGGAAAGACGCTACGTGCGGGAAGCGTGTCCTCCGCCGTCAAGGCAGGGGTCGGGCTCGCCCCCGAGGAACGCAAGAGCCAGGGCCTGTTGCTTGACATGTCCGTGACTCACAACGTGACGCTGGCCAGTCTCGGCGAGTACAGCACCGCGGGTTTCTCGCAGCGGGGAAGGGAGGTCCGCGACTCACGATCCACTTTGGAGCGACTTGACCTTCGTCCTGCCGACCCCCGGCGCATCGTGCGCACGCTCTCCGGTGGCAACCAGCAGAAAGCCGTCGTCGCCCGCTGGCTCGTGCACGGCTGCAAGGTGCTGTTGCTCGACGAACCGACGCGTGGCGTCGACGTCGGCGCGAGGGCGGAACTGTACCGGCTGATTCACGAACTGGCCGAAAGCGGTGTCGCCATCGTGCTCGTATCAAGCGAAATTCCCGAGGTGCTCGGTCTCTCCGACCGCGTGCTCGTGCTCAGGGACGGCAAGGTACTGGCCGACCGCCGCGCGAGCGAGCTGAGCGAGGCAGGCGTACTCGACATGGTTATGGAAGGAAGTGCGGCGTGACCAAGGCTCTCGACCGGTCGCCGGTGAGCCCGGCCGAGGAGGGAGGGAAGCGCCGTTCGTTCCCCGTCGACGTGCGCTTGCTCGGCCTCGGCGGGGTGCTGCTTTTGCTGTGCCTCATCGGTTTCATCACCCAGCCCGACACGTTTTTGACGCAGGAGAACATCTCCACGATGTTGCGGCTGGCCGCCGCCATCGGCGTCGTCAGCGTCGGCATGACCTTCGTCATCATCGCGGGCGGTATCGACCTTTCCGTCGGCTCCATGGTCGCGCTTTCCAGCGTGTGGATGACGACACTCGCGACCCAGTCCTACGGCCCGGTCGTCATGGTGCTGTGCGCGCTGCTCGTCGGGCTCGGCTGCGGGCTCGTCAACGGCGTGCTCGTCTCCTACGGCAAGGTCGTGCCCTTCATCATGACGCTGGCGATGATGGCCTCTGCCAAGGGACTCGCGGAACGGCTGAGCGGCAGGCGCACCCAGGTGGTGACCGAGAGCGGGTTCACGAGCTTCTTCCGCGCCTCGTTCCTCGGTATCCCGGTGCTGGTGATCATGCTGGCAATGGTGTTCGTCGTGGGCTGGATCGTGCTCAACCGCACCACGTTCGGCAGGCGGACCTACGCGATCGGCGGCAACAGCGAGGCCGCGCGGCTTTCCGGCATCAACGTCAAGCTGCACACCGCGCTCGTGTACGGCATCAGCGGCCTGTGCTGCGGCATCGCGGCCACGATGGTCGTCGCGCGCACCACGTCGGGCGCCTCGACGAACGGTCTCTTCTACGAACTCGACGCGATCGCGGCCGTCGTCATCGGAGGAACCCTGCTGTCAGGGGGAAGGGGCAGCCTCATCGGCACGCTCATCGGCGTGCTGATCTTCACCGTTTTGAACAGCATCTTCACCCAGAACAACCTCGACACCGACATCCAGAACATCGCCAAGGGCGCGATCATCGTAGGTGCCGTGCTGTTGCAGCACACGGCGCGGCAGCGCAAGGGAAAGCCGAGAGCACCGTCCGAACCCGACACCCAACCGACCGGGAGCCAGTCATGACGAGAACCAATTTAGCCCGACGTGGATTCCTCTTCGGCGCGGCAGGGCTCGGCGCGGGTGCCGTGCTCGTCGGCTGTACGTCCAACGAACCGGAAGCACAGAACACGCCGCAGCAGGCAGGCAACGGGCAGGGCGCCAACTCGGAACCGGGGCAGCCGGTGACCATCGGCTTCTCGGCACCGGCGGCCGACCACGGCTGGATGGCGGCCATGACCATCAACGCCAGGGCTTCGGCGGAGCAGTTCTCCGACGTCACGCTGAACGCGACGGAGGGAACCAACGACGTCAACCAGCAGATCGCGCAGGTGGAACAGCTCATCAACGCCGGTGTCGACGTGCTGGTGATCCTGCCGTTCGACGGCAAGGCACTGACGTCGGCCGGCAGGCAGGCCATGGACGCCGGTATTCCCGTGGTCAACGTCGACCGCGTTTTCGACACGCCGCTGGCCTACCGGACCTGGATCGGCGGTGACAACTACCGTATGGGCGTCAACGCGGGCAACTACATCGCCACCGAGCTGAAACGGCAGAACGTGAACAATCCCGTCATCGGTGAGGTCGCCGGGATCGACTCGCTGCCGTTGACCCAGGAACGCAGTCAGGGATTCAAGGACGCGCTGGAACAACAAGGCTTCAGCGTGGGCCCGAGGGTCGCCGCGGAGTTCACCCCGGAATCGGGAGAGCGGCAGACCTCGAACCTGTTGCAGGGCGCGCAAAACCTGCACGCGCTGTGGAACCACGACGACGACCAGGGCGTCGGGGTCGTCGCGGCGATCGAGAGTTCCGGCCGCAGCGATTTCTTCATGGTCGGCGGTGCCGGTTCGCGCAACATGATGACACTGATCAAAGAGGACTCCGGCCCGGTGAAGGCGACCGTGCTCTACAGCCCTTCGATGGCCTCCTCCGCCATCGCGATGGCCAGGCTGCTCGGCCAGGACAAGGGACTCGCCGATCTCGCGGAACACGAAATCCCGGCCGAGGTCACGACCTACTCGGCCGTGGTGACGAAGGAGAATGTGGATTCCTATATGGACGTCGGGTTCGACTCGTGACGGAAGGCACTTCGAACGAACATCAGGTCCAGCCGCCTTCCGGGCTGGGCGTTGCCATGGTCGGGCACGCGTTCATGGGAGCCGTGCACTCGCAGGCGTGGCGTAACGTGCACCGTTTCTTCGATCTCCCGCTCACCCCGCGCATGGTGGCACTCGGCGGCCGTGACGCGCAGCGGGTGAAGGAGGCGGCGGGCCGGTTCGGCTGGTCGTCGGTGGAGACCGACTGGCGGGCACTGATCGAGCGCGACGACGTCGACCTCGTCGACATCTGCACGCCCGGCGACACCCATGCCGAGATCGCCATCGCCGCGCTGAACGCGGGAAAGCATGTGCTGTGCGAGAAACCGCTCGCCAACACGGTCGCCGAGGCCGAGCGCATGACGGAGGCGGCAGAGCGCGCGCGGGCGAACGGCGTCTACTCCATGGTCGCCTTCAACTACCGGAGGGTGCCCGCGCTGGCACTGGCGAGGAAACTCGTCGAGGAGGGCAGGATCGGCGAGGTGCGGCACGTGCGCGCGGTGTACCTCCAGGACTGGCTCGCCGACGAGGACGCTCCGATGACCTGGCGGCTTCGCAAGGAACAGGCGGGTTCGGGCGCGCTCGGCGACATCGGCGCGCACATCGTCGACGCTACCCAGTTCGTCACCGGTGACGTGCTCACCGGTGTCGCGGGCTTCACGCACACCTTCGTGCCGAGGCGGCCGGGCCCCGGCGGTACCGAGGAGCCGGTGACCGTCGACGACTGCGCAGTGTTCACCGGCCGGTTCGCCTCCGGCGCGGTGGCGACCTTCGAAGCCACCCGTTACGCGCTGGGCAGGAAGAACGCCATGCGCATCGAGATCAACGGATCGCGAGGAAGCCTTTCCTTCGATTTCGAGGCCATGAACGACCTGTGGTTCTACGACGCGGAAGAACCCGGTGCCACGGCGGGATTCCGGCGCATCGTCGTCACCGAGGCCGACCACCCCTACCTCAAGGCGTGGTGGCCGCCTGGACATCTGCTGGGTTATGAGCACACCTTCACCCACGAGATCGCCGATCTGCTGACGGCGATCGGCACGAAAACCGCACCACAACCGAGTTTCGCCGACGGACTGCGCGTGCAGCGCGTGCTGGCGGCGGTCGAGCGCAGCGCTGCCGAGGGTACGCGCTGGGAGCAGGTGGACAGCACGACCTAATTCCCCACCGGTCGAACAAGGAGAAAGGTACCAGTGCGACGAAGCAGTAGTACCACACCACGGAAAAGCTCTCCTCGATATCGATGGCGTTTAGGCGCGGCGGCGTTGGCACTGTGCACCGGTTTCGGTGGTGCCGGTGTCAGCGCCGCCGCGCAGCAGAAGCAAGCACCGGAAACCCAACCAGAGCAAGAAGAAGCCGCCGTCTTGGTGTTCTCCAAGACCGCGGGTTTCCGGCATGATTCGATACCAGCGGGTATCGAGGCGATTACGCAACTGGGGGCCGAAGGCGGATTCACCGTCGAGGCAACCGAAGACGCGACGGCGTTCACCGACGACAACCTCGCCCGCTTCGACGCGGTGGTGTGGTTGTCCACGACTGGGGACGTGCTCGATGACGAGCAGCAAGGCGCTTTCGAACGCTATGTCGCCGGGGGTGGCGGCTACGCCGGGGTGCACGCGGCTTCGGACACCGAATACGAATGGCCGTGGTACGGCGATCTCGTGGGTGCCTATTTCGATTCTCACCCGCACATCCAAGAGGCGACCGTCGCCGTCGAGGACGGCGAGCATCCCTCGACGCAGGGGCTTCCGCAGGAGTGGACCCGCACCGACGAGTGGTACAACTACCGCGACAACCCGCGCCAGGACGTGCACGTGCTCGCGTCTCTCGACGAAGCGAGCTACGACCCCGGAAACGGCGCGATGGGCGACCATCCGATCGCCTGGTGTCACGAGAACAGCGGTGGCAGGGCCTGGTACACCGGTGGCGGGCACACCGTCGAATCCTTCGCCGAAACCGAGTTCCTGCAACACCTTTCCGGCGGGATCCGGTACGCGGCCGGACTGGCCGACGGAGATTGCCAGCCGCCCGACGACAACGGCGGCGTGCCTTCCGATGACGACTTCGACCAGATCACCCTCGCCAAGGGCGAGCAGGTCACCGGGGAGCCGATCGCGATCGCCGTACTGCCGGACCGCAGGGTGCTGCACACCTCCCGCGACGGAAGGGTGTTCCTGACGACTCCCGAGGCGACGACGACGGTCGCCGCGACGATCCCGGTGTACAACCACGACGAGGACGGGTTGCAGGGAATCGCGGTCGACCCCGGCTTCGAAGACAACAGGTGGGTCTACCTCTACTACGCGCCCCCGCTCGACACCCCGCAGGGAGACGCGCCGGAGAACGGAACCGAGGCGGATTTCGCGCCGTTCAAGGGATACAACCAGCTCTCCAGGTACCAGCTGACCGAAGAGGGCACGCTCGACCTCGACAGTGAACAGCAGATCATGCGGGTCGACGCGGAGAGGGGGATCTGCTGCCACGCCGGTGGCGAGATCGACTTCGACGCCGAAGGAAACCTGTTGCTGTCCACAGGGGACGACACGAACCCCTTCGCCTCCGACGGGTACACGCCCATCGACGAGCGAGCCGACCGCAACCCGGTCTTCGACGGGCAGCGCAGTTCCGCCAACACCAACGACCTGCGCGGAAAGTTGTTGCGCATCAAGGTCGGCGAGGACGGCGGTTACACGATCCCCGAGGGAAACCTCTTCGCGGAGGGAACGGACAAGACGAGGCCGGAGATCTACGCGATGGGCTTCCGGAACCCGTTCCGGTTCGCCGTCGACAAGGAGACCGGCTGGATCTACCTCGGTGACTACGGTCCGGATGCCGGCTCGGCCAACCCGAACAGGGGGCCTGGCGGCATGGTCGAGTTCAACCTGATCAAGGAGCCGGGCAACTTCGGCTGGCCGTACTGTGTCGGCGACAACGTGGCGTACAACGACTACGACTTCGCGACCGGCGCCTCGGGCGAGTTGTTCGACTGCGCGGCACCGAAGAACGAGAGCCCGCACAACACCGGGCTCGTCGACCTTCCGCCCGCGCAACCGGCGTGGATTCCCTACGACGGCGGTTCGGTGCCCGAGTTCGGAACCGGTGGCGAGTCGCCCATGGGCGGCCCCGTCTACCGGTTCGATCCCGAACTCGACTCGCTGACGAAGTTCCCCGAGTACTACGACGGCAAGAACTTCGCCTACGAGTGGGATCGCGGCTGGATCAAGGAGATCACCGTCGGTCCTGACGGCGAACGGGGCGACATCGCGCCGTTCTTCGACTCGATGACCCTGACCAGGCCGATGAACATCGAGTTCGGTCCGGACGGTTCGCTCTACGTGCTGGACTACGGCAGCGGGTACTTCGGAGGCGCGGCCGACTCGGCCGTCTACCGCATCGACTACACCAAGGGTAACCGGACTCCGCAGGTGCAGCTCAGCGCCGACACGACGTCGGGGCCCGGTCCGCTTGAGGTCACCTTCGATCCCTCGGGTACCACCGATCCCGACGGGGACGAGCTGAGCTACGAGTGGGACTTCGACGGTGACGGGACGACCGACTCCACCGAAGCGGGGCCCGTGACCCACACCTACGGTGAGAACGGCCAGTATCAGGCCAGGCTCGCCGTGACAGACGAAACCGGGCTCACCGGCGCGGCGAGCGTGACGATCACCGTCGGCAACACCGAACCGGCCGTGACACTGGAAACTCCGGTCAACGGCGGCTTCTTCGGTTTCGGTGACTCGGTGCCCTTCAAGGTCACCGTAACCGATCCGGAAGACGGTGAGATCGACTGTTCCAAGGTGACGGTCGAGTACATCCTCGGTCACGACAACCACGGTCACCCGCTGTCGAGGGCGACCGGCTGTGAGGGAGTCATCAGCACTCCCGCCGACGAGGGACACGGTCTCGACGCCGACATCTTCGGCATCATCGACGCCAGCTACACCGACAACGGTGCCGAGGGTGTTCCCGCGCTGACCGGCTCGGACCAGAACATCCTGCAACCCAAGCTGAAGCAGGCCGAGTTCTTCAGCGACCACAATGGAGTTCAGGTGGTCGAAGGGGACGGCGCGAGCGGAGGCAAGCGCGTCGGCTACATCGACGACGGTGACTGGATCGAGTTCGATCCGGCCAACCTCAGCGGAATCGAGGCCGTCGGCTACCGGGTGTCCTCCGGTGGCGCGGGAGGCCAGATCGAGTTGCGTTCCGGCGCTCCCGACGGTCCGGTACTGCACACGGTCGACGTCGCCAACACCGGAAGCTTCGACGACTATGTCGACCTCGATCCGGTTGCGGTGACCGATCCCGGCGGCACGCAGCCGTTGTACCTGGTGTTCAAGGGAACCGGTGTCGGTGGTCTGTTCGATGTGGACGCGGTGAACTTCGCGGGCAGCGGGGTCGCCGAGCCGGGGACGCCACCGTCGTGCGAGCCAGGGCAGCCGCAGGAGGGCTACTCCATGCTCTTCGACGGCACCGAGGACAGCATGGCGAGCTGGAACCAGGCGGGCCCTGGCTCCTTCGAGTTCCAGGACGACTGCACCATCCGCTCTACCGGGGGGATGGGGCTGTACTGGTTCGAGCAGGAGTTCTCCGCCTACAGTCTCAAGCTGGACTGGAAGATGGCCGGAGACGACAACTCCGGTGTGTTCGTCGGGTTCCCCGATCCCGGTGACGATCCGTGGGTCGCGGTGAACGAGGGCTACGAGATCCAGATCGACGCCACCGACGCCGACGACCGCACGACCGGCTCGATCTACACCTTCCAGTCGGCCGACATCGAGGCGAGGGACGCCGCGCTCAACCCGCCGGGAGAGTGGAACGCCTACGAGATCGTGGTACAGGGCCAGACCATCAAGGTCTACCTCAACGACGTGCTGATCAACGACTTCGTCAGCACCGACCCCGCGAGGGACCTCACCAACGGTTTCGTCGGTATCCAGAACCACGGCGATGGTGACGACGTGTCGTTCAGGAACATCCAGATCAAGGAACTGGATGTGACGCCGCCGGTCACCGAGGCTTCGTTCAGCGAGCCGGGAACCGGTGGCTGGCACCAGGGCGAGGTCCCGGTGACGCTGGAGGCCACCGACGAGGGCTCCGGTGTCGAGCGGATCGAATGGCGGCTTGGGGACGGCGAGTGGACGACCTACTCGGAGCCGGTGGTGATCAGCGGCGACGGTGAGCACAGCCTGCTCTACCGGGCGGTCGACGTCGCGGGCAACGTGGAGGCCGACAAGGCAGCCACCGTCAGCATCGACGGCACGAAGCCGACGGTGATGGTGGCCGGTGTCGCCGAGGGCAGGGTGTACGGCGACGCGAGCGACCTCGTCGTGTCGTGGCTGGCAGGTGACGCGACCTCGGGGATCGCGCGACAGTCAGCATCGCTCGACGGTGAACCGGTCGCCTCGGGCACGGTGGTGCCGCTGCACCAGCTGCCGCTCGGGTTGCACTCGCTGAACGTCACCGCGACCGACAACGCGGGCAACACCGCCGAGCAGACGGTGGCGTTCGCGTCCACGACGTCGTTGCGGGACATCGGTCAGCTCGTCGACCGGTTCAGGGCGAGCAACCGGCTCTCGCTGCCCGACTACGTTTCGTTGTCCTCGCAGGTCGCCAAGATTCGCAAGGCGGAGGCGAACGGCAACGACGTCAAGGCGGTGAAGGAGCTCAGGAAGTTCGCCGACGCGGCGGGCGAGATCAGCGATCAGGGCGTCGCGAGCACCCTCGTGCGCGACGCGCGGGCCGTGATCGAACACATCGAAGGGGTGGCGCCGCTACGGTTGGCGTCCAACGGGAGTTAGGACCCGAGGGGGCGGTGCCCATCGTGGCGTCGCCCCCTCGGCTCGTCCGCCCCATCCCCGGTACAGAAGGTGACAGGTATGGTATCCATCGGGTTGTGGTTGGTCGGCGCGCGAGGTTCGGTTGCCACTACGGCGATCGCGGGACTGCTCGCGTTGCGGGACAGGATCGTCCAGCCGGAGGGCTGCGTCAGCGCGCTTCCCCAGTTCGAGGGCTCCGGTCTGCCCACGTGGGACGAGATCAGGGTCGGCGGGCACGACATCGCCGAAACCGCGCTCGACAAACGTGCGGAACTGCTCACCGATTCGGGTGTGATCCCGCACCGGGTGCTCGACGCGGTCCGTTCCGGACTGTCCGAGGTGGACGGTGATATTCGAGGTGGTTACCACCCGGCGACGCATTCCGGCTCCCAGGCCGACGCGGCGAGGCGGCTCGCCGACGACATCGGCGAGTTCTCCTCGCGGCACGGCCTCGACAGGGTCGTCGTCGTCAACGTGTCCTCGACCGAACCGGTGTTTCCCTCGCTACCGGAACATCGCACGCTGGAAGCGCTCGAAGCTGCCATGGCCGTGCCGGGAAGAACGGTGCTGCCGCCGAGTTCGGTCGCCGCCTACGCCGCCATACGTGCGGGTTGTCCCTTTGTCGACTTCACGCCATCGACCGGTATCCGGTTGCCCGCGCTGACCGAACTCGCCCGCAGGCAGGCGATCCCGTACGCGGGTTCGGACGGCAAGACCGGCGAGACGCTCGTGCGCAGCACGCTCGCTCCCATGTTCGCGGCAAGAGCGCTGTCAGTGCGGTCCTGGTCGGGCACGAATCTGCTCGGCGGGGGCGACGGGCTCACCCTCGCCGACGCCGAGCACGCGGGCAGCAAGCTCGCCTCGAAGGGAAGGGGCCTCGCCACACTGCTCGGCTCCGAGGTCACCGCCCCACTGCACATCGACAACGTGCCCGATCTCGGCGAGCAGAAGATCGCGTGGGATCACGTGTCGTTCTCCGGTTTCCTCGGGGTGCGGATGAGCGTGCAGTTCACCTGGAGCGGATACGATTCGGCGCTCGCGGCCCCGCTGGTACTCGATCTCGCCAGGTTCACCTCGGCGGCGCACGCGGCTGGAAAGGCCGGTCCGCTCGGCGCGCTCGGTTTCTTCTTCAAGGACCCTGTCGGCACCGACGAGCACCGGCTCGCCGAGCAGTTCGCCGCGCTCGTGTCGTGGGCCGGTGAGCTGTGACGGCACGGCTTCGGTCCTATGTGGACCTGGTGAGGGCGCCCGCCGCACTGACCGTCGTCGGCGACACCGTCGCGGGAGCCGCGGCGGCTGGAATGCCGCTGCGGGGCAGGCAGTGGGCGCTGCCACTGTCTTCCGTCGCGCTGTACTGGGCGGGCATGGCCCTCAACGACTGGGCGGACCGGAAGCTCGACGCGGTCGAACGACCCGAGCGGCCGATCCCTTCCGGGCGAGTGACACCGGGCGCGGCACTCGTCACTGGGGGTGCGCTGACCGCCGCCGGGCTCGGCCTCGCCGGGTTCGGGGGTGGTCAGCGCGCGGCCCGCACCGCGGCGGTTCTCGCGGCGGCGGTGTGGACCTACGACACCAGGCTCAAGGGCACGGCACTAGGGCCGGTGGGTATGTCGGTGTGCAGGGCACTCGACGTCCTGCTCGGTGCCGGAGGCCGGTGGCGGCCGGCGGCACCGGCCGCCTGCGCGCTCGCCGTGCACACGCTCGGCGTCACCGCCCTGTCCGGCGGCGAGGTGCACGGCGGCTCGGTCACCACGGCGGGTGCGGCACTGGCCGGAACAACGGCGGCGACGGGAATCGCGGTCGCCGGTCGCGGGGGAGCGAACGGCGGGGCGAGCAGGATCGCGGCACTGGGCTTCGGCGCGGGATATGCCTTCACCGTGGGAGCCGCGCAACTCGGCGCGGCGCGGCGCCCCACGGCGGCCAGCGTCAGGACGGCCACGGCTGCCGGAATCCACGGCATGGTCCCGTTGCAGGCCAGTCTCGCCGCCCGCAACGGCGCGGTGCGCACGGCCGCCGTGCTCGCCGCGGCGCTGCCGCTGGCCAGGAAGCTGGCGAGGAAGGTGAGCCCGACATGACCCTGCGATTCGGCTACGGCACCAACGGTTTCGCCAACCACCGGCTGGACGAGGCGCTGCGGATCATCGCCGATCTCGGCTACACCGGTGTCGCGCTGACCCTCGACCACGCACACCTCGATCCCTTCGCCGACGACGTGGCAGCCGAGACCAGCAGGGTGGCGGGCCTGCTCGACCGGCTGGGGCTGAGTGTCGTCGTCGAGACCGGCGCGCGGTTCCTGCTCGATCCCCTGCGCAAACACCAGCCGACGCTCGTGTCGGCCGATCCGGCTGCCCGGATCGACTTCCTGCTGCGCGCGGGCCGGATCGCGGCCGAACTCGGCGCCGACTGCGTGTCGTTCTGGTCCGGCGTCGCACCATCCGATGTGGACGAACCGGTGGCGTGGTCCCGGCTCGCCGAAGGTGTCGAGGCCGTGCTGTCGGACGGTGGCCTCGCCGAGGCGGGAGTCCGCTACGCGCTCGAACCCGAGCCAGGTCACTTCGTACAGCACGTCGAGCAGGCGCTGGAACTGAGGCACACGCTCGGCTCGCCGGAGCGGCTCGGCATCACCCTCGACGTGGGGCACTGCGTCGCGGTCGAGCCGGTGTCGGCCGCCGAATGCGTGCGCCAGGTGGGCGGGTTGCTGTTCAACGTGCAACTGGACGACATGCTGCCCGGCGTCCACGAACACCTCGAATTCGGGGAGGGCGGGCTCGATCTGGTCGAGACCGTCGCCGCGCTCGCCGAGGTGGGCTATCCGGGCCTCGCGGCCATCGAATTGCCCCGGCACAGCCACGCCGCTCCCGACGTCGCGCGCCGGGGCATCGAGGCGCTGCGGGCCGCGGAGTGGATTTCCTCGGCACGGCGCGACATCGCCGCCGATCCGGTGAAGATCCGGACCCTGTTCCCCTCGGTGGGCCGCATGGCGGGAAGGTCGGCGCCGGAGGGTTCCGGGCTGATCGAGGGAACGGTGGACGACAAGGCGAGGGTGAATCTGCTCGCCGCGTTGCCGCCAGCCGATCTCGCCGCCGAGATCACCGCGCTCTACCGTTACGGCGACGGGGCAGAACGCAGAGGAGTGCTACGCGGACTGCACCTGCTTCCCGAGGACGCGATCGAGGCGGGGCTGCGGCTGGTCGAGGATGCGTTGCGCGCCAACGACACCGGCCTTGTCGCGGCGGCGCTCGGTCCGTTCGCCGCCAGGCATCTCGACGCGCACACCTGGCGGCACGGCGTGCTCAAGTGCCTGTTCACCGGTGTTCCGCTCGCCGCGGTCAGCGGGCTCGCCGAACGGGCCGACGAAGAGCTGGTGCGGATGGTCGCCGATTTCGCGGCCGAACGCAGAGCGGCGGGCAGGGCGGTCCCCGGCGACGCCGAAGCGATCATCAAGGAGGCCACGGCATGAGAATCTTCGATCCGCACATCCACATGACCTCCCGTACCACCGGCGACTACGAGGCGATGTACGCGGCTGGGGTTCGCGCGCTCGTCGAGCCTGCGTTCTGGCTCGGCCAGCCCCGAACCAGCGTCGGTTCCTTCGTCGACTACTTCGACGGGCTCATCGGCTGGGAACGGTTCCGCGCCGCGCAGTTCGGCATCCGGCACCACTGCACGATCGCGCTGAATCCCAAGGAGGCCAACGATCCGCGTTGCGCCGAAGTGCTCGACCTGTTGCCGCGCTACCTCGCCAAGGACGGCGTCGTCGCGGTCGGCGAGGTCGGCTACGACTCGATGACCGATGCCGAGGAGAAGGCGTTCACCCGGCAGCTCGCACTCGCCGTCGAACACGATCTCCCCGTGCTCGTGCACACCCCGCACAGGGACAAACTCGCCGGGACCAAACGCACGCTGGACGTGGTCGCCGATTCGGGTATCGCGCCGGACCGGGTCGTCGTAGATCACCTCAACGAGCTGACCGTCGGGGTCGTCGCCGATTCCGGTTGCTGGATGGGTTTTTCCATCTACCCCGACACCAAAATGGACGAACAGCGCATGGTGGCGATCCTGCGCGAGTACGGTACCGACCGCATGCTCGTCAACTCGGCTGCCGACTGGGGACGTTCCGATCCGCTCAAGACGCAGGCCACCGGTACGGCCATGCTCGAAGCCGGGTTCACCGAGTCCGCCGTGGACACGGTGCTGTGGTCGAACCCGGTTGCTTTCTACGGCAAGAGCGGCAAACTCATGCTCGATCCGTTTCCCAGCGACGAGGGGAGCGCGGCGACGTTCGAGGGCAACTCGGTGCTGCGCGGGGCGAGGGCGTAATGCTGCTGTCCTACTGCACCAACGTGCACCCCGCCGAGGACCTGGAAGGGATACTACGGCAGCTCGACACCTATGCCGTTCCCGTCGCGGAACATCTCGGCGCCGACCGGCTCGGGATCGGATTGTGGCTCGCCGCCGGTGTCGCGTCGGGGCTGGCCACCGACCGTAGCGCCAGGAAGCGGCTCGCGGCCGAACTGAGCGCGCGAGGGCTCGCCGTCCGGACGATGAACGCCTTCCCCTACGGTGGTTTTCACGACGATGTCGTCAAGCACTCGGTCTACCTGCCGACCTGGACCGACCCGAGACGGTTACGGTACACATTGGACTGTGTGACCGTGCTGGCCGATCTGCTCGATCCCGAAGCGAGCTACGGAAGCATCTCGACATTGCCGCTCGCGTGGCGGACGCCGTGGAGCACTTCACACGACGTGCGATCCGCGATCGCCTTCGACGAGGTCGCCAGGGTGCTGCGCACTTCGCTGGCCCGCAACGAGCGGCCGATCCGCATCGCGGTCGAGCCCGAACCGGGGTGCGTGCTCGACACCGTTGCCGACGCGGTGCGCTGGCTTTCCGGAAGGGTCGACCCCGAGCACATCGGACTGTGCCTCGACACCTGCCATCTCGCGGTGTCGTTCGCCGATCCCGCCGCCACGGTCAAAACCATTGCCGAGTCAGGGCTGAAAGTGGTGAAGGTGCAGGCTTCGGCCGCGCTGCATGTCGAGAACCCCGCCGATCCGGCGGCAATGGCGGCGCTTGCCGAGTTCTCCGAGCCCCGCTATCTGCACCAGGTGCGCGAACTGTCGGCTTCGGGAGCGGTGCTCGCCGCCGACGATCTTCCGGCCGCGATGGACGAACTGCCCGCGACGGGACCGTGGCGCGTGCACTTCCACGTCCCGCTGCACGCGCGGCCGAGCGCGCCGCTGAGTTCGACGACCTCGGTGCTCACCGAGACGATCGGGGCGCTCGGCGCTCTCGGTGGCGAGCTGCCGCATGTCGAGGTGGAGACCTACACCTGGAACGTGCTGCCGCCCGCGCAGCGCCAGGATCTCGCTTCCGGAATCGCAGAGGAACTGAACTGGGCTCGCGCGGAGGTGCTGCCGTGAAGAAACTGCTGCTGCTCGACATCGTCGGCATGACCCCTTCGCTGTTGCGGCACATGCCCAACCTCACCGCGATGGCGACGAGGGGCTGGCAGGCGCAGCTCGGCACGGTGCTTCCCGCCGTCACGTGCAGCGCGCAGTCGACGTTCCTGACCGGGACGATGCCCGCTCAGCACGGCATCGTCGGCAACGGCTGGTACTTCCGCGAGCTCGGCGAGGTCCACCTGTGGCGCCAGCACAACCGGCTCGTGCGGGGACCGAAGCTGTGGGAGACGGCGAGGGAAACAGCGCCGGAGTACACCGCGGCCAACATCTGCTGGTGGTACGCGATGGGTGCGAGTACCGACTTCACCGTCACGCCACGGCCCATCTACCACGCCGACGGCCGCAAGTCCCCCGACTGTTACGCGCGGCCACCGGCGCTGCACGACGAGCTGACCGAAGCGCTCGGCCCGTTTCCGCTCTTCCAGTACTGGGGCCCCACCGCCTCGATCGCCTCCACCCGGTGGATCGTCGGCGCCTCGCGCAGGCTGCTGCGCACCCAGCGGCCCGACCTCGTGCTCACCTACCTGCCACACCTCGACTACGACCTGCAACGCTACGGCCCCGGTTCGGCCAAGGCCGCCGAGGCGGCCCGCGCCGTCGACACCGAGGTGGCCGCGCTGTTGACCGACGCGCGGGAGGCGGGCTACGTGGTGGTCGCGCTCTCGGAGTACGGCATCACGGAGGCCGACACCCCCGTCGACATCAACAGGGCGCTGCGCAGGGCCGGGTTGCTTGAGGTGTACACACAGGACGGTATGGAGTACCTCGATCCGTGGGCCTCCAGCGCGTTCGCCGTCGCCGACCACCAGGTCGCCCACGTGTATGTGCGCGACGAAGCCGACCAGCCGAGGGTGCGGGCGATCGTGGCGGAGCTGACCGGGGTCGACGAAGTGCTCGACCGGCAGGCCCAGGCCCGCTACGGCATCGACCACGAACGCGCGGGCGAGTTCGTCGCCGTCGCCGAGCCGCGCGCGTGGTTCACCTACTACTACTGGCTTGACGACGACCGCAAACCGGATTTCGCGCGGGGAGTGGAGATCCACCGCAAACCGGGTTACGACCCGGCCGAGTTGTTCTTCGACCCCGGCGACAAACTGGTGAAGGTCAAGGCGGCGGCCAATCTGGTGCGCAAGAAGGCCGGTCTCCGGTACGCGATGAACGTCGTCCCCACAGATCCGGCCCCGGTGCGGGGCTCGCACGGCAGGCTGCCCGACTCAGCGGCCGATGGGCCGGTGCTGTTGTGTTCCGATCCCGCGATACCGGCCACTGTGGAGAGTTCCGGTCGTCTCGCCGGAACCGATGTGCGTGATCTGTTGCTGCATCTGCAAGGAATCCGAGAGGAAGTGTTCCGATGAGCCGTCCCGTCACACTGTTCACGGGCCAGTGGGCCGACCTTCCGTTCGACGAGGTGTGTCGGCTGGCCGCCGAATGGGGCTACGACGGCCTTGAGATCGCGTGCTCGGGTGATCATTTCGAGGTCGACCGTGCACTGTCCGAAGAGGACTACGTCGAGAACAGGCTGAAACTGCTCGAATCGCACGGACTGAAAGTGTGGGCCATTTCCAACCACCTCGTCGGCCAGGCGGTGTGCGACGACCCGATCGACGAGCGGCACCGCAACATCCTGCCCGCCAGGATCTGGGGCGACGGTGAGCCGGAGGGCGTGCGGCAGCGCGCGGCGGCCGAGCTGGCCGACACCGCGAGGGCCGCGGCGAAGCTGGGCGTGGACACCGTCATCGGCTTCACCGGTTCCAAGATCTGGAAGTACGTCGCTATGTTCCCCCCTGTCGGGCAGGACACCATCGACGACGGCTACGCCGACTTCGCGGCCCGCTGGAACCCCATTCTCGACGTGTTCGACGAGGTCGGTGTCCGGTTCGCGCACGAGGTACATCCCAGTGAGATCGCCTACGACTACTGGACGACCCAGCGCACGCTGGAGGCGGTGGGCCACCGGCCCGCGTTCGGCCTCAACTGGGATCCCTCGCACTTCGTGTGGCAGGACCTCGATCCGGTCGGTTTCATCCTCGATTTCGCCGACCGGATCTACCACGTGGACTGCAAGGACACCAAGAAGCGGTTCGACGGCCGCAACGGGCGGCTCGGCTCGCACCTCGCGTGGGCCGATCCCCGTCGTGGCTGGGATTTCGTGTCGACGGGACACGGCGACGTCGACTGGGAGAGCGCGTTTCGGGCGCTCAACTCCATCGGTTACACCGGCCCTATTTCGGTCGAGTGGGAGGACGCTGGCATGGACCGGCTCAGGGGTGCCGCCGAAGCCGTTCACTACATCAGGAATCTCAACTTCGACAAGCCGGCGGCAGCCTTCGACGCCGCCTTCAGTGCCGAGAGGAACTGATCGATCATGACGGATACGAGGTTGTCCCGTCGCGCGATGCTGCGTACCGCCGGGGTCGCCACGGCTGCGGCTGGGCTCGCCGTCGCCGCGCCGGGGGTGGCGACGGCGGGCTGGGGGCATGGCTGGGGAAGGCGGATTCCCAAGGACCGCATCGGAATTCAGCTCTACACGTTGCGCGACGCCTTCGAAGCGGATCTCGAAGGAACCATGGAGGCGCTTGCCGACATCGGTTACCGCTCGGTGGAACTGGCCGGAACCTACGGTCGTTCAGCGAAGGAGTTCCGGCGCGTACTCGACAGGTACCGGCTGCGGGCGATCTCGGCACACGTCGACTTCAACGGAGCCGACGTCGATCAACTCATCGACGACGCGAAAACCATCGGCTACCGCACCGCCGACTGTGCCTACGCCAACTACGGCACCATCGCGGAGTGGACCGACTTCGCCAAGCGGCTCGACAAGGCGGGCAAGGCGTTCCGCAAGGCGGGGATCAAGTACGGCTACCACAACCACGCCCACGAGTTTCAGGCCATCGACGGCGTCCGGCCCATCGACGTCATAGCGCGGCACACCTCGCGGCACAACATCCACTTCGAACACGACCTGTACTGGATCGTCAGCGGAGGCGCCGATCCGGTGCGCGAGTTCTACCGCTACTTCGGCAGGGTCACCCAGTTTCACGTCAAGGACAGGGCGGAGGACGGAAGCTTCGCCGACCTCGGCACTGGGACGATCGACTTCCGGCGGCTGTTCAGGGACACCTGGGTCGGTCAGCTGAAGGACTACATCGTCGAGCACGACGCGCCGACCGACCCGGTGAACACCGCCGCCGTCGGTTACCGCTATCTGGCGAACCTCCGGTTCTGAGTCAGCCGACGCCGTTGGCGCGCAGGACCGACACGGCGCTCACCGTCGCGTAGCCCCGCCATTCCAGCGAAGCGGCGGGGGAGTAGCTGGCGAAGTCGACCGGCCAGCCGCCGTCGGCCTGTTGCCGCCCCGCGAGGCGGCGCAGGTCGGCGGCGATCGCGTCGGCGGAGAACAACCGGCGCGCGTCGTCACCGGGCATGGGCGCGAAGTCGAGCGGGCGCAGGTACTCCTCAGCCGAGCCGCCCTCCACGAGCAGGTGGCCGTCCTCGGGCAGAAACGTGCCGAGGCCGTCGAGCAGCACACGGGCTTCGGGCACCGTCGCCGAGGCCGCGCCGAGGAACCGGATCGCGAAGGCGAGTACGAGCGCGTGCGGCCGTTCGGTCAGCGCCCTGATCGCCGACACGCAGTAGCCGGTGACGGTGTCCAGCCACGGGTGGTTCGCTACGGCGGGATCGCGGGCGGCGACGCGGTGCGCGTTCGCCGCGACGATCGCCGAAATCTGCAACGAGGACGCGGTCGAGTCGGCGTCGGCCCAGAACGGCGCGCATCCGGCGCGGCTGGTCACCGGCAGCGCGAAGGGCAACCCGCCGTCGCGCAGGGTGACCGAGGAAAGCCACTCGCACAGTCGCTCCGCGTGCGGGCTCGTGGCCGGTGCGATGTCCCCGAACACCTCGAAAGCGTGCAGCGCGGGCCCCGGCTGGCTCTCCGCGGAGCGCAGGTCGGGCTCCAGTCCCCAGCCGTAGCCGCCGTCGGGATTGCGGTATGCCTCCAGCGCGGCCAGTGTCGCGGCGCGGTTGTCGTGGTCGTCGAGCGTGTGCCGGAACCGGTGCCGGTCGAGCGTCCTCGCGCGCGTCGCCATGAAGTCCGTCGCCGCGCAAAGGTCAGGTTTCATGGGAGCCATCCTCGGCCGTGGCGCGCCGGAGGTCTTGAACGGATCGGACGCGATCACTCAGCCCGGGGACCCGAGCGCGGACTCCACCGTGGGGTGCAGCGACAGCGTCGTGCGCAGGCCCACCGCCTCGACCGGGCGCCGGATGGCCCGCTGCGCGGCGACGATGCGTAACGGCGTTCCTCGCCGCTGCGCCGCCTCGTGCGTGTGCAGCAGCAGGGCCAGCCCTGAGGAGCCGAGGAAATCGACGCCGCTGAGGTCCACGACGAGCGGGTTCGGTGAGCGCAGCGATTCGAGTGCGCCGCGAAGGTGCTGTTCGAGGGGAGGGCCCGTGCTCAGGTCGATCTCGCCGTGCACTCGCACGATCAGGCTGTCGCCGCGCCGCTCGTCGCTGATGTCCAGCAGTGGGCTGTGAGGGGGTAGCTCGGGCATGTCACCTCCAGCGGCATCCAGCGCCGTGATTCCGTTCGCCGGAACCAGCGTGACTCAGCAGCCTAACCCGGCGGAGGGTCGGTGCAAAGCACCCGTCTCCGGGTAGCCGGGTGGGGTGAACGGTTCGAAACGGAAAGGAGCTGACCGACGATGACCCACGTCAGCGAGATCATGACCAGCAATCCTCATTACGTCGACACGAGCGACAACGTGGTGAGCGCCGCCCGTGTCATGGCGGCGGGCGACATCGGGGCGGTGCCTGTCATGGGCGAGGACAAGCGGCTCAAAGGCATGCTCACCGACAGGGACATCGTGGTGCGGGTGCTCGCGGAAGGCAAAGACCCGATGGCGGTACACGCCGGTGAGGTCGTGCGCGGGCCCGTGGTGACGGTGCGTCCCGATGACGACGCCGCCGACGCGCTGCGCGCGATGGCCGATCATCAGGTACGCAGGCTGCCCGTCAGCGAGGACGGTGCCGGGCTGGTGGGCATCGTGTCGCAGGCCGACGTGGCGCGGGTACTTCCCGAGTCCGACGTCGGCGGGGTGGTCGGCCTGATTTCGGAGCGGAACGAGCGGTAACGGCGTTCAAGGGCCTACAGGACGTCCATGGCGACCCGGACCGCTTCGGCGACGTTTCGTGCCACTCGCGCCTGCGCGCGGGCGCGGGTGACGTCGTCGGAACGGGTGCGCTCCGAGGGCACCAGCACCCCCAGCGCACCGGCGGCCCTCGCCGCGTCGACGTCGGCACCCGTGTCACCCACGACGACGCACCGCCGCACGTCGACCCCCAGCGCGTCGGCCGCCCGCAGTACGAGACCGGGTTTCGGCCTCCGGCACGGGCAGGCGTCGGCGGGCCGGTGCGGGCACACCTGCCAGGTCTGGAATGGGCCGAGCAGTTCGTCGACCCTCGCGTCGACCGCGTGCCGCGCCCCGTTGCCTTGGGACATCCCCGACTGGTTGCTGACCACGCCGAGCAGCACACCGGCGTCGCGGAGCGAGCGCAGCGCCGCCGCCACGCCGGGCAGCGGGCGGACTCGTTCGGGGTCGGTGAGCGAGGGAACCGTCTCGATCAGCGTGTCGTCCCTGTCGAACAGCACGGCGGCCGGTTCGCGGATCCGTAGTTCCCCCGCCAGCCGGTAGGCGCACGCGGCAGGTGGAATCAGTGGGCTCGTCGTCAGCATGCGGGCCAGCTCGCCCGGTGACGCGGGCCCAGACCGGATGCGCTTGGCCGCCAGTTCGGCGGTCAGCCCCGCCCACATACCGCCGGCGAGCGCGGTGGCCAGCCGGTTGCGGGAGGCGAGCGCGCCGAGCGTGGCGAATCCGGCGAGGGTGGTGACCGCGTGCCTGCCCAGCCTGCCAGGGGTGTCGCCGGTCAGCGATCGCCAGTGCCTGCCGTGCTTGGCGCGCATCAACGCGTCGTCGGCATTGTGCCGCTGCCGTCGCACGCTCGCCAGGAAACCCTCGTTGTGCACGGGATGGGTCGTCACCCTCCGGCCCTCGGCGATCCGGTAACCCGCCTTGCACACCCGCAAGGCGAGGTCGGCGTCCTCCCTGAACGCGCGGGGGAACCGCTCGTCGAAGCCGCCGACCTCGATCAGCGCCGCGCGCCGGTAAGCGACGTCCGCCGCCGTCCACTTCGTACCGCTGAGCCGAAGCACGTCGCGTTCCTGATCGGTGGGGCGGCGGTCTTCCGGTACGGCGGCGGCGATCCTGGCGACCGAGGCGGCGACCCCTTGAGGCAACCCGTCGAGGTCTTCGGAAAGACGTTGCGTCCAGTCCACATCGGTCACGACGTCGTCGTCGAGGAAGGCGATCCACTCGGTGGTCGCGGCTCGCCAGCCGACGTTGCGCGCCGCGGCGGGGCCGCGACTCGCCGACCTCAGCTGCCGCAAGGGAAACCGGATGCGCGGTAGCGTCAGAGGCGCGTCGAGTGTACTGCCGTCCGCGTTCCTGACGCGCCGGTCGTCGACGACGATGACCTCGGCCGGATGTGGCCCCCTTGAGCTGCCCAGTGCGCGCAGGAGCGCCACGAGACTCGCCCTGCCCGTGGTCGGGATGACGACGCTGTAGTCCATCTTTGCCTCCACACGGCGGACGGACCTCGCGTGCGTCCATCCGCCGCCGGTGTGTGCGGTTGTGGGTTTTCGGTGGTTCCCGGCGGGTTGTGCGTGGCCGGTGTGCCTCACCGGCCGGACCGCGGTCTCGTGGCTGGGTTGTGGTCGTATCCGTTGGCGGGCCGTGTGCTGCCGTGGTGTCGCGGTGTGCGTCTGTGCTGGTTCCCTGGTGTGGCCCTGATGCGTCTGTGGTGCGGGGGTGGTGCGGATGTGGCGGCCTTGGTATGGGCTGTGGTGCTGCTCTGCTGGGCACTGGTTCGTCTGTGCTGTAGCCGTGGGGGCGCGGTGCTCGGGGTGCCGTTGATTGGGGTCTGGCGTGGACGTTTTCGACTCTCAATCGCTACCCGTTGTGCCTGGAATCAAACCGTTTGTCGCGGGCATCCCCCACACGAGCCCCAAACCTCGCGAGTCCCCCGTCCAGGCCGCCGAGATCCGCGTTCGGGACGGTGAGATCCCCGTCAGGGGCCGCGAGTTCTGCATTCGAGTCGCCGAGATACACATCCGGCTACCCACCCCACCGCGGTCTCGCCCGCCTGGCGCCAGAACTCGCACGCGGCGGGGCGCGGATCTCACTTACCAGCACGCACGGCTCGCCTCCCGAGTGCGGATCTCGCCCGCGCGAGCGCGGGTCTCGCTGTCCGGAGTGCGGATCTCGACGGTTTGAACGCAGATCTCGGCGGCCTGAGTGCGGATCTCGCGCGCCGGAGCGCGGGCTCGCGGGGCTGCCTGGCACCCGACAGGCTCGGCGGGGATTGGCCCGCCTCCCGGGTGGGTAGCACTTTCCGGGAGTACCCGCGTGCAGAGGGAGGGTCGTCCATGACCGGCTTCTTTGGTTCGGACTCCGGTCCGAGCGCCTTCGACCAGTTTCTCGCCCAGTTCTTCGGCAACGCCACACCGGGCCGCCCGCCCCAGGCCGTGGGCATCACCCGGCTGATGAGCGAGCAAGCGCTGGCGCTGGTCTCCGAAGCCGTCGAGAAGTCACGCGAATGGGGTGGAAACGAGCTCGACTCGCTGCATCTGCTGTGGGCCGCGACGCGATCGCCCGGCAGTCGAGAACTGATCCAGCGCGCGGGCGCCGACCCCGACGCCGTCGCGGCGCGCGTGGAGCGCGAGGCACCCCACGGCTCCCAGCGCACCGGCACCCCGGCACTCACGCCGGGAGCCAAGCGCACCCTGCTCGACGCACACCAGATCTCCAGGGGACTCGGGTCGAGCTACATCGGCCCGGAACACCTGCTGCTCGCCATGGTCGCCGGTCAGGATTCCGGCGCGGGCAGGGCGCTCGGCGAGTTCGGCGTCACCCCCGACACGATGCGCAGGGTCATCCAGGGCCAGGATCCAGGCACGGCAACCGGCACCGGCAGGGGCAGGCACGCCCCGCCGAGCGAGACCGAGACGCTGGACACCTACGGCCGCGACCTCACGGCGATGGCCCGCGACGGTCAGGTGGATCCCGTCGTCGGCAGGGACGACGAGATCGAGCAGACCATCGAGGTGCTGTCCCGGCGAACCAAGAACAACCCGGTACTGATCGGTGAGGCCGGGGTCGGCAAGACCGCCATCGTCGAAGGTCTCGCGCAGCGCATCGTCGACGGTCAGGTGCCGGACACGCTCATCGACCGCAGGGTCGTGCAGCTCGACGTGACCTCCATGGTCGCGGGCACCCGTTACCGGGGCGACTTCGAGGAGCGGATGACGAAGCTGCTCGACGAGATCCGCGGTCACCGCGACGAGCTGATCGTGTTCATCGACGAGCTGCACACCGTGGTCGGCGCCGGTTCCTCGGAAGGGTCGATGGGGGCGGGGAACATGCTCAAACCACCGCTTGCCAGGGGTGAGCTGCACATCGTCGGAGCGACCACATTGGACGAATATCGCACCAATGTGGAGACCGACCCCGCCTTCGAGCGCAGGTTCCAGCCGATTCTGGTCCCCGAGCCGAGTGTCGACGACACGATCCTGATCCTGCACGGGTTGCGCGATCAGTACGAGGCTCACCACCAGGTCCGGTTCACCGACGAGGCGCTGGACGCCGCGGCGACGATGTCGGATCGCTACGTCAACGACCGGCATCTTCCCGACAAGGCGATCGACCTGATCGACCAGGCCGGGGCACGCGTCAGGATGCGCTCGCGAAGGCGGCCGGAAGAACTGCGGGACCTGGAGTCGCGGCTGGAACAGCTCACCCGCGACCGCGATCAGGCGGTGAGCGAGGAGCACTACGAGCGGGCCTCCTCGCTGCGCGACGAGATCAAGGAACTGCGGGGACGGATCGAGGAGGTGGCAAAGGGGGAGCGGCCCGCCGACGTTCCCGAGGTGGCCACGGTCGACATCGCCGAGGTCGTCGCCAGGCAGACCGGCATCCCGATCAGCCAGCTGACCGAGGAGGAACGCGACCGGCTGCTGCACCTTGAGGATCATCTGCACGGCAGGGTCGTCGGCCAGGACGAGGCCGTGCAGGCCGTCGCGGAGGCGGTCCGCAGGACCCGCGCCGGTCTCGCGGAACCCAACCGGCCCTCGGGAAGTTTCCTGTTCCTCGGGCCAACAGGTGTTGGCAAGACCGAGCTGGCGAGAGCGCTGGCCGAGGTGCTTTTCGGTGGCGAGGACAGGATGATCCGGCTCGACATGTCGGAATACGGGGAGCGGCACACGGTGTCGCGGCTGATCGGAGCGCCGCCAGGCTACGTCGGCTACGACGAGGCCGGCCAGCTCACCGAGGCGGTGCGCAGGCACCCGTATTCGGTGGTGCTGCTCGACGAGATCGAGAAGGCCCACCCCGACGTGTTCAACATTCTGTTGCAGGTGCTCGACGACGGCAGGCTCACCGACGGTCGCGGTAGGACGGTCGACTTCACCAACACCGTGCTGATCATGACCAGCAACATCGGTTCCGAGCTGGTGCTGAGCAGCACGCAGGGCGCGCTCGGGTTCTCGGCCGGTGTGGAAGGTGATTCCGACGAGCCGCTGAGGGAACGGCTCATGCGCAGGCTCAGGGAGAGCTTCCGCCCCGAATTCCTCAACCGCATCGACGAGATCATCGTGTTCCGCAAGCTGTCGCCGGAGCAGCTTGAGCAGGTGACGTCGCTGTTGCTGAGCGAGACCAAGCGCAAGGCGAAGGCACAGGACGTGGGTGTCGAGATCGAACCGGAGGCGGTGCGCTGGCTTTCCGAGGCCGGGTACCAGCCCGAGTACGGCGCGAGGCCGCTGCGGCGCACCATTCAGCGCGAGGTGGACAACGTGTTGTCGGGGATGCTGTTGCGCGGCGACGTCGGCGCGGGCGGTCACGTCACGGTGAGCGTGCGCAACGGCAGGCTGTCGTTCGCGGTCACCCAGCCGGCCGCCGTGTGACTCACTCCGGCTGGAGCGCGGGGCGCGCCGGTTCGGGGAGGACGTGTTCGTAGGCCCTGAACGTGTCTGCGGCGACCCTGTCCCACGAGTAGCGGCAGCGGGCTCGGTCACTGCCCGCGATGCCGTATGCCTCGCGCAAGGCGTTGTCCAGCAACAGCTCCCTGACCGCCTCGGCGACGTTGTCCGGCCGGTCGGCTGGCACGAGTGTCCCGGTGACGCCGTCCACCACCGTGTCGGTGAGGTCTCCGACACCGGCGGCGACGACCGGGACGCCGCAGGCCATGGCCTCCACCGGCGTGCCGCCCGCCGCTTTCGCGCGCGGGGTGCACACCACGACGTCGGCGGAGCGCAGCAGCGCGGGAAGGTCGGTGTCGGGCACGTCGCCGATCAGGCTCACCCTGTCGGCGACCCCGTGCCGCGCGGCATGTTCCAGCAGGGCAGCGGAGATGGTGTCGCGGGTACCGGCTCTGCCCGCGATCACCAGTTCGGTGTCCGGCAGCGCGCGCAGTGCCGTGATGGTGATGTCGAAACCCGAGTCCTCGCACAGCTCACCCGCCGAGACGAGCCGGTACCCTCTGGCGCGAGGCTGAGTGACGCCGGTCGCCGTGAACACGGCGAGGTCGACCCCGCCGGGTACCACGGATATCCGGGCCCTCGGCACGCCGAGTCTTGCCAGTTCATCGGCCTCCACTGTGGACATCGCGACGATTCTGGCTACGTTGCGGCCGACGAGCCGTTCCAGCCGGACACGTTCGGCCGTCGCGGCGTCCGTCCTGCCCTCCGCGGCGAGGGTGTGGAAGGTCTGGGTGATGGGGATGCCCATGGCTTTCGCCGCGGTCACCGCGGTGATGCCGGACATCCAGAAGTGCGCGTGTACGAGGTCGGGCGGCTCGGCCGACCACGCGTCGTCGAGGAAAGCCGCGAACGTGCCGAGGTGCGGGAGGACGTCTTCGGTTTCAAGCGGCCGAGCCGGACCCGCCGGAATGGGCACGATCCGGTAGCCGTCCTCGGTCGGTCCCGATCGCCTCCCGGGAGCGTCGCGTCGCGTGTAGACGGTGATGTCGTGGCCAGCCCTCGTCAGAGCGGCGGAAAGTTCCGCGACGTGCCTGCTCTGATCGCCGAGGGAGGCCGAGGGACTGGCCCGCTCGGAGACCATGGCGATTTTCATCGCTGTGGCCGGTGTTCGGGAAGCAGCGCGATGACGAGCCCGGCCGCGCAGCTCAGCCCGTAGAGGAAGGCGTTGGCGGCGTTGACGTTCACGATGTCACCGGGACCGCCGATGACGGTCGCGAAGATCGTGTACGCGGTGAGTCCCGCGAAGGCGAAGAAGAGCAGCCAGCCGTAAACCCTCGTTGTGGCCGATTTGCGGGCGGCGAGCAGGCCGAGCACGCCCGCGGCGATGTGGACGATGTTGAGCAGCCCGCTCACGCCGAAACCGAGGACGGTCCGGCTGTGGTCGACGCCCGCCGCGTCACCATGCGTGACGAATCCGGCGATGCCCAGCGCGAGGAATATCGCGCCGATGACCAATACGACGAATCTCGGCCAGGACACCTGGGGCACGGTGGCCGGTGTCGACGCTGAACTGGTCATGACGGCCACCGCGACGAGTTGAACTCTGGCAGGTACCGCATCGGTTGTCCTTTCCGTCCGGCAGGCGCGGCCCCGACGGTCCACGTGCGACTCCCGAGGCGCGGACCGGACGCCTGCCCACTCGGTGCGACCGAGCGCGCTCCACTCGGCTACCCGCGCCGGTGCGGCGCAAACTGCTTGGTGAAATCGATGTGCACGAGCTGCCTTGTCGGCTGGTGCAGGCCGGTTTCACAGCGCCAAGCCGACAGCGAGTCGGTGACGACGCCGAGTACCCGCCAGCCGAACGTGTCGTTCTGGGGGAGACCACCGTGCGTGGTCGTCGTGGAGATCGCCACCCGCAGCGTTCCGAAGGTGACCGAGTAGCGGCAGTTCAGCATCGCGCCTGGGGTGGAGCGGCGGATCAGGCAGGTACACGCCTCGTCGACCGCGATCGTCACGTCCGCGGCCTCGTCGGGGCCGAAACCCTCGTGGGCCGCCAGATGCCTGGCGAGCGCCCGCAGCGTGGCGAGGTTGCGGAACTCGGCGGGCACGGTCAGCTCGAAAGGACCGGCGCAGCCCGGCCCCCTCCACTCCTCAAGCTCGCGACAACGCATGGTCAAAGTGGGGTACCCGGCGAGGCGGTGCGAAACGCGAGCTGATCGTGGTCAGCGCAGCGGGTGCAGCGGCGCCAGTTCGACGGGCGCGGCTCCCGTGACGATCGTGTCGGCCAGCAGCTTGCCGCTCACCGGCCCGTGGGTCATGCCCCACATGCCGTGTCCTCCCGCGACGTAGACGTGGGAGGACAGCGTCGGCCCGATGAGCGGGAGCCCGTCGGTGGTGCACGGCCGGGCACCGACCCACTCGTCGGAGCGCGTATCCCAGTCGACATCGCGTACGAAGAGCCTCGCCGCGCTCAGGACACTCGTGATGCGCCGGGGGTCGAGCGGGGCGTCGGCCGGCCGGAACTCCATCATTCCGGAGACTCTGAGCCGGTCACCCAGCGGAGTGCACACGACTTTCTCGGCGGGAAAGTAGACCGGGCCGGAGGGCATGACACGGGGAATCACGCTGAAGCTGTAGCCCCGGCCCGCGCGCACGTGCCTGCGCACCCCGAATCCGTGCGCGAGGCGGTCGAGCAGCGCGCCGTTGGCCAGTACGACGGCGTCGGGTTCGTGGACCGCTCCTGCGGCGGTGTGGACGCGCGCGCCGCGTTCGGTGGCCTCGACCGAGGTCACCTCCGCGCCTTCCTCGATGTGGACGCCTTTCTCACTGACGGCGGCGGCGAGTGCCCGTACATAGCTCACCGGGTCGACGCAGCGCTGCCCGTGAAGCCGCAGCGCGCTGCCGATCCGGGAGGACAGCGTCGGTTCCAGTTCCCGCGCCCGCACGCCGGTCAGCAGTTCGAACTCCACGTGCTGGCCAGCGGCCCTCACCCGCTCCAGTTCGGTGACGATCACCTGGCGTTGCTGATGGTTCCGGGTCGCGATGAGACACGGCGCCAGTGTCTCGGTCACGGCCGATGGCAACTCGTCGTGCGCGGCCAGCGCCTTGTTGTTCAGCGGAGCCAGCGCGGCCATGCCGCTGTTCCAGCGCCGCGACGTGCTGTTGCGGGCGAGTGAGAGCAAGAACGGCGCGAGCCGGGGATCGGCGGGAACGTAGAGCGGAGCCGACGGCGAGAGGAAACCCGAAAGCCCTGCCCGCAGCGTCGCCGGTTCCGGCAGCGGAACCGCGAGCGCTGGGGAGAGCCAGCCCGCGTTGCCCCACGAGGCGCCCTCGCCCGTTCTGCCCCGCTCCAGCACGGTGACCTCGACGCCGTAGCGGCGCAGGAACCACGCGGTGCACAGGCCGACGAAGCCCGCGCCGACAACCACAACGTGCCCTGGCTCACGCCTGCTGATCATGTTGATCCAGCCTAGCCGCGCTGACGGCGGCGAGAAACACTCACCAGGGTCGTATGCTCGCGGAATGTCTGTCGTGGCACAGGGCATGGAAGACGGCAAGGACGGGAAAGACTTCGAGGCCGCGCGTCCCAGGCTGTTCGCCATCGCCTACCGCATGCTGGGCTCCGCCGCCGAGGCCGAGGACGCCGTGCAGGACACGTTTCTGCGCTGGACCGCGGCGGACCGCTCCGACATCGAGGTCCCGGTGGCGTGGCTGACGAAGGTGCTCGGCAACCTGTGCCTCACGCGGCTCGGCTCGGCCCGCGCGCGCAGGGAAAGCTACGTCGGACCGTGGCTGCCCGAGCCGGTGGCGACCGAGGACTCGGCGCTGGGCCCGCTCGACACGGCCGAGCAGCGCGACTCGGTGTCGATGGCCTTTCTCCTGCTGCTGGAACGGCTCAATCCGGCCGAACGGGCGGTGTTCGTGCTCAGGGAGGCATTCGAGTACGCGCACAGGGAGATCGCGGAAATCCTCGATCTGACCGAGGCCAACAGTCAGCAGCTCTACCACCGCGCGCGGCGGCGCGTCGCGGAGGAACGTGCCCGGTTCCCCTCTGCACCGCGGCGGGGAAAGGAGATGGCGCAACGGTTTCTGTCCGCGGCGAGAGGCGGGGACCTCGAAGGGCTGAGGGAACTGCTCGCCGCCGATGTCGTCTCGTGGGCTGACGGCGGCGGCAAGACTCACGCGGCGAGGAAACCGGTGCGCGGACTGGACAAGGTCGTGCGGTATCTGGGTTGGATGAGCACCGAGGTGCCGGGTCTGGCCGTGACGGTGCTGGAACTCAACGGCCAGCCCGGCCTGCTGGCGACCGTGGGGGAGCAGCCGCTGCTCGCCGTCGTCCTCGACATCGCCGACGGCAAGATCACCACCATTCGGATAGTCAACAACCCCGACAAACTCGTGTTCCTGAATACGCAGGTGCGCCGGAACGGGTGAAGGGGTCCCGTTCCGGCGATAGGGTGCCGTCAGGGCATCCACCGACCGGAGGTGCGCGGGCGCATGGGCAGCCGGGGCAGGGACACCGTCGACGCCGTCGTCGTCGGGGCGGGAATCAACGGTCTCGTCGCCGCGGCCGAACTCGGCAAGGCCGGCTGGTCGGTCGCACTGGTCGAGGCAGGCGAGCGTCTCGGAGGTTTCGTCGACTCGGGGCAGCGGACCCTTCCCGGCTACGTGCACGACACGTACTCCTCGTGGCATCCGCTGTTCGTGTCGGGACCGGCCTACGGCACGCTCGGCGACGATCTGCACCGGCACGGCCTCAGGTACCGCAACACCGAAGGGGTACTCACCGCGAGTGTCGCCCGCGGCGGAAGGACCGTGCTGGCCCACCGTGACCCGGAAGCGACGACGGAAGGTTTCGAGTACCCCGCCGACAGAGCGAGGTACCTGCGCATGCTCGCCGACGTCGACCCTTCCGTGCTGGCGGTCGTGCTCTCCGGCGAGCCACGAGGCACAAGCGCGCTGACCGGCATGGCTTCGCTGGCGCTGCGCGGGCGGCTGCCCGGCATCCGCTCGCTGACAAGGGACGTGGTGACCAGCGGGCGCGGCTATGTGCGCAGGGAATTCGACGGCTGGGAAGTCGATCAGCTCTGGACACCGTGGTTGTTGCACGCCGGGCTCGCGCCCGATCAGGCGACGGGCGGGTTTCTGCTTCCCGTCCTCGCCGCGACGTTGCACGGCGCCGGGCTTCCCGTCGTCGAGGGTGGTGCGCGGCGGTTCGTCGCGGCCTTCGAATCGCTGCTGGCGACGCTGCCGGTCGAAGTAAGGCTCGGCAGCGCCGTCGAGAAGGTCGTCGTCGAGGACGGAAAGGCGGCAGGCGTCGTCGCGGGAGGGACCACGGTGCGGGCCAGAAGGGCCGTACTCGCCTCCGTCGCGCCCGACGTGCTCTACGAGGAGCTGCTGGGCGGGGCACGTAAGCCCTATCCCCGGTTCCGGCAGGGACGTGCCGCGATGCAGATTCACGTCGCGCTCGCCGCTCCGCCGAACTGGCGCGACCCGCGACTCGCCGGGGTGCCGCTGATCCATCTCAGCGACGGCGCCGGCAGCACCGGCATCGCCTGCGCCGAGGCGGAAGCGGGTCTGCTTCCCCGCGACCCGACCGTCGTCGTCGGCCAGCAGCACGTGCTCGACCCGGCGAGGGTGCCCGATGGCGCCGCGAGCCTGTGGATCCAGTTGCAGGAGGTGCCGTTCGCGCCGAAAGGTGACGCCGCAAGGGAATTGGACACCTCGGGCGGCTGGGCCGGTTCGCTTGGCCGCGCGTTCACCAATCGCGTGCTCGCCCGGATCACGGAACAGGCACCGGGACTGTCCGCGCTGGTGCGGCACGTCGACGTGCTCACCCCGGCCGATCTCGCCTCGGCCAACCCCAACGCGGTCGCCGGTGACCCCTACGGCGGTTCCGCCGAGCTGGACCAGAGCCTGTGGTGGCGGCCACCACACAGGACACCGGTGCCGAAACTGTGGCACATTGGCGCCTCGACCCATCCCGGTGCCGGGCTCGGCGGCGGTTCGGGGCATCTCGTGGCCACCGCGCTGACCCGCCGCCGTTGACGGCCGTGCCGCTGTGACGAGAGGGAAGCCATGCCGCTGCTCACGGATCTGCTCGAAGCGATAGGCGACAAGCGGATCGAGGTCGTCGACCTGACCGCGCCGCTCACCGAGAACACCCCGGTCCTGCGTCTTCCCGAGCCGTTCGCCAACACGATCGGTTTCTCGCTCGAACAGATCAGCCGCTACGACGAGGCCGGGCCTGGCTGGTACTGGAACAACATCCACACCGGCGAGCACACCGGTACTCATCTCGACGCGCCGGTGCACTGGCTCAGCGGCAAGGACGGGCTCGACGTGTCGCGGATCCCGTTGAGCACTCTCGTCGCGCCCGCCGTCGTGCTCGACGTCTCGGAGCGGGTCGAGGGCAACCCCGACTTCCTGCTGGAGGTCGCCGACGTGCGGGCATGGGAAGCCGAGCACGGCCCGCTCCCCTCGGGCGGCTGGTTGCTGTTGCGGACCGGCTGGGACGAGCATTCCACCGACGAGGAACGGTTCCTCAACACCGACGACACCGGATCGCACACGCCGGGAGTGTCGGCCGAGTGCGCGCGGTGGCTCGCCGAGGAAACCCCGGTCGCCGGTCTGGGCGTCGAGACGGTCGGTACCGACGCTGGTTGCGCGCCCGCGCTGGAACCCGCTTTCCCTTGCCACCACTACTTTCTCGGCGCCGGGAAGTCCGGGCTGACGCAGTTGCGCAACCTCGCGACGCTACCGGCGACCGGTGCGGTGCTGGTGATCTCGCCGCTGCCCATCGTCGGCGGATCGGGCAGCCCGGCACGCGTGTACGCGCTGGTGGAGCGGTGAACGTAGCGCGGCTCGTCGGCACGACGCTCGCCGGGCTCGGTGCCGAAGCGGTCTTCGGCGTCGTCGGCAGCGGGAACTTCGAGGTGACCAACGCGTTGCGCTCGGCGGGGGTCGCGTTCACGGCGGCGAGGCACGAAGGCGGAGCCGCGACCATGGCCGACGCCTACGCCAGGGTCAGCGGCAAGCTCGCGTTGGTGAGCGTGCACCAGGGCTGTGGCCTCACCAACGCGCTCACCGGTATCGGGGAAGCGGCAAAGAGCAGGACACCGTTGCTGGTGCTCGCGGCCGACACGGCAGGATCGGCCGTCCGGTCCAACTTCCGCGTCGACCAGGACGCCGCCGTGACCGCCGTCGGCGCCGTCGCCGAACGTGTGCACTCGGCCGAAAGCGCGTCAGCCGACATCCTGCGCGCCTACCGCAAGGCCGTGCACGAGCGAAGGACCGTGGTGCTCAACCTTCCACTCGACGTGCAGGCACAGCAGGTCGTCGAGGAGCACGAGGTCACGCGCCCGGTGCCGCCGTTGCCCGTTCGCCCGCATCCCTCGGCCGTCGCCGAACTCGCCGGTGTGCTCGCGGAAGCGGAGCGGCCGGTGTTCGTCGCGGGGAGAGGAGCGCTCGCCGCGGGCGGTGAACTCGCCGGACTCGCTGCCAAGTGCGGCGCGCTCCTCGCCACCTCGGCCGTCGCGAATGGACTGTTCACTGAGGACCCGTGGTCGCTGGGGATCTCGGGAGGATTCGCCTCCCCGCTCGCCGTCGAGCTGATCTCCGGCGCCGACCTCGTCGTCGGCTGGGGATGCGCGCTCAACATGTGGACCATGCGCCAGGGCTCGCTCATCGGTTCCGGCACGAAGGTCGCCCAGATCGATGACGACGCCTCGGCGCTCGGCGCGCACCGGCCCGTCGATCTGGGTGTCGTGGGAGACGTAGCGCTGACCGCGCGCGATGTCGCGGCCGGAGCACGGGAGCGCGCCGGATACCGCGAACCCTGGATCGCGCGGCGGATCGCCGAGCACGGCAGATGGCGCACGGAGTCCTATGTGGATCTTTCGAGCGATGAAAGGATCGACCCGAGGACGCTGAGTATCGCGCTTGACGACCTGCTCCCCTCCGAGCGGCTCGTCGCTGTCGACTCCGGCAACTTCATGGGTTACCCCAGCGCCTATCTTTCCGTTCCCGACGAGGCCGGATTCTGTTTCACGCAGGCGTTCCAGTCGATCGGGCTCGGGCTCGCGACGGCCATCGGGGCCGCGCTGGCACGACCGGATCGGCTGCCCGTCGCCGCGCTCGGCGACGGCGGAGCGCTCATGGCCGCGGCCGAACTGGAAACCGTGGCCCGGCTGGGACTGCCCATGGTGCTCGTCGTCTACAACGACGCGGCCTACGGTGCCGAAGTCCACCACTTCGGTGAGGGTGCCGATCTCGGCGCCGTGCGGTTCCCCGACACGGATTTGGCTGCCGTGGCAAGGGGATACGGGCTTTCCGGGATCACGGTCAGGTCGGTCGCCGACCTCGCCGGGCTACGGGACTGGCTCGATGGCGCACGCGATCGCGCGCTGCTCGTCGACGCCAAAATCGCCTCGGACGGCGGTTCCTGGTGGCTGGCCGAGGCGTTCAAGGGGCATTAGCTCGTGCTCAGCAGAAGATCCAGAACCAGCAGTCGTCGTCGGGTGGTTCCGTCGTCGTGGTGGTCGCGGGGGGCGGCGTCGGCGGATCGGGCTCCTCGTCGGGCGGGTCCTCCGGCGACGTCGTGTCGTCGGGGTCGTCGGTGGTCGGTTCCGTCGTCGTCGGCGGTGGCCGCGTGGTGGACGGCGGCGCTTCGGTGGTCGTGGTGACCGGCGGCTCGCTCGTGCTGACCGGTACGACCGTCGAGGTCACCGGGTGGTCGACCGGCATGGCGGATGTCGATGGCGGCGCGGTCACCGTCGATGTCCGCTCCGGCGGGAAGATCACCGTGCGGTCGTCGGGTTCGGCGTTGATCCGGTCGGGTTCCGAGTCCAAGCCACCCGCGCCGACGAGGAAGGCCGCGACGAGACAGCCGACGATGACGGCGCCCATCACCGAGAGAACCCTGACGCGTGTTCGGGGACCTGGCGGGACTCTGTCATTCCACGGCTCGTCGTCGGCGAGCCGGGTCACCGACACATCGTCGTCCACCGGAGGAAGCCTTTCGGGCTGAGCAAGGCAACGGAGCTTCCATACCGTAGAACATCACCCAATGGAGGGACTGGCGACCCTATTGGTCACGGTCAGCGACCGATGTGCGTGTGGAGAAACGCCTCCAGCACCCCGGTGAACTCGGCGGGTCGCTCCAGGTTGGGCAGATGAGCGGTGTCCTCGATGACCGACAGCACCGAGCCGGGAATGCGCTCGTGCATGAACTCGGCGACGGAGACCGGGGTGAACTCGTCGTCGCCGCCCACGACCACAAGCGTGGGCACGTCGATGCCGGTGAGCAGTTCGGTGTAGTCGGGCCGCCGTGCTCTCCCTCGCAGCGCTGCCGCCGCGCCTTCCGGTGAAGTGCCGCGCATCATGCCGGACACGTGTGCCGCGACTTCCGGTGCCGATGCGATGGTCGCCGGGGCGATCATCTTCGACAGTACCTCGCGCGCGTAGCCGTCCATTCCCTCCCGGACGAGCCGGTCGGCCATCGTGTCGCGGGCGGTCCTGCCCTCCTCGGTTTCCGCCTGCGGCGCGGTGTCGGCCAGTACCAGCGCGCGAATCCGGTGCGGCGCCACGCGGTAGGTCTCCATGACGATCTGACCGCCCATGGACAGGCCGCCGAGTACGAACCGGTCGATGCCGAGCCGGTCGGCCAGCCCGATGAGGTCGGCGGCGAAAACCGAAAGCGGCGTGACCTCTTGGCCGACCGAACTCTCCCCGTAGCCGCGCAGATCCGGGGTCAGCACGCGGTAACCGGCGGCTGCGAGGTGGAGTGCCTGGGGCCGCCACATCGTGCGATCGAAGGGGTGGCCGTGGACGAGCAGCACCGGCTCGCCCGCTCCGAGATCGTCGTAGCCGATGGTGACGTCGTCGAACGAAATCCTGCTCACGTGACCGACGCTAGTCAGCGCGCTACGTCGGAGCAATGAAAACATTGACCTCGGTGCAATGTTCGCTACCGTGTGCGCGATGGAGGACTTTCGGGCGATCGCGGATTCGGTCGCCGAGGACATCGCGCGGGGCAGGCTCCGGGCGGGCGAGCGGTTGCCGCCACAGCGCCGGTTCGCGCGGCAGCGGGGCATCGCGGGCTCCACCGCGGCGCGGGTCTACGGCGAGCTCGCCGTCAGGGGACTCGTCGTCGGTGAGGTGGGGAGGGGAACGTTCGTGCGCGCTGGCAGACTTCCCCCGGCCCCCGCGCTCTCCGAGCCCGCGACGGCGGCCGTGGACCTCGAACTGAACTTCCCTGTCCTTCCGGGAAACGCCGATCTACTGGCACCGGGATTGCGCGCGTTGTCGCGCCCCGGCGCGCTCGCGGTCGCGGCACGGCCCGCGACCGTGGCGGGAACCCCGAGAGCGAGGGCGGCGGCTGCCGGACTGCTCGCCCGCGCGGGCTGGCGGCCGGAACCGGACCGGATCATGTTCGCGGGCAACGGAAGGCAAGCCATCGCCGCGGCGATCGGTGCCCTCCTGCCCCGGGGAGGGAAGCTCGGTGTCGAACCGTTCACGTACCCGCTCGTGCGCGGTATCGCGGCGAGATTCGGGGTGACGCTCGTCCCGCTCGACATGGACGACGACGGCCTCGTCCCCGATGGCATTCGCGGGGCGCGGCCGCATGCGGTCTACCTTCAGCCGACACTGCACAATCCGCTCGGCGGCACGATGCCTGCGGCGCGGCGCCATGAGGTGGCGACGGTGTTGCGGGACAACGACATTCCCGCCATCGAAGACACCATCTACGCGTTCCTGCGTGCCGAACCTCCGCTCGCCGCGTACGCCCCCGAGCACACCGTGCTCGTCGACAGTCTCTCGAAACGGCTGCTGCCGGGATTGACCGTCGGTTTCGCGGTGGCGCCGCCACGGTGGTACGAGGCCGTCGCGTCGTCGCTGCGCGCGGGAGCCTTCGCCGCGCAGACGTTCGCGCTGGAGGTGGCGACGGGATGGATGGAGGACGGGAGCGCCGACGCCGTCCAGCGCACGAAACCGGACGACGCCGCGCGCAGGCAACGGATCGCGGCCGAGCGGCTTTCCGGGTTCGACGTTCACGCCGATCCCGCCGCCTATCACCTGTGGTGGCGGCTTCCCCCGTCGTGGCGAGCCGAGACGTTCGTCGCGGCGGCCGCCCGGCGCGGCATCGCGGTGAGCCCCGGCGCCGCGTTCGTTGCGGGAACGGCACAATCGCCGGACGCCGTGCGCCTCGCGCTCGCCGCGCCGCCGGAACCGACGCTCGCCGCCGCGCTGGACGTGCTCGCGGGGATCGCGAGATCGGTGCCGGAGCACGAACTGTCCGGTTGACAGTCGGATCAGCGAAACGAGGCCCCCTGCCTGTGCGGCAAGGAGTTTGAGGCAGGCCCGGTCGTGTGCGGCAGGAACGTCGTCGTGCGGTGGTAGTGCCTGGTCACGCGCGGATACCAGGCTCTGGCGGGCTTTCCGGATCCGCGACGGAGCTCGCGAAACCGGCCCTTTTCCATGTCGTACCGCCGTTCACGGAGAGTTTGTGATCCGGTGACCGGGGTAGCCCTTTCCCGCAGAATGTGTTGTCACGAAGGGCATTCCGCCATGACCACACCAGGAGCACAGTCGTCCGCGCCGCCGCCCGCGGCGCTGGCAGCGGTCGCGGAAGAGGCGTTGCGCGCACTGTTTCGCAGGGTGGCGGGTGCCGTCGACGTCGAAAGCGTGGAGGACACGGACGAACTCCACGCGGTGCTGGGATCGCTGACCCTGGTCGTGGAACACCTCGCCAGGTGTCTTCCCGAGTTGAGCGACTGGATGGAACAGCAACTGTGGTCGGGCCGGCTCGGCTCGCCCGATTGCTTCGAGGACGTGACGAAGTCGACGTTCGAGGTCTCGGCCGCATTGGCGCGAGCGAACCGGCTGAGCACTCAGCTCAGCAGGGAACTGCGGCTGGCGCAGACGGCGACAGGGGACCCGGCCCCGCAGTGAGCCGTGCGCGAGTTTCGCGGCGGCCTCAGCCCGCGGTGAGGTCGCCGCGTTCCCTGGCGGGAAGCAGCGCGTTGGTTTCCTGCTGTTGTTCGATGGCTTCGATGAGTTCCTGCACGCTCATGTGCGCGACGAAGGCGATACCCGCTCGGTGTGCCTCCTCGGTGAGCTCGCCCATCGTCATGTCCTGTAGTTCCAGCTTCATTCGGGGTGATCTCCTCGCGGCAGGTGTTCGGTTGCCCTCCCGCGCGGCATACCCGCTCGCCGTCGGCTTAAGCCGGGACCGCGAGTCCCGCGTCCAGCCCGTCGAGATCCGCACTCAGGTCGCCGAGTTCCGCGTCCAGGTCGTCGAGATCCGCACCTGGGACGGTGAGTTCCGCGTCCAAGCACGCGAGATGCGCGTTCGGCGCCCCGGCTCCGGATACGGATCTCACGTGCCCGAGCGCGGATCTCGTTGACCGGAGCGCGGATCTCGCCAGCCCAAGTGCGGATGTCGCGTGCCTGGGCGCGGATCTCGCCAGCCTGGGCGCGGATGTCGCGGCCCGAACACGCTGACAGCGCACGGTGCCCCGCGTGTTCGCGGGGCACCGTGCGTCCGGGGACCGGGGTGGGGTCGCGGGGCGTCAGCTTCCGCTGACGGTGATCTTGCGCGGCTTCGCGGACGCGCTCTTCGGGACGGTGACGGTCAGCACCCCGTCCGCGAGCGCGGCTTCGATGTTGTCGGAATCGACATTGCGTGGCAGCGCGACGCGGTAGGAGAACCGGCCAGTGCGGCGTGCGCGCCGGAGCGGCGTTCCCTCGCGCTCCTTCTCCTTCGCCTCACCGGTGATGGTGAGCCGGTTGCCGGTCAGGTCGACATCGATGTCGTCCTTCTTCACCCCGGGCAGTTCCACCTCGACCGAGTAGCCCTCCTCGGTCTCGGTGACGTCGGCAGCCGGCGACCAGGTGCCGTCGCGCTCGGGCCTGGCCGCACCGAACACGCGGTAGAGGTTGTCGAATTCCCGGAACGGATCCCAGGTGCCCATCGGACGAGAGGTCCGGACGGCAGGCAGCGACATGGCGGTGACCTCCTGAATCTCGTGGCCCCGTGCGGGCCGTTCACCGCGTTCAACGAGATTGAGTCGACGTTTGTTCCCTAAGTTGAGCGTCAAGCGCTCAACTTAGGAGTCACGCCGCGGCCTGATTGGTCACGTGGCCGGTGACCGGCGAGTCCCAGTCGAGCCGGTAGTCGTGCACCCAGTCCTTGGTCGCCCTGTTGGCGGCCTTCGCGACGAGCGGCATGATGATCTTGTCGCGGATGAGCCTGCTGAACGCGTTCGGGATCTTGTGGTCACTCGTGCGCTTCGCCTGCGCGATGAGCTTTTCCACCCTGGTACGGCGGGCCTGCTCGAACGCGGCGAACGCGGCGGGCACGCTCGGCGTGTCCCTCAGGCACTTGGCAAGCACGATGCCGTCCTCGATGGCGAGCGAGGCACCCTGGCCGGAGGTCGGCGAGATGGCGTGCGCGGCGTCGCCGATCAGGATGATCGAGCCACGGTGCCAGGTGGGCACCTTCGGCATGTCGCACGTGTTCCACGGCGGCGCGATGTCCTCGGTGTGCGCGATGATGTCGAGCGCGGGGATGTCGTCGTCGGCGAAGAGCCGGTTCAGTTCCTCGCGCCAGCGCGGCGCCAGTTCCGCGAGTTCGGCGTCGGTGGCCTGCTCGGCCTTCGGCACGTTGGCGAACCACCACACCTCGCCCGGCCCGCGCTTGACGTAGGCGAAGAAGGCGCGCTTGCCGAAGACCATCCGGAAGACGCCCTGTTCACCGTCGACGTCGATGCCGTGGGCATAGCCGCCGGTGTTGAGCAGTCCCGTGTAGCGAGGTGCAGGGCAGTCCTCGTTGATGAGTGCCCTCGTCGGTGAGTTCAGCCCGTCCGCGCCGATCAGCAGATCGCCCTCGGCGATGGTGCCGTCGGTGAACTCGGCGACCACGGTGCCGTCGGCCCGGGTGGTGGCCTTCGCCAGCCGCTTTCCCCACTGGATGTCGATACCGCGCCTGGTCGCCTCGTCGCGCAGCCCGACGTAGAGGTCCGAGCGCATGATGGTCTGGCTGACGAGCCCGTCTTCCGTCGCCCTGCCGATGGGCAGCCTGGCGAGCGGTTTGCCCTTGGCGTCGCACAGTTCCAGGTGCGGTGTGTCGAAGCCGCCGAGACTGCTGGGGTCGATGTCGAGGACCTGTAGCGCGGCGAGCCCGTTGACCGCCACGTTCAGGTAGGCGCCGACGCCGTCGGCCGTGCGGTCGTAGGCCTCGTAGACGGTCGCGTCGATGCCTGCCTTCTGGAGGGCCATGGCGGTCACGGGTCCGGTGATTCCCGCTCCGATGATCAGTGCTCGTGTCATGCATTGACCATAATATGGTTAGCCATATTATGGTCAACGGGTGGGCGTGAACTATCGTGAGGTCGTGAGTGAACGAGCCCGGCCAAGGTCACCGCTGGCGATGGTGGTGCTGGTGCTGCTGTCGGAAGATCCGATGCACCCCTACCGGATGCAGCAGTTGATCAAATCCCGCCGCAAGGACGACGTCGTCAACGTCGCGCGCAGCAACAGCATCTACCAGACGATCGACCGGCTGCTCCGCGACGGCCTGATCGAGGTGCAGGAAAAGCGCATGGCCGACCTCGGCCCAGGCCGCATCGTCTACGGGCTGACCGAAGAGGGAAAACGCACGGTCGAACGATGGATCAACACCATGCTGGCGAGCCCGGCGAGGGAGTTCCCCGAATTCAGGGCGGTACTGGCGATGGTGGCCGGGACCGATTCGGGGGTCGTGCGCGAACAGCTCGAACGGCGCGCGGCGGCGCTGACCGCGACACTGGCGCAACTGGATGAGGAAATGCGGCAGGCCGAGCAGTTTGGCCTGCCGAGGGTGCTCGTGCTGGAGAACGAGTACGCGATCGCGGTCACCAGGGCCGAGCTGCGGTGGGTCGAGACGGTGGCCGCCGACATCGGTTCCGGCGAATTGGCGTGGTCGGTCGACCAGCTCGACGAGCTGCGCAGGAAACACGAACCGAACCTGGATGCCTAGCGTGGGTCATGCGCGCGAGTCCCCCGCCCAAGACGGCGAGATCCGCGCTCAGGTCGGCGAGTTCCGCGCTCGTGCGTGACGTGGGCGGGGTGGTTTGCCGGAGCACACCGGCAAACCACCCCGCCCACGAGGAGCCGAGACCACAGCCCGGCACCAATCGGCACTGACACCAATCGGCCCGGCCCCGACCGGCCCGGCGCTGGCCGATCCGGCCTCACTGATACAGGGTCGCCTTGATCTTCGGGTCGTCGATGTTGGTCTTGTCGTACCAGTAGAAGTTGGTGTCGATGGTCTTGGGAAGCTGCTCGCCGTCGATCGCCTTGATGGCCGCGTCGACGAGTTGCCTTCCCATGTCGATGGGATCCTGCGTCACGGCACCGGCCATGGTCCCGTTGTTGATGGCGTCGATCTGTGCCTTGCCCGAGTCGAAGCCGACCGTGGTGATGCCCTGTTTCCCGCTTTCCTGAACGCCTTTGATGACGCCGATCGCCGAGCCTTCGTTGGAGGCGTAGACACCGGCGAGGTCGGGGTTCGCCGAGATGATCGACTTCGTGATGTTGGCCGATTCGAGCTGGTCGCCGCCGCCGTACTGAGGATCGAGCACGGTGATGCCCGGCGCGTTCTGCCGCATCCACTCGCGGAACCCGTCCCTGCGGTCGGTTCCCGATTTGCTGGTCTGGTCGTGAACGACCATCGCGACCTTGCCCTTGCCACCGAGCTTTTCCGCCATGTGCTTGGCGGCCTCGGCCGCCGCGGCCTTGTTGTCGGTGGCAACCGTCGTCACCGGAATGTCACTGTCCACTCCGGAGTCGAAGGCGACGACGGGGATGTTCTGTCCCTTCGCCTGTTGCAGCAGGGGAGCGGCGGCCCGCGAGTCCAGCGCGGCGAATCCGATGGCCTGCGGTTGTTTCGCCATCTCGTTGGTGAGCATGTTGAGCTGGTCCTCGACGTCCTGTTCGGTCGGCGGCCCGACGAAGGTCACTCTCGCGCCGCGCGCGGCGGCCTCCTCCTCGGCGCCTTTCTTCACGGCCTGCCAGAACTGGTGCTGAAAGCCTTTCGAGACGATCGCGATGAACGGACCGTCGCCACCACCGGATCCGTTGCCGGAACCACACGCGGCGAGTGTCAGCGCCATGGCCGCACCCGCGACCACCGCAAGGGCCTTCCGCATTCTCATCACCAGATCTCCTTTGTTCTGGTTGGGCTTCGCGGCGTGCACGCCGGTGCGTTCACGCTTCTTTCTTCCTGATCCGATCGGTGTAGACGGCGACGAGAATGACGCACCCGAGGATGACGTTCTGCCATTCCTGTGGAATCGACATGATCTGCAATCCGTTGTTGAGCACCGAGATGATCAACGCGCCGATCAAGGTCCCCACGATCGAGCCCTTGCCGCCGGAAAGCGACGTGCCCCCGATGACGACGGCGGCGATGGCCTGCAACTCGTAGCCCATGCCGGTCGCGGGCTGCGCCGAGCCGAGCCTCGCCGAGATCATCACTCCGGCCAGCCCGATGAAAAGCCCGGCGAACGCGTAGATCGCGATCTTCCACTTGCGCACGTTGATGCCGGAAAGGGCGGTCGCTTCCTCGTTGCTGCCGATCGAATAGGTGTAGCGGCCGAGCACGCTCTTGGTCAGCAGTCCGCCCGCGATGAGCGCGATGACGAGCAGCACCAGCACCGCGTTGGGGAAGTTCACGCCGGGGACGAGGTTGCCGGTGGAGATCTCGACGTAACCGGGAACGTCGTTGAAGTAGATCGGCGTGCTGTCGGAAAGGACGAGTGCCAGTCCTTCGGCGACGAGCATCATCGCCAGCGTCGCGATGAACGGCGGAATCTTGAGCAGTGCCACGTTGATGCCGTTGATGAGCCCGATGAGCCCGCCGAACAGGATGGCCGCCGGAACGCCAACGGCGAGCGGAAGACCCAGCTTGACGAGGAAGACGCCCGACATGACGGCACACAAGGCCATGCCGGTTCCGATGGAGAGGTCGATGCCACCGGCGATGATGACGAACGTGGTGCCGATCGCGAGCGTTCCGATGACCACCGCGGAGAACAGAATCGCGGTGAAGTTGCCGTAGGTGAAGAAGAACGGGCTCGCGAAGGAGAAGAACGCGTAGATGACGATCAGGCTCGCGAAGGCGAGCAACTGCTGGAGCCTGCTCTTCACCACTCCGGAGAAGCCGCTTTCACCGGCCGTCTTCACCACTGTCATGGCTGGCCCGCTTTCCTCGAATGTCCGGTGTGGACGTCAGTGATGCCGAGTTCGGCCGCGTCCTCGGCGTTCTTGTCGGGACGCAGAGTCGCGTAGTGCATGATGTTTTCCTGGGTCGCCTGGCTGCCGCCGAGTATCCGGGTGACCCTGCCCTCGCTCATCACGACGACCCGGTGTGACATGCGAAGGATCTCGGGAAGCTCCGAGGAGATCATGATGATCGACTTCCCCCGCGCGGCCAGTTCGTTCAGCAGCTGATAGATCTCTTCCTTGGCGCCGACGTCGATCCCGCGCGTCGGTTCGTCGAAGATGAGGATGTCGCAGTCCTTCGCGAGCCATTTCGCGATGACCACCTTCTGTTGATTGCCGCCGGAGAGGTGTTTGGTGATCTGGTCGAGCGAGGGTGTCTTGATGCGCAATGTCGCAAGGTATTCCTGGGCTTTCGCCCTCGCGGCGCCGTCGTTGACGAACCCGGCCGTCGCGAACTGGTCGCGCAGGCAGGCGAGGGTGATGTTGGCTTTGACGTCCTGTTCCAGCAGCAGGCCGAAGCGTTTCCGGTCCTCGGAGAGATAACCGATGCCGTGCCTGGCCGCCGCCGAGGGGTTGGCGATGCGCACCGGTTCGCCGTGCAAGACGACGCTGCCCGAGGTGAGCGGATCCGCGCCGACGAGCGCGCGGGCCACCTCGGTTCGGCCCGCTCCCATGAGCCCCGCGAACCCGAGAATTTCGCCGTGCCGCAGGTCGAAGCCGACGTCGGTCAGCAACGTGGCGGTGGAGAGTCCGCGTGCTTCGAGAACGACGGCCCTGTCCGCGCGCACGTTCGACGGCTGGGCCGTGGTGTCGATGGCCCTGCCGACCATCAGCGAGATGATCCGGTCCGTCGACGCGGAGGAGACTCGCAGCGTGTCCATGTACTCGCCGTCGCGGATTACGGTGACCCTGTCGGCGATGCGCCGGATTTCCTCCATCCGGTGGGAAATGTAGATCGCGCCGGTGCCGTGGCCGACGAACCTGCGGATGAGGCCGTGCAGCGTCTCGACCTCGGCGTCGTTGAGTGCGGCCGTCGGCTCGTCCATGATCAGCACGACCGGGTCGTGGGCGAGTGCCTTGGCGATCTCGGTCATCTGCTGGTTGGCGACGGTCAGCGTGCCGACGACGGCCTTCGGGTCGAGTGGAAGACGCAGCCGGTCCAGCAGTTCGCCCGCCTCGGCGTTGAGCCGCCGCTCGTCGAGCAGTAGTTTCCATCTGCGCGGTTCCCTGCCGATGAAGATGTTCTGTGCCACCGTGAGGTGGGGCACGAGGTTGAATTCCTGGTGGATGATGCTGATGCCGAGTTCGAGCGCCTGCCTCGGCCCGCTGACCGAAAGCGGTTCTCCGCGCAGCCGGAATTCGCCCGCGTCCGCGGAATGAATGCCCGACAACAGTTTCATCAGGGTCGACTTGCCCGCACCGTTCTCGCCGACAAGCGCGAGCACTTCTCCCGATCGCAGGTCGAGTCGCATGTCGTGCAGCGCGCGTACCCCGGGGAAGCTCTTGTCGACGCCGGTGACCTCCAGCAGCGGTTCGCTCATGGTGGCTCCTCTCCGCGGTGCTCGCCAAGCCCGTACACCGTCCGCGCGGTGCCGGACAGCACCCGCTCGCGTTCGGCCGCGGACAGCGGGGCAAGCAACTCGGTGGTGATCTGCCACGCTCGCTGGTAGCCGCCGAAGGGAAGCGTCATCGGCCAGTCACCGCCGTACATGAGCCGTTCCGGGCCGTACACCTCCAGTGCGAGCCCGGCCGAGGCAAACACCGCGGACGTGGTAAACGGCTTGCCAGGCAGTTGCAGGCCGGACAGCTTGGCGAGCGTGTTGGGCTGCGCGGCGACCGCGCGCAGCGCCTCGGCCCAGTGATCGTGCGCGGGCCGCTGCCTCGGCGGCTTACCGAGGTGGTCGACGACGATGGTCAGTTCGGGCAGCGCTGAGGCGAGTTCGGCGACGGAGGCGAGGTGCCGGGGCCACGCGTCGGGAACGTCGAACGGTATCCCGCGCTCCGCGAGCAGCGTCAGCGAGCGGCGAACTCCGGGCAGGGCAAGGAAATCCGGCCTGGGATCATCGTGCACGAGGTGCCGGACGCCGACGAAGGCCGGGTCGGCTTGCCACCGGTCGAGCTGTCGTCGCGCCGTGGCCGGCTCGTCGAGGCGCACCCAGCCGACGACACCGGCGATCCAGTCGTGTTCGCGCGCGGTGGCAAGCAGAAACTCGGTGTCCGATTCGGAATCTTCCGCCTGTACGAGTATCGCGGCACCGACCCCAGCCGCGCGCAGTTCGGCGTGGGCCTGCCGCGCGGTGAAGGTGTCGTGCAGCACGGTTTCCCGTGGCAGCCAAGCATAATCGCTGACCGTCAGGTCCCACAGATGCAGGTGGGTGTCGATGGTCAGCACGACGTCAGCCCCTTGTCCCGCAAGGCTTTCCACAGCTCTTCGGGCACCGGTTCCGCCATGCGCCGCACGTTCTGCCTGAGCTGAGCCGCCGACGCGGCCCCGGTGACCACCGTGCGCACCGAAGGTTCCCTCGCGGCGAACCGCAGTGCCGCCGTGGGCAGGTCGACGCCGAACTCCGCGCAGACCGCCGCGATCGCGCGCACCTTCGTCAGCACCCCGGCAGGCACGGTCGCGTACTCGTATTTGCCGTCCTCCGCGGGAAAGGGCGTGGCGAGCAGGCCCGAGTTGAACACTCCGGCGCAGGCGACGCCGACGCCGTGCTCGCGACAGTAGGGGAGCAGTTCCTCCGCGGCAGGCTGTTCGGCGAGGGTGAAGCGGCCGGCCACCATGAGCAGGTCGAGGATTCCCGAACGCGCGCCGGCCAGCAGCGCTTTCGTGGACTTCGACCCGATACCGGCCGCGCCGATGACGCCCTGTTCCCTCAGCGCGGCGACGGCGTCGAGGCCGGTGGCGAGCGCGAGGTCCAATTCGTACTCGTCGGGGTCGTGCAGGTAGACGATGTCGACGTCGGCGATGCCCATTCTGGACAGTGATGCGTCGAGACTGCGGCGGATGCCGTCGGCCGAGAAGTCCCACACCCTCTTGCGATCGGCGGGAACCACGTAGTGGTTGGCCGTGTCGAGTGTCCGCGCGCCGCCGGGGTCGGGAACGAGCCTGCGCCCCACCTTGGTGGACACCACGTACTCGTCGCGCGGCTTCGTCGCGAGAAAGGCTCCGAGTCGTCGCTCGGCGAGGCCGAGCCCGTAGTGCGGGGCGGTGTCGAAGTACCGGATTCCGCAGTCCCAGGCCGCTTCCAGTACCAAGGCGGCCTGCTCGTCGGTGACCGGTTCGTAGAGGTTGCCCAGCGCGGCCGTGCCGTAGCCGAGAACGCCGAGCCCCCGGCTAACCATGCGAGTAATCCACAATGGATGATCGGTGCATCTCGGTTCCGGCCCCAGTGGCCTTCGGGGCGTGGTACCGGCCCGCTCGGACGTCGACGGGCGTGACGAAGTGCTCGTGAAGATGGTCGACGAATTCGATGGTCCGGTTCTCGGCGGTGCCCGACACCGCGACGAAGTCGAACATCGCCAGATGCTGCACGGCCTCGCACAGGCCGACGCCTCCGGCGTGCGGGCACACGGGAACGCCGAACTTGGCCGCGAGCAACAGGATCGCGATGTTCTCGTTGACACCGGCGACCCTCGTCGCGTCGAGTTGCAGGATCTGAAGCGCTCCCGCCTGGAGGAACTGCTTGAAGACGACCCTGTTGGCGATGTGCTCGCCGGTGGCGACGGGCACGGGGGCGATGGCCTTGGCGATGGCGGCGTGCCCGAGCACGTCGTCGGGGCTCGTCGGCTCCTCGACCCAGGCGAGATCGAATTCGCCCAGCGCGGCAATCCAGGCGATGGCCTCGTCGACGTCCCAGCGCTGGTTGGCGTCGACGGCGATGGGGAAGCCGGGACCGCAGGTCTGCCGTGCGATCGTGAGCCTGCGGATGTCGTCGGCGAGGTCGGCGCCGACCTTGAGCTTGATGCGGCCGAATCCCTCGTCGACGGCCTGAGCGCAGAGCCTGCGCAGTTTGTCGTCGTCGTAGCCGAGCCAGCCCGGTGTCGTGGAGTAGGCCGGATATCCCTCGCGCAGCAACGTGGCCTCGCGTTCGGCTCTGCCCCGCTCGGCCCCGCGCAGGATCGCGAGTGCCTCGTCGCGGGTCAGCGCGTCGGTGAGGTACCGGAAGTCGACCAGGTCGACGATCTGCTCGGGAGTCAGCGAGGACAGCAGTAGCCACAACGGTTTTCCCTCGCGCTTGGCCCTCAGATCCCACAGCGCGTTGACGACGGCCCCGACCGCCATGTGCATGATGCCCTTCTCGGGGCCGAGCCAGCGCAACTGGGAATCGTGGACGAGTTCGCGCCACAGTCCGCCGAGGTCCGCGAGCGTGCCGTCGACGTCCCTGCCGGTGAGGTGACTTTCCAGCGCGCGCAGTGCCGCGACCTGCACGTCGTTGCCTCTGCCGATGGTGAAGACGAATCCGTGGCCTTCGTGTCCGTCGGCCGCGTCGGTGAGGACGCGGACGTAGGCGGCCGAATAGTCGGGGTCGGGGTTCATGGCGTCGGAACCGTCGAGCGTGAGCGAGGTGGGAAACCGCACGTCATGCGTACGCAGGGCAACGATGCGAGCCACGAGCCATCTCCTGTCGGTATGGTCTACGTCACTGCTGTGCGGAACCATAGACATCCGATGTATTTGCCGTCAAGGTGGTGCGCGGACGCACTGACCGCCTGCTCGACGAAGAGGAGCGCATGGTGAAGCTCGCCAGGTTCGGCCCCATTGGAGCCGAACGGCCCGCGGTCTTCGCGGGGGAAACGGCCTATGACCTCGGCGGGCTCACCGCCGACATCGACGGCGCCTTTCTGGCTGAGGGAGGGATTTCGGCGGCCAGAACCGCGCTGGAGAACGGTGAGCTGCCCGAACTGGACACCGGCGCCAGGACCGGTTCCCCCATCGCGCGGCCGAGCGCGGTGGTGTGCGTCGGCATGAACTACGCGGCCCACGCGGCCGAATCCGGTTCGGAGCCGCCCGAGGTCCCGATCCTTTTCCTCAAGACCCCCAACACCGTGGTGGGTCCCGACGACGACGTCACCATCCCGCCGGGAAGTGAGCGCACCGACTGGGAGGTGGAACTCGGCATCGTCATCGGCAGGCGCACCGCCTACCTCGGCTCGCCCGCCGAGGCGATGAACAGCGTCGCGGGGTTCGTCGTCGGCAACGACGTCTCGGAGCGGCGATTCCAGCTCGCCGACTCGGGAGGCCAGTGGAGCAAGGGAAAATGTGCCCCCGGCTTCAACCCGCTCGGCCCGTGGCTGGTGACGCCGGACGAGGTCGACCACACCGGTCTGCGCTTGCGGAGCTGGGTCAACGGGCAGCCGCGGCAGGATTCGAGCACGGCCGACCTCGTCTTCGGGGTCGAATACCTGCTGTGGCACATCAGTCAGTACCTGACGCTCGAACCGGGCGACCTCGTCATGACCGGCACCCCGCAGGGGGTGGCGTTGTCCGGCAGGTTCCCCTATCTCGCCCCAGGCGACGTCGTCGAGCTGGAGATCGAGGGACTCGGCAGGCAGCGGCAGACGTTCGTCGAGTACTCGCCGGACGCGGTTTTCCGTGCGGAGGAAGGACATCATGGCTGAGTTCGACGGACTCACCGCCGCGGTCACCGGTGGCGCGTCGGGAATCGGCGCCGCCGTCGTCGCCGCGCTGCGGGAACGGGGCGCTTCCGTCGCCGCGATCGACCGGAGTGACTTCACCGCGGCCGACGGGGTGCTCGCCGTGCCGGCCGACGTCACCGACGACGGGTCCGTGCGCCGTGCCGTCGGAAACATCGCGGAGCGATTCGGCGGACTGGACATTCTCGTCAACAACGCCGGCATCGGCGCGCAGGGCACGGTCGCCGACAACGACGACGAGGAGTGGTGGCGGGTACTGGACGTCAACGTACTCGGCATGGTGCGCATGAGCAGGGCCGCGCTGCCCTACCTGCGTGAGTCGTCTTCGGCCGCGATCGTGAACGTCGGTTCTATCGTCGCCACGGCCGGACTTCCGCGGCGGGCCCTCTACAGCGCGTCGAAAGGGGCCGTGCTCGCGTTGTCGAGAGCCATGGCCGCCGATCATCTGCGCGAGGGCATCAGGGTCAACTGCGTCAATCCCGGCACCGCCGACACCCCGTGGATCGGCAGACTGCTCGACTCGGCTGAGGATCCGGAGGCGGAGCGGGCGGCGCTGTGCGCGCGGCAACCGCACGGAAGGCTGGTGTCGCCGGGCGAGGTCGCGCACGCCGTCGTGTATCTCGCGAGTCCCTTGGCCGCCTCGACGAGCGGGGTCGGCATCGCGATCGACGGTGGCATGCAGGATCTGCGGTTGCGGCCCGCCTGACTACGGTCAGGATTCGACGAGTGTCTGCCGGATCCACTGTTCGACGCCCGCGATGTGGACCGTCGCCCATGCTCCCGCGACCTCGGCCTGTCGCGCGGCGAGCGCTTGCTGGATGGCCCTGTGCTCGGCGAGGGTTCGCTCGACGGCCGCTTCCTGGGTGATGCCCCGCCAGGTGCGGGCCCGCTGGGTGCGGCCGGACACGCTTTCCACGAGCGAGGACAACACCTGGTTGCCGGAACCGGCCGCGATCCGCCGGTGGAATTCGAGATCGTTGGCGACGAGCTGCTCGACGGAGGGGGAGGTGCCGAGCGCGTCGATCAGGTCGGCGAGCCCTTCGACCTCCTCTTCGGACATGTTCACGGCGGCCATCGCGGTGGCGGCCGGTTCGATGATCCGGCGCGCTTCGAGGAACTGGAGCACCGTGTCGTCGCGGTGGAAGTCGACGACGAATCCCATGGCGTCCATGAGCAGTGACGGTTCGAGGCTCGTGACGTAGGTGCCATCGCCCCTGCGCACGTCGAGCACGTGGATCAGCGACAGCGCCCTGACCGCCTCGCGAAGGGAACTGCGGGAGAGCCCCAGCCGCTCGGCGAGGTCGGGTTCGCGAGGGAGCCGGTCGCCTGGCCGCAACTCCCCGTCGACGATCATCTGCTTGATCGCCTCGATGGCGTCGTCGGTGACGGACATGGTGCTCCTCGTGCTCCCGGTGCGGGACTCGCGGATCTGGACGGGCTCAGAATACATCGGATCTTTGCTCCTTCTCGGTGATGTCGCTCGCTCACCGTGGGGGCGATGGCTGCTCGACTCGATCGCCTGAATCCGCTTGACGCAACTACCCCCCAGGGGTACAACTGTGTCAGCCGGATACGGGTGGGGGGTAAGCTGAACCCCATTCGGAATCAGTGAGGAGAAGGACGATGCGGGGATACACCGGAGATAAGGACAGCTACCTCAAGCGACTGCGGCGGGTCGAGGGGCAGATCCGGGGCTTGCAGCGGATGGTCGAGAACGACGAGTACTGCATCGACGTGCTCACCCAGATCTCGGCCGCGACCAAGGCATTGCAGGCGGTGTCTCTGGGGCTGATGGACGAGCACCTCAAGCACTGTGTCGCTGAGGCCATCGCCGAGGGCGGCGAGACCGCGGAGGAAAAGGTTCGCGAGGCAAGTGAGGCCATCGCCCGCCTCGTCCGCTCCTGACTCGACGGCGCGGGAAACACCAACCGGAACACATTCATGGAGGACATGGCGATGACTGAGACGACCTACACGGTGACCGGGATGACCTGCGGGCACTGCGCCGCCTCGGTGACGGAGGAGGTCGAGGCCATCGACGGCGTCACCGGCGTCGCCGTCGACCTGCCGACCGGAGCGGTCACCGTCAGCAGCGAGAAGGAACTCGGGCTCGACGACGTCAAGGCGGCCGTCGAGGAAGCCGGATACACACTGAACACCTAGAGATTGTTTCGTGGGTGGTTTGAGTGGCGGTGCGGGTGGCGGAACCTGAGGTGGCTCCTCGCCGCGGGATCGTCTCCTCATGTATTCCGATACACCACGTTGACGCTGTCCTCGCGATGGAACCACCTCAGAACCCGCCGCGGTGCCGGTTGCTTGCCCACTCCAACCGGCTTCGCCGCTTATTGAACACCTAGGCGGTTCACGTGGGCTCACCACGGGAACAGGACTTCGAGGACTGACATGAACACAGCAGCGAAGCTTTCCGCCTACGGAGTAACCCTCGCCATCGTCGCCGCGGGCGCGTGGATGATCGGGAACGCTGTCGGTCCCCCTGTCGGCAATGCCGGCGCACCCGCCGAAGAGGACGGCGGGCACGGGGACGGTCACGGCGGCTCCGTCGCGGAAGCCGAGCAAATCGACCAGCCCGAGGGGCTGGCGTCGTCCAGGGGCGGTTACACCCTCACGCCCACCAGCACGACGCTCGCCACAGGGACCGAAGGCGACTTCTCGTTCCGGATCATCGGGCCGCACGGCGATCCGGTCACCAGGTTCGAGACGGAGCACGAGAAGAAGATGCACCTCATCGTGGTGCGCGGGGACACGTCCGGATTCCAGCACGTGCATCCGACGATGGACGCCGAAGGCACCTGGACCGTCCCGCTGAACATCGAGGACGCCGGTGGATATCGCGCCTTCGCCGACTTCGTCCCGGAAGGAGGCGAGTCGATGACACTCGGCGTCGACCTCGCCGCGGCCGGTGACTTCCAGCCTCGCGACTATCAGCCGAGCCGGGTGGCGAAGGTGGATGGATACGAGGTCAGGCTCGACGGCGAACTTATCGCAGGCAAGTCGACGCTGGTGACGCTGACCGTCAGCAAGGACGGAAGGCCGGTGACCGATCTCCAGCCGTATCTCGGAGCCGACGGGCATCTCGTCGCCTTGCGCGAAGGGGATCTCGCCTACCTGCACGTCCACCCGGGAGACGACCCGAGGGGCGGCCCCGAGATCACCTTCCACACCGAGGTTCCCTCGGCGGCCACCTACCGGTTATTCCTCGACTTCCAGCACGAGGGCACGGTGCGCACTGCCGAGTTCACGGTGGAAGGAGCGCACTCATGACCACCGGGCACGCGTCGGCACCGCGGGACACCGCCGGTCGCGGCGACCGGGATGAGGTCGAGCTGGCGATCACGGGAATGACCTGCGCTTCGTGCGCGGCCCGCATCGAACGCAAGCTCAACAAACTCGACGGCGTCACCGCGACGGTCAACTACGCCACCGAGAAGGCGAAGGTCAGCTTCGGTGCGGACGTCCTGCCGGAACAGCTCGTCGAACAGGTCGAGGCCGCCGGTTACTCGGCCACCCTGCCGAAACCCGAGCGGGACGGCGGCACTGACGAAAGCGGCGAGACCACGGACGGCGACGACGCCGCGACGAGGTCACTGCGGCAGCGGCTGCTGACCTCGCTCGTGTTGTCGGTTCCGGTCGTGGCCATGGCGATGATCCCCGCGTTGCAATTCACCTACTGGCAGTGGATTTCGCTGGTGCTGGCCGCGCCAGTGGTGGTGTGGGCGGCGTTGCCGTTCCACAAGGCGGCGTGGGTGAACCTGCGCCACGGCGCGGCGACCATGGACACGCTCATTTCGATGGGCACCATCGCCGCGCTCGCCTGGTCGCTCTACGCGTTGCTGTTCGGCACCGCGGGTGTGCCCGGCATGGTGCATCCGTTCGAGCTGACCATCGAGCGGATGAGCGGCGACGGCAACATCTATCTCGAAGTCGCCGCGGGGGTCACGACGTTCATCCTCGCGGGCCGCTACTTCGAGGCGAGGTCCAAGCGAAGGGCGGGGGCGGCGCTGCGGGCGCTGCTCGAACTCGGTGCCAAGGACGTCGAGGTCGTGCGGGACGGAAGGCCGCTGCGCATCTCCGTCGACGAACTGGTGGTCGGCGACGAGTTCGTGGTCAGGCCAGGGGAGAAGATCGCGACCGACGGTGTCGTCGCCGAGGGCAGTTCGGCCGTCGACGCCAGCATGCTCACCGGTGAGTCGGTCCCTGTCGAGGTCGGTCCGGGCGACCAGGTGGTCGGTGCGACCGTCAACTCGGGCGGCAGGCTGCTGGTGCGGGCGACCAGGATCGGTGCGGACACGCAGCTGTCGCAGATGGCGAAGCTGGTCGAGCAGGCGCAGACCGGCAAGGCGGCCGTGCAGCGCCTTGCCGACCGGATCTCCGCCGTGTTCGTCCCTATCGTCATCGCGCTCGCGGTGGGAACGCTCGCGTACTGGCTGGGTACCGGGGGCACGGCGACGGCTGCCTTCACCGCCGCCGTCGCGGTGCTGATCATCGCTTGCCCGTGCGCTCTCGGTCTCGCCACGCCGACGGCGTTGCTCGTCGGAACGGGCAGGGGTGCCCAGCTCGGCATCCTCATCAAGGGGCCGGAGGTGCTGGAGTCCACGCGCAAGGTGGACACCGTGGTGCTCGACAAGACCGGGACGGTCACGACGGGCAAGATGGCGCTGGCCGACATCGTCGTTGCCGACGGGGTCGCCGCTGACGACGTGCTCAGGTTCGCCGGTGCGCTGGAGGACGCCTCCGAGCACCCGATCGCGCGGGCGATCGCGACCGGGGCGCGGGAACGGGTCGGCTCACTGCCTGCCGTCGAGGAATTCGGCAACGTCGAGGGGCTCGGCGTGCAGGGCATCGTCGAGGGCCACGCGGTGCTCGTCGGCCGGACGGCACTGCTCGAACAGTGGAGTCACCACCTGTCCGGCGAGCTGGTCGAGGCGAAAGCCGAGCACGAGCGCAAGGGCGGGACCGCCGTCGTCGTCGGCTGGGACGGTGCGGCACGCGCGGTGCTCGTCGTGGCCGACACGGTGAAACCGACCTCGGCCGAGGCGATCGGGCAACTGCGCGACCTCGGCCTGAACCCGGTGTTGTTGACAGGGGACAACGAAGCGGTCGCGCGGACCGTGGCCGCCGAGGTGGGGATCACCGAGGTGATCGCGGAGGTACTGCCCAAGGACAAGGCCGCCGTCGTCAGCAGGTTGCAGGGCGAAGGCAAGGTCGTGGCCATGGTCGGAGACGGGGTCAACGACGCGGCCGCGCTCGCACAGGCCGACCTCGGGCTCGCGATGGGCACGGGAACCGACGTGGCGATCGAGGCGAGCGACCTGACGCTCGTTCGCGGGGATCTGCGGACCGCGGCCGACGCGATTCGCCTTTCCCGCAAGACCTTGCGCACCATCAAGGGCAACTTGTTCTGGGCCTTCGCCTACAACGTCGCGGCGCTGCCGCTCGCCGCGGCCGGCTTGCTGAACCCGATGCTCGCCGGTGCGGCCATGGCGTTCAGTTCCGTGTTCGTGGTCAGCAACAGCCTGCGGCTGCGGGCATTCCGGTAACCAGGTACGGCTACGGCCTGCCGTGGTGGTCGAGAACCTTGGCCAGCAGTGAGACGAGCTGCTCGCGTTCCTGATCGTTCAGGGGCGCGAGCAGCTTTTCTTGTACCTGCCCGAGAACCGTTTCGAGCTCGTCGAGCCGGGTGCGCCCGCTCGCGGTGACGGTGATGACGTTGCGCCTGCGGTCGGCGGGATCGGGGCTGCGGTCCACGAATCCCGCTTCGGCGAGTTCGTTGACCGCGGCGACGATGTCGCTGAGGTGGATACCCGTTCGCCTGCCGAGGTTCGCCTGGCTCTCGGGTCCGAACTCGGTCAGCGTCGCCAGCAGCCGGTAGTGGTATCCGCGCGCGCCGACGGCGGCGAGGTTGTCGGCGACGAGCCGGTGCGCGGGCAGCGATGCCTGGGTGAGCAGCCAGCTCGGCAGGGAACGCAGTCTGGCCGGGGCGGCGTGTGGATGGGAGTCGGCCATGCGAGGACCCTAACACCCGGTGTTCGGACAACTAACGTTCGAAACACCAACGTTGCGGCGCCCCGAGATCCGCACTCAGCCGCGCGAGTTCCGCACTCAGGACGCCGAGATCCGCACTCAGGACCGCGAGTTCCGCGCTGGAGCCAGGGTTCCGCTCACGACGGTGGCTCCGAGGTCTTCCGAGTGCGCCACCGTCGCCGTCAATCCGGCGCGCGTGAGGGCGGCGACCGCGAGTGGGGCCTGGCTTTCGCTTGTCTCGAAGAAGAGGTGCCCTCCCGGCGCGAGCCATTCCGGAGCCTCGGCGGCCACGCGGCGCAGCAGGTCGAGCCCGTCGGGCCCGCCGTCGAGTGCGCGCGGCGGTTCGTGCTCCCTGGCTTCCCTCGGGAGCAGGCCGACCTCTCCGCTCGGCACGTAGGGGACGTTGGCCAGTACGACGTCGACCGTGCCGCGCAACGAAGGGGGCAGCGGAGCGTAGAGATCGCCGTGGTAGGCGCTCCCGCCGAACTCGGCGATGTTGCGCCGGGCGCAGTCCGCGGCGGCGGGGTCGATGTCGGCGGCGAACAACCGCACGTTGCCGAGCACGCGGGCCAGCGCGGCTCCCAGCGCCCCGGAGCCGCAGCACAGGTCGACGACGATCGGGGCGGGCGGCGCCACGGCGGCGGCCCTGTCGACAAGGAACTCGCTGCGCCTGCGGGGAACGAAAACGCCGGGGGCGAGCGTGACCCGGTCGCCGTGAAACCCCGCCCAGCCGAGCAGGTGCTCAAGCGGCGTGCCCTCGGCGCGGCGGCCGACGAGCGCGGCCAGTTCGGCCTCGCTCGTCGCGGCCTCGATCAGCAGTCGCGCCTCGTCCTCGGCGAACACGCAGCCTGCGGCACGCAGACTGGCGACGACGTCGGATCGAGGCAAAGCCGGAACAGGCATGTCAGCAGTCTTCCAGAACCCCGCCGGCCTCCGCGCGTGCGGTACCGAGTCCTCAATAGACAAATAAATGTCCACAATGGAAATACGGCTCGGGTGGGTTGCCGCTCTCGCCCGCCTCGCGCGCTCGTGGTCGAATAGGAACGACGACCTGAGGTGGTGACGGCCCGGCCGGATGCCGGTTGTCGGGGAGGAGACACCATGGAGCTGGGGATCTACAGTTTCGCCGACCGTCATCCCGATCCGGTCGGTGGCGAGCGGGTCTCGGTGGCCGACCGGCTCGCCGAGACCATCGAGCGGATCAGGCTCGCCGAGGCGGTGGGGCTGCGCTTCTACGGAGTCGGCGAACATCACCTGGCCAACTACGCGGTGTCCAATCCGGCCACCGTGCTCGCCGCGGCGGCGAGCGTCACCGAGAGCATCACGCTCAGCACCGCCGTCAGTGTGCTCAGCACTGAGGACCCTGTCCGGCTGTACCAGCAGTTCACCACACTCGACCAGCTCAGCAGGGGCCGCGCCGAACTGCTGGTAGGCAGGGGATCGTTCACCGAGTCGTTCCCGCTGTTCGGCGCCGATCTCGCCGACTACAACGACCTTTTCGAGGAAAAACTGGCCCTGCTGCTGCGCATCGACAGGGAAGACCCCATCACCTGGTCGGGCCGGTTTCGCCCGGCGCTGGAGAACGCGCGCATCCATCCGCGTCCCTACGGCAGGCGGTTGCGCGTTTCCGTGGCGACGGGCGGAAACCCGGAATCGTCGATCCGCGCGGGGCTGCTTGGGCTTCCCGTGGTGTACGCCGTCATCGGAGGACAACCGGAGCGATTCGCGCCGCTGGTCGATCTGTACCGGGAGGCCGGTGCTTCCGGCGGGCACGCGCCGGGTGACTTGCACGTCACGATGAGCGCGATCGGGCTTGTCGCCCGCGATTCGCGGGAGGCGAAGGAGGCGTTCTACCCGTACTGGATGCAGACCATGAAGTACGGGGCCGAGGCGAGGGGCTGGCCGCTGCCGACGCGCGCGCACTACGACGAGTACACGCGCGGGGCGCGATCGGTGTTCGCGGGCAGTCCGCAGGAGGTCGCTGAGCGGCTGATCGCCGTCGGCAAGCTGACCGGCGCCGACCGGTACGCGATGCAGATGGACTGGTCGGGGGTCCCGCACCGGCAGGTGATGACGGCGATCGAGTTGCTGGGTACCGAGGTGCTTCCCGTGGTGCGCAGGGAGTTCGCGGAAACGTGAGCGATCGGGGAGCGGCTCCGGTGACTATTCCGCTCCCGCTGTGTCCGAAGTAGACATTCCGATTCGATCCTCGATTCTGCTGATGCGGTCGAGCAGGTGCCGCAGCACGCTCTCGGCTTCGGTGCCGGGCCGCTGGGCGTTGCCGTGCAGGTACCCGGCGAGCGCCGCGGTGACGGCACCTCGCGTCGCCTTCAGTTCGGCGCCGTGCGCGCGCAGGAGTTGTCCGGCCGTTCCCGACGGCTCGGCCAGCAGTCCGAGCAGCAGGTGCTCGCAGCCGATGTAGTTGTGCCCCATGGTCAGCGCTTCGGTGGCGGCCAGTTCGAGTGCGGCGGCCGCAAGCGCGCCGAAGCGCTCGGCGCCCTCGTTCGTTCCGGTACCCGAACCGGCGCGCCGCTCCAGTTCGCGGGTCAGCTTGGTGACCTCGACGTCCAGCGAGCCGAGCACGCGCAGACCGAGGTTTTCCCCCTCCGCCAGCAGCCCGGCAAGCAGGTGTTCCGTGCCGACCTCGCGGGCGCCCTCGGCCCTTGCCTTGTCGATGCCGAGGGTGAGCGCGGTCCGGCTTCGCCCGGTGAACTGCGACAGGTCCGCCACGACGCTGGCGGGATCGTCGAGCGCGCGCGCCCTGATCGCGCTGACCCGCTTCACCGAGTGCTCCAGTGCGCGCTGGCAGATGGCCGACACCGGGATGCCCGCGGTCTTGACCGCGTCGGCGAGTTCGTCCGGCAGATACACGTTGATTTTCGGCATCACGACCACCTCTCGGGCTCTGTTATGACCCCATATATACCCCTGCGACGGGGTATGGGCAAGGTGTCGAGGTCAGGTACTCGATCCGTGCAGCCGGATCCGGACCGCGGAGCCGATCAGGGTGAGTACCAGGCCGCCGAGTCCCCACACCAGCAGCACCAGCAGAGGCCCGTTCATCGCGTTGCCGTCGAAATAGGTGGCGTTGCGAATGGCCTCCGTGCCCGCGCCGTTGGGGAGGTAGCCGCCGATGTTCCGCCAGAACTCCGGCAGCAGCGGTCCCTGGAACGCGCCGCCCGCGCTGGGATTGCCAAGTACGACGAAGATCAACACGGTGAAGCCGATGCCGATGATGCCGAACAGCACTTGCAAGGCGACCGTCACGCTCGCCGCCACGAACACGAGCGCGGCCCCCAGCCACCACAAACTGCCGAAGTGACCGGTCAGCGCGCCGAGCCACTGGTCGAGAATGAGGGCGCCGAGCACACCGGAGATCACGGAGTAGGGGACCATCGCGCCGAGCCGGATCGCCGCCCTTCGCAGCGTCGCGGGCCGCGCTCCCTTGGCGACGCCGAGCGCCGCGGCGGCGAGATAGCCGCCGACGAGCCAGCCGATCATCGCGTAGAACCCCGACAGCGCCCTCGCGTCGCCCTGCTGCGGTGGCACGAGATCCTCCGTCGTCAGGTTCCGGCCCTGCTGGGCCTCGACGCCCGACAACACCTGCTGCGTCGCGGTGGCCAGTGAGGGGCCCGCCGCGGAGGCCACGAGCAGCGTGTCGGTGCCGCCCTGGGGATCGGGCACGAACGCCGCGTCGGCGGAACGGTCGAGTACCTGGGCACGCGCCTGCGCCTCGTCGGCGACCAGGTGGGCCTCCAGTGGCGTCCCCTCGATCGCGTTGAGCTGATCCACTGTCGCTTGTGGAGCCACCGTGGCGAGCGTGATCCGGTGCGGATCCGGACCGTGGAACGCACCGACGTAGGAGAGGATGAAGCCGAGTTGCAGCGCGAGCACGCCGAGCATGAGCAGCAGGGTCCTCGGTTGCACCGCGTCCCAGAGGTCGCGCACCATGCTCCTGCGGACGTTGATCCTGTGCCGTGTGCTCATGGTTCGCGGCCCCTTCCTCTCCCCGGGGAACCGTAAGCCGGGCAGACGCCCCTCGCTCGCTGGAACGCGGGCCGCTCACCCGCGCGGCCGGGCGCTGTTGCCATAATCGGTCCCGACGATGGACGGCACCCGGGAACCGCTACCACGGCCCGGGGCCCTGTGGTTGTTGTTTCTCCGGAGGGATTTTTCGTGGCTACCCAGACCGAGACGCTGGAGTTCCAGGCAGAGGCGCGTCAGCTGCTGCAATTGATGGTCCACTCGATCTACTCGAACAAGGACATCTTTCTCAGGGAATTGATCTCCAACGCCTCCGACGCGCTCGACAAGCTGCGCCTTTCCGCGTTCAAGGACAAGGACCTCGACGTCGACGTCAGCGACCTGCGCATCGACATCGAGACCGACCCCGAGCGGCGCACGCTGACGGTGCGCGACAACGGTATCGGCATGTCGCGCGACGAGGTCGTCGGCCTCATCGGCACGATCGCCAAGTCGGGGACCGCGGAATTGCTGCGCACGCTGCGCGAGAGCAAGGACAGCGAAGCGTCCCGCGAGCTGATCGGACAGTTCGGGGTCGGCTTCTACTCCAGCTTCATGGTTGCCGACAGGGTGACCCTGCTGACTCGGCGCGCGGGGGAGTCCGATGGCACGCGGTGGGAGTCGCGCGGCGAGGGGACTTACACGATCGACACGGTGCCCGGCGCGCCTCAGGGAACGGCCGTCACCCTGCACCTCAAGCCGGAGGATGCCGAGGACCAGCTCCACGACTACACCTCGCGGGCGAAGATCAAGGAGATCGTCCGCAGGTACTCGGACTTCATCACCTGGCCCATCAGGATGGAAACCGGTGAGGAGGGTGAAGAGGCCGAAATCCTCAACTCCCGCAAGGCGTTGTGGGCCCGGCCGAAGGACGAGACCACCGAGGAGGAGTACCGCGAGCTGTACAAGCACCTCAGCCACGACTGGGCCGACCCGCTGGAGACCATCCAGTTCATGGCAGAGGGCACGTTCGAGTACCAGGCCCTGTTGTTCATTCCGTCTCGTGCGCCGCTCGACCTCTTCATGCGCGACGCGAAACGGGGTGTGCAGCTCTACGTCAAGCGCGTGTTCATCATGGACGACTGCGAGGAACTCATGCCCGAGTACCTGCGCTTCGTCAAGGGCGTCGTCGACGCGCAGGACCTCTCGCTCAACGTCTCAAGGGAGATCCTGCAACAGGACCGGCACATCAGGCTCATGCGCCGGCGCCTCGTCAAGAAGGTGCTGGGCTCGGTGAAGGGCATGCTCACCGACAAGCCCGAGCAGTACGACACGTTCTGGCGCGAGTTCGGCAAGGCCGTCAAGGAGGGCATCGTCACCGATGCCGACAATCAGGAGGCGATTCTCGACATCGCCTCCTTCGAGACGACTCACGATCCCGAGCGGCCGACGACGCTGGCGCGGTACGTGGAGCGGATGAAGGAAGGTCAGGAACACATCTACTACCTGACCGGGGCTTCCCGGTCGGTGATCGAGAAGTCGCCGCACATGGAAGCCTTGCGTGCCAAGGGTTTCGAGGTGCTGCTGCTCACCGACCCCATCGACGAGATGTGGGCGGGTTCGGTCACCGGGTTCGCCGGCAAGACGTTCCAGTCGATCGCGAAGGGCCAGGTCGATCTGCCGGGCGGCGACGACGAGACCGAGAGCGAATCGGAGCGCACCGAACAGCGGCGGAATTTCGCGCCACTGCTGGAATGGATGACGACGACCCTGGAAGAGCACATCAAGGAGGTGCGGCTTTCCACCCGGCTGACCTCGTCGCCCGCGTGCATCGTGGGTGAGACCTACGACATCAGCCCGGCGCTCGCGAAGATGTACGAGGCGGCGGGGCAGGAAGTGCCCTCCGCCAAGCGGATCCTGGAACTCAACCCGGATCACCCACTGGTGGCGGGACTGCGCGCCGCGCACGCCGGTGAGACAAAAGACACCGCAGCCCTCGCCGAGACGGTGGAGTTGTTGTACGGCATGGCATTGCTCGCGGAGGGCAGTGAGCTGCTCGATCCGCAGCGGTTCACGGCTTTGCTCGCGGACAAGCTCACCGGCACGCTCTGAATCCGGGCGGTCAGGTCGTCGCGGCGGTCACGGGCCCTCGTTGTACTCGTGACCGCCGCCGACTATGGTCGGGTTGCCGTGGCGGTGGTTCGCGGTGTGGTCACGATGGTCGTGGATGGGATTCGGTGTGGTTGCGGGAAAAGTCGTTCGGTTCGATGAGTTTCGCGGATATGGGTTTGTCGCCCCCGACACGGGTGGTGAGGACGTTTTCATCCACGTCAACGATCTCGACTTCGACAAGCGGTTGCTCGGCATGGGGGCGAGGGTCGAGTTCGACATCGAGGACGGTGACAGGGGGCTGAAGGCCTCCAGGGTCCAGATATTGGAGCAGGCGGTGGCCGAGCCGCAAGCGCGTCAGTTCGCGCATCGTGCCGAGTCCTCTTCCGATGAGGACGGGCTCTGCGATGTCCTTTCGGCAAGGGAATACCTGAGCGAACTGACCGAGACGCTGCTGACCGCGGAGCCAACGCTGACGGCGCAGCAGATCGTGCGAATCCGGCAGAATCTCACCGAGGTCGCGCGCGGCCACGGCTGGGTTGAGTCCTAGCGAGTGTTTTCCGGCGCTGCGCGGGCTTCCCATTCGGCGCGACGCGCGGTCAGTGCTGCGATCAGTTCTCTTTCGCGCTCGGCGATCTCGTCGTAGCCGCCCATGATGCCGACGGCGGCCACCGTGGTGCCGTCCTCGACCACGGCGACGGACACGCCGTCGGCTTCAGTGGAAGCTCGTGGCGCGGCGACGATGCCTTCGCGCTGAATACGCGTGAGCTCGCCGAGAAAACGGTGAACGAGCTCCGACTCCGAGGGCGGCAGTGCGTTGATCTGTGCCCAGAGATCGCGCTTTTCCATACCCGCCAACAGGATCCAGCCCGTCGACGTGCGGATGAGCGAGCGGCGGACGAAGCTGTCGGCCAGGTAGGCGTAGCGGGCGTCGGACGAGGCGTAGTCCACGTAGTAGAGGTCGCTGCCGACGACGATCGCCAGCACCGCGGTCAGCCCGGTTTCCGAGTGCAGCGCGACGAGATCCTCGTGCGTGACGCTGGTGACGGCAGGGCGGCCGGTCAGTCGCGTGAGCAGGAAGGGCGCGGGGCCCAGTGAGTATTTCCGGTCGCGCTCTTCGAGGTAGCCCGTCGCCACGAGGCCGTTGACGAGGCCCTGTACCGAGCTCAGCGGCGCGTCGAGCGCGCGAGCGAACTCGGTGAGCGTGACCCCGTGGGTCGAGCGGGCCGCGAGATCGAGGATGGTCGCCATCCGGTCGACCATGCGATGGCGAGGTCTCGGCCGCCCCTGCGGCGTGGGGTGCGTCGACACGGTATCGCTGCTTTCTTGATCGGTCTTGCGAGCAGACCCTACACGAACCAAGGTTGCGTAAATACGTAGTTGGATGCCAGTATGCGTGAAAGTTCGGGCCGGACAACCGGACCGTGTACTGGACGAAACCCGAAACGAGGTGTCGAACTCATGCGAGCACCGGATTCCGGCGCCGGTGACGTGCGGATGCCGTTGGCTGGAGTGCTCGTCGCCGACTTCAGCCGCGTGCTCGCGGGCCCGCTCGCCTCGATGACGCTGGCCGACCTCGGCGCGACCGTCATCAAGGTCGAGCGGCCCGGTACGGGAGACGACACCCGGAGCTGGGGGCCGCCGTGGACGGCCAATTCCAGCGCGTACTTCGAGTGCGCGAACAGGTCGAAGCGATCGGTCGTACTGGACCTCGACGACGAGAACGACCTCGTCATGGCCCGCACGCTGGCCTCGCGCGCCGACGTCATGGTGGAGAACTTCCCGGCGGGCTCGCTGGCGAGGAGGGGCCTCGACTACGAATCGGTTCGCGCGCTCAACGAGCGGCTCGTCTACTGCTCGGTGACCGGTTTCGGCAGCGGACAGGGGGCGGCGCTTCCCGGCTACGACTTTCTGGTGCAGGCCATGGGCGGGCTCATGAGCATCACCGGCACCCCCGGCGGCGAGCCGGTCAAAGCCGGGGTCGCGCTCGTCGACGTGCTGACGGCGAAGGACGCCACGGTGGGCGTACTCGCCGCGCTGCGGGCGAGGGAGGTGTCGGGACGAGGGCAGCGCGTCGAGGTCAACCTGCTGTCCAGCCTGCTGGGCTCGCTCGCCAACCAGACCTCGGGCTACCTCGCCACGGGAAAACCGCCGGGACGCATGGGGAACGAGCATCCTTCCATCGCTCCGTACGAAACGTTGCGGTGCAAGGATGACGTGCTCGCGCTGGCCTGCGGCAACGACCGGCAGTTCGGCAAACTCGCCGAGGCGCTCGGTGTTCCGGAACTCGCCGGCGACGACCGGTTCGCCACGAACGAGGCCAGGGTGCGCAACCGGCCCGCGCTCAGGGCGGCGCTTGAGGAGAAGCTGCGGGGGGACACCGTCGAGGCGTGGAGTGCCCGGCTCACCTCGGTGGGCGTTCCGGCGGGCAAGGTCGGCGACATCGGCGACGGGATGCGGCTCGCGGAGTCGCTCGGTCTTGCGCCGACCGTCGCGGTCGGCGATGGCGCCCCGCCACAGGTGCGCCACCCCGTCAGCTTCTCGGAGACACCGGTCACCCACTACACGGCGCCACCGAGACTGGGACAACACGACGACGACATCCGGCGCTGGCTCGCGGAGAGGACAACACCATGACGAAGCAGACCAGGTCACCGCGGATCGACCCGCTCGACCCCGCCGGCATCGGCGATCTGCTCACTCCCCAGGAGAAACAGGTCGCTGAGTCGGTGCGCAGGTTGTGCGAGGACAAGATCGATCCGTTCGTCGCGGACTGGTTCGAAAGGGGAGAACTGCCCGACATCCGCGGCCTCGCCCAGGAACTGGGCTCGCTCGGCGTGCTCGGCATGCACCTCGAAGGGTATGGCTGCGCGGGAATGTCGGCCACCGAATACGGTCTCGCGTGCATGGAACTCGAAGCATCCGACTCCGGCGTGCGGTCACTCGTTTCGGTGCAGGGATCGCTCGCGATGTTCGCGATCTGGCGATGGGGCTCCGAGGAACAGAAGCAACAGTGGCTGCCGGCCATGGCGGCAGGCAAGGCCATCGGCTGCTTCGGCCTCACGGAGCCCGACATCGGCTCGGATCCTGGCAACATGCGCACCACCGCGCGCAGGGACGGCACGGACTGGATCGTCGACGGCCGCAAGATGTGGATCACCAACGGCAGTGTCGCCGACGTGGCCGTCGTGTGGGCGCGCACCGACGAAGGCGTGAGGGGGTTCGTCGTTCCCGCCGGCACGCCGGGTTTCTCGGCGCCCGAGATCACGCACAAGCTGTCTTTGCGGGCTTCGGTGACTAGCGAACTGGTACTCGACGGGGTGCGGCTTCCCGCGGAGGCGGTGCTTCCGGAGGTCACCGGGCTCAAGGGACCGTTGAGCTGTCTCAACGAGGCGAGGTACGGCATCGTGTGGGGATCGCTCGGCGCGGCGAGGGCGTGCCTGAACGCCGCGCTGTCCTACGCGGGAGAACGCACCCAGTTCGGAAAGCCGATCGCCGGTTTCCAGCTGACCCAGCGCAAACTCGTGGACATGACCCTGGAATACACCAAGGGCCTGCTGCTCGCCGTGCACCTCGGAAGAAGGAAGGACGAGGGAACACTGCTGCCGGAACAGGTCAGTCTCGGCAAGCTGAACAACGTCCGCGAAGCGCTCGACATCTGCCGTGAGGCGCGCACCATCCTCGGCGCCAACGGGATCTCGCTCGAATATCCGGTGATCCGGCACATGGCGAACCTGGAGTCCGTGCTGACCTACGAGGGCACCGTCGAGATGCACACCCTGGTTCTCGGGCAGGCGATCACGGGGCACGCCGCGTTCCGGTGAGCCCGAGTCCCGCGTTCGTGCGGTCGAGTTCCGCACTCAGGTCACCGAGTTCCGCGTTCAGGCGGGCCCTGACCGGAGCGACGGCGACGTCCTCGCTGCCGATGTCATGAATCGCCGGGCTGTCTCGTCGTAGGAGGGAGGAGCGACAGCGACCGAACCGCAGTCCGACGGCGTCACCGTGCCGGTCGCGGCGTTCCACAGCGCCAACCGAATGCGGTATTCGGCAACAGAACGGATGCAACGATGACGCAAGCACCGAACCTTCCACTGTCGATGCGTCGTGACGGCCTCGACCCCGTCGGCGATTTGGGCAGGGCACGCGACGACGAGGGGGTGCTCGCGATCACGACCCCGACCGGCCAGTCCGTGTATCTGGTCTGCCGTCACCAGGACGTCCGTGAGGTGCTGTCCGACACCGAGCGGTTCAGCAGCGCGGCAAGCGTGATTCCCGGTGCCGAGATGAGCGACAAGCAGGAAGCGGCCAGGATGAGTGCCGGGCAACTGATCAGCTTCGACCCGCCGGAGCACACGCGCCTGCGGCGGATGCTGGCCCCGGAATTCACGATGCGCCGGATACGCGAGCTGGAGCCGAGGATCACCGAGATCGTCGAGGCGGCGCTCGACGATCTCGAAGCCGCGGGCCCACCGGCGGACCTGGTGGCGCACTTCGCGTTGCCGGTGCCGTCGCTGGTGATCTGCGAGCTGCTCGGCGTGCCCTTCGCCGACCGCGCCGAGTTCCAGGACCGCGCCATGCGGCTGCTGGACACCTCGCTGTCGCTGGAGACCAGAATTGTCGTACAGCGGGAGGGCCGGGCCTACATGGCCGACCTTGTCGCGGGCGCGCAAGCCGACCCCGGCGACAACCTGCTCGGGATGCTCGTCCGCGATCACGGCGACGACCTCGATACCGATGAACTGATCGGTATCGCCGAACTGCTGCTGCTCGCGGGCCACGAGACAACCTCGAACATGCTCGGTCTCGGAACTCTGGCCTTGCTGCGCCACCCCGGCGAGTTCGCGGCGCTGCGTGACGATCCGGACCTGATCGACTCCGCCGTCGAGGAGTTGCTGCGCTGGCTGTCGGTGGTGCACTGGATGCCCCCGCGCAAGACCGTCGTCGACGTCGAACTGGCCGGTCACACCATTCCGGCTGGTTCGCTGGTGCTGCCCTCGCTGGTGGCGGCCAACCGCGACCACACCGTCGCCGACGACCCCGACCGTCTGAAGCTCGCCAGGCCGGCGACCCGGCACGTTGCCTTGGGTCATGGCGTGCACCACTGCCTCGGTGCGCCGCTGGCGAGGATGGAAATGCGTATCGCGTTTCTGGCGCTGCTGCGCCGGTTTCCCGCACTTGCCTTGGCCGAGCCCTACGAGTCACTGGATTTCCGGGCGTTCAGCGTCGTCTACGGTGTGCACGCGTTGCCCGTCACGTGGTGAGTGGACGGCGTGGATCGTTCGGTCGGACCACCAAGCGTCCAACACGACCGCAAAGCCAGATACGGCAAGGAATACGCAACCGCTCAGACCGTGCGATCCGTAGCGAGCAGCCCGGGCAGCTGTGCTTCCGAGAAGCCACGGTGTCCATTGTGAACCACGCGTTATCGACGGTGCGGGACAAGCACGGCCCGCGCCGCCGTGACTGGAATCCTTGGAACTGAGGACGTCCGGGACACGTTCGCAGGCATGTGATGCCGCTCGGTGAACTTCTTGCATTGGACTGGGCCACTTTGGTGGCCTTTGACGAGCCACGATGTGATTCCATGAAACGGTGATCAGCATCACGGAGTATGGGGCCGTGGGCCTGCGGTGCGTTGCGTGATCCAGATAACACAAGGAAGTGCGTACGTCATGTGGTGAAAGGCACTCCCTTCGAAGGGATACGCGGCATGCCTGCTGTCACTACATCGCCGGAGTTCTTGACGATGCTCGGCAGATTGCGGACTACCTCGGCCACGATCGCGTGAGTACACCCAGGGCGAGTACGCGGAGAGCGGTGCTGTGGGCGAACGTGTGGGTGTCGCGCTTGGCAATCTCTTGCTCCACGCGGCCCACAAGCGTGGGAACGATCGTGCGCACACTCCTGGTCACTTGCGTGACCAGGAGTGTTGTGCCCCCGGCAGGACTCGAACCTGCGACCTAGAGATTAGAAGGCTCTTGCTCTATCCAGCTGAGCTACGAGGGCCCACCCAGTGCTGACCCACTGGGGTCACGCGCCGCATGTCCGCCAGCTTAGCCATCACTAACATCCTGATCGTTCGACACCAGGGAATCGTTTCACTCCTCACCCGGCTTGGTGACCGTGGGTGCGCTGCTCTGTCGTCGAACAGCGCACCCACGGCGGGGCCGCTGCCGGGATTACGGCCCCCTGCGGGCGCGTCTCCAGCCCACGTGTTCCCCAGTCGTGGGCGTGGCGTGGGTGCGCCCGGTCTCGGTTGTGCGGTGATCGTGCTCCGCACGTCGCCGCCATGGCGGCCGTCAATCCCAGATCTGTACCGCCCTCACGACGAAAGGCGCCTGCGGAACGAACGTGCCTGGGCCCGGATATGTCGTGAAGTCACCTTCGGTGGCGCACGCCGAATCTTGATAGACCGTGACATGTCGGTCTATTCGATTCGCGAATGAATGTGCTTCGAGTTCTTTGGGTAGTGTCACGCATTCCTCGGGATTGGTGTTGCGGAGATCGAGCCTGGCCAGCCTGCCTCCGTAGAACTCGCCCGACCAGCCGCAGAACTCCCCCTGGGCGCACGCGAACTCAGGGGGAGGGGTTCTGGCGGAAGGAGTGCTCGCGTGTGTGGACCCCGCGCCGCCGAGAAAGGCGAGTGCCGTCAGGGTCGCGGCGCGCAGAGCACGCGAACGGGAATGTGAAAAGAATCGTGCCATCGTGAACAACTCCCCAGTCTGTGCGGCTGATCCGTGGCCGCGAAATGTGATGACTCCACGATGACGAGAAGTGGGGTGGATTGTCAGTGGTGTTTTTCATTTTGTGGATAACTCGGCGTTTCACACTCGACCGGGTGGGAGTTGTCCACATTGTCAGCGAAGGGCTTGTGAGGAATTGGCGTCGGTGTTATCTGGGGGCGGTTCCTGACGACTCGCGGACCACGAGCTCCACCGGAAGGGTCACGGGAGGGGGCGGTTTTCGCCCCGCGAGCAAGCGCAGACTCAGCTCTCCCGCCGTCCGCCCTTTCGCCACCAGGTCCTGGCGGACGGTGGTGAGCGCGGGTTCGCTCCACCGGGCGGGCGGTGCGTCGTCGAATCCGACCACCGAGAGGTCGCGGGGAACGTCGAGTCCTCGCTGTCTCGCCGCGGTCATGGCGCCGATCGCGAGTTCGTCCGACATGCACAGCAACGCCGTCGGCGCCGGGTCGGCGCCGAGCAACCGTGCCGCTGCTTCCACCGCCTGGTCGCGGGACAAGCCCGAGGTTTCCCACACCGGAACGTCTTGGGCCCGCACTCCGGCGGCGGCAAGGGTTTCGACGTAACCGGCGAGCCGGTCGCGGTTGTCGCCAAACCGGGTGCGCATCGCCTGCTCGACGCGCATCGGCCCGCCGCGTGGCTGGGAAAGACATTGCGCGGCGAGGATGCCGAAGCCCCGGTGCCCGAGATCGAGCAGGTGCCGCGCGGCCGCGGCGGCTCCACCCCTGTCGTCGATGCCCACCCGCGCGGCGCCCGCGACCACCGGCTGGTCGATGATCACGAGCGGGAGTCCCCTTTCGCGCACGGCGCGTAAAGCGGGTGCGTCGTCGGCGAGTGAATACGCCACGGCAAGGTCGGCCTGTGCGGCAAGAACTCGTTCCGCCTTCGGGCCGCCGTCCGAGCCGCCCGGCAGCAGCAAGAGCGCGTGGCCTTCGCTGTCGACCTCGGCCGCGAGCGCGTCGAGCGTGATGGACAGCGCGGGATCGGAGAAGGCCGCCGACAAACCTGTGTCCAGCATGAACGCGATGGCACCCGCGCGTCTGGTGGCAAGGCTTCGGGCCACGGGGTGAGGGCCGGGGTAGCCGAGTCGCTTCGCCGCGCGCATGACCTCCTCGCGCAGTGCCGCCGAAAGCTGATCCGGCCTGTTGTACGCGTTGGACACCGTGGCACTCGACACTCCGACCGCCTGCGCGACGTCGTCGAGGGTCGGTTGCTTGCGTCGCCTGCCACTCACCCGCGCAGTCTAGAACGGCCAGGTCAGCTTGCTTGTTCTTAAGCGCTTAAGACATGCTGTGGAAAGGATTTCCTGCGAAAGGTGGACCCAGGTGTCGCAGCGGCTCTCGGTGATCGTCGTCTTCGCGCTCAACGGTGCAACGCTCGGCTCGTGGGCGCCGCGCACGCCGGCGCTCAGCGAACAGATCGGGGCGGGGCCGGGCGCGCTTGGCCTCGCCCTGCTCGGCGCCAGCATCGGGATGCTCTCGGCCGCGACCGTCTCAGGGCGGCTCGTCGAACGGTTCGGGCCGCGTGCCGTCGTGATCGTCTCCGGCGTCGCCATCTGCGCGGTGCTGCCCGCGATCGGCGGCGCGCAGAGCGTGCCGTGGCTCGCCGTCGCGCTCGTCGGGCTCGGCGCCTCGTCGGGAGCACTCGACGTGTCCATGAACATCGCCGGTGTCGCGGTGGAACGCGCGCGGAACAAGCCGACGATGCCGTTGTTCCACGCGTGGTTCAGCTTCGGCGCGCTCGCGGGATCGGGAGGTGCGGCGCTGGCCGCGACGCTTGGCGCGAGCCCGCTGCGGCATCTGACCGTCGCGGCGGCCGCGGGACTCGTCATGCTCGCCGCCGTCGCGCTCAGGGTGCCCGGCCTGTCGCCGCGTGCCGCGCGGGTCGCGGGGCCGCGAAAGGCATCGGGCCCGGCGCTGGTCAAGCGGCCCGCGCTGTGGTTGCTCGCGCTCGTCGCGCTGTGCTCGGCCATCGCCGAGGGGACGAGCTCCGACTGGTCGGCGCTACTGCTGACCAGCGAGCAGGGAGCCGGTGAGGGAGCCGCGGCGCTCGCCTACGCGGGGTTCGCGCTCGCCATGGCCTTCGCACGGCTGGGCGGATCGTGGTTGCAGACCAGATTCGGCCCGGCGAGAGTGCTCGCCACGGGCGCCGCGCTCGCCGCGGTGGGGCTCACCGTCGCCGCGATCGTCGCGGTGCCCGCGGTGAGCTACGCCGGTTTCGCGCTCGCCGGTGGCGGGCTGGCCGCGTGCTTCCCGGTGGCACTGGGTCTCGCCGGAGAGGCGGGGAAACGAGCCGACAACAGTGGCGGCGAGCGTGAGGTGGCTTTCGTCACCGCCATCGCCTACACCGGTTTCCTCGCTGGTCCACCCGTGATCGGTGGCATCGCGCACCTCACGTCACTGTCGGTGTCGTTCGTGGTCGCCGGGGTCGTCGCCGCTGTCATCGCGCCGGCGGCCGTGGGAGCTACCCGGCTCGCCGCGAAGGAGCGAGCCGCCCGCGAACGGCTGGGCGCCCTCCGCTGACCGGCCACGGAACCGCTCGTCCTACCCTCGTACCGTGCCCACCGAGACCGGTTCCGTCCCCGACACCGCCCCGCGTCGCAGGGCTGGCGTGGGCCCGCTGCTCGGGGTGGGCGTGCTCTTCGCGATGGTGGTCGCGGTCGGTCTGGTCGCGCTGACCGGAGGGATCGGTTACGCGATCGCGGGTCTCACCGACCCCGGCAACGTCACCCGCTACGGCATCACCGTGGTCAGGGTCGGCGCCGACGCTGCAGCCGCCGTGTGCATCGGCTCGCTGCTGCTCGCCGCGTTCCTGGTGCCTCCGCAGAAGTCGGGCACGCTGGCCGCGGACGGGTACGCGGGACTGCGCACGGCCGGGATCGCGGCCTGGGCCTGGTTCGTCTTCGCGCTCGCGTCGGTGTTCTTCAGCGCGGCCGATGGCGCGGGGCGACCGGTGACCGAGGTGTTCTCGCCGGAAGTGCTCGTCAACTTCATCGAGGCCATCGAGCAGCCCAAAGCCTGGTTGCTGACCGCGGCCGTCGCGTTGCTGCTGGCGCTCGGCTGCAAGCTGGTCCTGTCGTGGGGCTGGACCGTCGTGTTGTTCTTCGTGTCGATCGCGGGGCTGGTGCCCATCGCCGTCACGGGACACTCCGCGAGCGGCGGGTCGCACGACATGGCCACCAACAGCCTGCTTTACCACCTGATCGGTGCCGCGCTGTGGGTGGGTGGGCTGATCGCGCTGCTCGCCCACGCCAGGCGCCGGGGCGCCCACCTTTCGCTGGCCGCCGAGAGGTTCTCGAAGCTGGCACTGGTCTGCTGGATCGTGATGGCCGTCTCCGGTGTCGTCAACGCGGTGGTCCGGGTCAGCCCAGGTGAGCTGCTCACCACCGACTACGGCCTGCTGGTCATCGGCAAGATCATCGCGCTGGCCGTGCTCGGGGTCTTCGGGCATCAGCAGCGTCAGCGCAGCGTGCGCGGCCTCAAGGAAGGCGCTGGGGGCGGGCAGCTCGTGCGGCTCGCGGCCGTCGAGGCGCTCATCATGTTCGCGACGATCGGCCTCGCCACCGCGTTGTCGCGGACGCCGCCCCCGCAGGAGATCGCGGCGCAGCCATCGACGACGGAACTGTTGCTCGGCTACACCCTCGACGGTCCGCCGACGGCATTGCGGATGCTGACCGACTGGCGGTTCGACCTGATCTTCGGAACGGCCGCGATCGTGCTCGCCGTCGTCTACCTGCTCGGTGTCCGCAGGTTGCGCAAGCGGGGCGACGCGTGGCCGGTCGGGCGCACGATCGCCTGGCTGGCCGGATGTGCCGTGTTGCTCATCGCCACCTCGTCGGGCATCGGCCGCTACGCCCCCGCGATGTTCAGCATGCACATGGGCAACCACATGCTGCTGTCCATGGTCGCGCCGGTGCTGTTCGCGCTCGGTGGTCCCGTGACGCTGGCATTGCGTGCCCTGCCGACGGCGGGGAAGGACGCGCCGCCGGGGCCACGGGAATGGATCCTCGCCTTCGTTCACTCCCCGGTGACGAGGGTGCTGACCAACCCCATCGTCGCGCTGTTCCTCTTCGTCGGCTCCTTCTACGGGTTGTACTACTCGGGGCTGTTCGACTCCGCGCTGAACTACCACTGGGCGCATCTGGCGATGAACGCGCATTTCCTGCTCGCCGGTTACGTCTTCTACTGGCCGGTGATCGGAGTCGATCCCGCGCCGAGACGGTTGCCGCCGCTGGGCAAGCTCGGGTTGATCTTCGCGTCGATGCCGTTCCACGCCTTCTTCGGCGTGACGTTGATGAACATGCAGACCGTGCTCGGTGAGAGCTTCTATCGCGGTCTGAACCTGCCGTGGGTCGGCGATCTGCTCATCGATCAGCGACTCGGTGGTGGCATCGCGTGGGCCGCGGGCGAGATCCCGGTGTTGCTGGTGATGGTGGCGTTGCTGGTGCAGTGGGCGCGCGCCGACGAGCGAGAGGCCAAACGCAGGGACCGGCGCGAGGCCGTCACCGGAGACCAGGATCTCGCCGCGTACAACGAAATGCTCAAGCGGCTCGCCGATCAAGGAGAGCGCAGGTCCTGAGCGCCGCGCTCGTAGCACGAGGTTCCGACAGTTTCCGGTGCCGCCACGCGTTTTCCGTGTGGTTGTCCACAGTGGGTCGGTTGTCCACAGATTGCCGGAGACCCCCTTCCGCGCCGCGAAATCGGGGAGCAGCCTGGAGAACGACCAGGAACGTGACGGCGAAAGGTGCGGCCCCATGGCGATCGGAGAGACGACGGTGACGGTTGTCGGCAACGTGAGCAGCGAACTGGCAAGGCGGACGACCTCGGGAGGGGACGACGTGCTCAGTTTCTGGTTGCGCAGTAACGAGCGCCGGTTCGACAAGGACGAAGGCCGGTGGTGCGACGGCAGGCAGCTCTCGCTGAAGGTGACCTGCTGGCGGCGAATGGCCGCGACCGTGGGGGCTTCGCTGGCCAAAGGTGACCCCGTCATCGTCACCGGCCGCCTTTCCACCAACCGGTTCGAGGCGGAAGGACAACAGCGCTCGATACCGGAACTGGAGGCCACCGCCATCGGCCCCAATCTTTCCTGGTGTACGGCATCGGTGAGGCGGTTCGGGCGCAAGGGCGCACTACCGGACGGCGCGGCGGACGCGCGAGCCGCGCCCGTTGGTGCTGGGACCGGACCGCGGGCGCCACACGCCGTGGCAGGGTTCGGCTGATCCTCGAAGTCCCATGGGTGGCCGACAGGGGAAAGCGCACCGGATCGAAGCCGTCACCCGGCGGAGGTTCGCTCTACCGTCGGTGGCGGGACGGTGACCGCTGTCGGGTAGCGACGCGGACAGCTCTACGATCGCAATATGGCCGAGTTCATCTACACCATGAAGAAGGTGCGCAAGACTGTCGGGGACAAGGTCATCCTCGACGATGTCAGCACCGCGTTCTATCCAGGCGCCAAGATCGGCGTGGTCGGACCGAACGGTGCTGGAAAGTCAACCGTCCTCAAGATCATGGCGGGGCTCGACCAGCCGAGCAACGGGGAAGCGTTCCTCCAGCCAGGCGCGAGCGTCGGCATCCTGCAACAGGAGCCTCCGCTGAACGAGGAAAAGACCGTGCGTGGCAACGTCGAGGAGGGCCTTGGCGAGATCAAGGTGAAGCTCGATCGCTTCAACGAGATCGCGGAGCAGCTCGCCACCGACTACAGCGACGCGCTCATGGAAGAGATGGGCAAGCTCCAGGAGGATCTCGACCACGCCGACGCGTGGGAGCTCGACTCGCAGCTCGAACAGGCGATGGACGCGCTGCGCTGCCCGCCGGGCGACGAGCAGGTGACCCATCTCTCGGGTGGTGAGCGGCGCAGGGTCGCGCTGTGCAAACTGCTGCTGTCGAAGCCGGACCTGTTGCTGCTGGACGAGCCAACCAACCATCTCGACGCGGAGAGTGTGCTGTGGCTTGAGCAGTTCCTCGCCAGCTACCCCGGCGCGGTCCTCGCGGTCACCCACGACAGGTACTTCCTCGACAACGTCGCCCAGTGGATCATGGAACTCGACCGGGGCAGGGTCGTCGGGTACGAGGGCAACTACTCGACCTATCTGGAGAAGAAGCGCGAACGGCTCGCGGTCCAGGGCAAGAAGGACGCCAAGCTGGCCAAGCGGCTTCAGAACGAGCTGGACTGGGTGCGCTCCAACGCCAAGGCGAGGCAGACGAAGTCCCGTTCCCGGCTTGAGCGGTACGAGGAGATGGCCGCGGAGGCCGAGAAGACCAAGAAGCTCGACTTCGAAGAGATCCAGATCCCGCCGGGGCCCCGGCTGGGCAACGTGGTCGTCGAGGTACGAAACCTGAACAAGGGCTTCGAGGACCGGGTGCTCATCGATGGCCTTTCGTTCACGTTGCCTCGCAACGGCATCGTGGGTGTCATCGGCCCGAACGGTGTCGGCAAGACGACGCTGTTCAAGACGATCGTCGGGCTGGAGGAGCCGGACAGCGGGACGGTCAAGATCGGTGAAACGGTCAAGCTGTCCTATGTGGACCAGCAGAGAGGGGGCATCGACCCCGACAAGACGGTGTGGCAGGTGGTGTCCGACGGGCTCGACTTCATTCATGTCGGCCAGACGGAGATGCCGTCGCGCGCCTACGTGAGTGCCTTCGGGTTCAAGGGGCCCGACCAGCAGAAACCGGCGGGTGTGCTGTCCGGTGGTGAGCGCAACAGGCTCAATCTCGCGTTGACGCTGAAGCTCGGCGGCAACCTGATCCTGCTGGACGAGCCGACGAACGACCTCGACGTCGAGACCTTGGGCTCGCTGGAGAACGCGCTGGAGCAGTTCCCCGGTTGTGCCGTGGTCATCTCGCACGATCGCTGGTTCCTCGACCGGGTCGCGACGCACATCCTTGCTTGGGAGGGCGACGACGCGAATCCCGCGAAGTGGTTCTGGTTCGAAGGCAACTTCGAGGGCTACGAGAAGAACAAGATCGAGCGGATGGGCGCGGAGGCCGCGAGGCCGCATAGGGTGACGCACCGGAAACTCACCCGCGACTGACCGAGGACAACAGGCCAGCACTGAGCGAGCACGCCGGAGCCAACACTGAGCGGAGTCCCCGTGGTAGCCAGTAAGCGCACCAGCCGCAACCCGGCCAACGGCCGTCGTCCCGCCGCGGGCGGTGGCGTTGCCGGGAGCGAAGACCCTGCCGGGCGACTCGTCGAAGAGGCGGAACGGTTCGGCCAGAGGGCACCTGAGCTCGCATTGGTGCTCGGGGAGCGGGCCGCCTCCCTCGCGGAGGCCGCGGGCTCCAACGAGCTGTGGATCAGGGCTGAAAGCGTGGTCGTGCATGCCCGCGTCCGGCTCGGCCATCGCGCGAGCACCGTGGGCAGGGCGGTCGCCGCCTTGCGCGCGGCCGAGGATGCGGGGCAGGCGGCGATCGCCGCCCAGCTCCGCACCGACCTGGCCGTGTGCGCTCGCAGTGTGGGGACGCCGTTGACCGGTCTGGCCGTGCTGCGGCCGGTGCTGACCGTGGCAGGGCTGTCGGCGACACAGCGGGCCACCGCGCTGAGCCATCTCGTCGGGTGCCTCGGCACGCTGGGCCGTCGTGCGGAACTGGACCGGGTCCTGCTTGAGGGCGACCGCCTCGTCTCGGCTGACGGTGAGCTGGACGAGGACGGCAAGCTCCAGGCCAGAGCGTTGATCAGGGTCGCTGTTTCCGCGCACCGGCGCAGGCACGGTGATCTGGTCGGCGCCGCGGACTCCGCGCGTACGGGCATCGGGTTTCTGGATCAGCTGGAGGACCCTTCCGTCGACGGCGGGGTCGCCAGGGTTCGACTGGTCCTCGAACTCGTGTGTGCCCTGCTCGACCGTGGTGAACTTGAGACAGCGGCGGAGATCGCCGAACCCGTGTTCGCGACGCCGGAGCGGGCAGCGACGGCCGCACCGGCCTGCTGGCTCCGGTTGGCGATAGCTTTGCGGGTGCTGCTGCCGGGCGGGGCGGCCGACAAGGCCGCGCGCCTGTTGCGGGAGGCCGTGCACAGCGCGGAACGGCACGGGCTGCACGCGCTCGCCGGGCGGCTGTGGCTGGAACTGGCGCACGTCGAGGAGCGGACGGGAGATCCGGCCGAGGCGATCCGGTGTCTGCACAAGGCCCGCGCGGCGGAGCATGTGCACGCTCGTGCCCGCAGCCAGGCATGTGCCGCGCTGACCGGTGAGTTCGGGTCGGGGGAGCAGGCGCCGGTCGATCTCGCTGAGATCGTGGCCTCGGCCGCATCGGCTCCGGTCTCGTCAGCTCCGGCGGCTCCAGCTGCGGGAGCGATTCCGGCAGCCGCGGCGGCGCGGCCCACGGAGCCGGTCGGCGGTCGCCGGTCGGCGGAGGGCGCCGTGCGAACGGCGGCCGCGCTCACGGGTTCCCCTTCGATCCCCGCGCAGGGACAACAATCGCGAACGGTACCGCCACGGCCGGGACAACAGGAGGACTCCCAGCGGGGGCAGGAGGCGGCCGGACGGCCGGGCGACGAACCGCAAGGGCGGAGGGCACGGCGCAGGGCCCGTGAGGAAGAGGAGCGCGATCAGGGTGCCGCCCCCGCCTCGGCCCAGCCTGCCTCGATCCCGGCACAACCGGTCGAGCCGAACTCGATGGTTTCGGAGCCCAGTGTCACCCCCGAGCCGAGGCAAGAGCAGGGCAGTGCCGCGGTCACCGGAGCGGCCGAGGCGCAACCGGCGGCATCGCGGCATTCACGACCCAGAGTGGTACTTCCGATGCTCAGGGTCGCCCCGGAACCACCCGCACCCGAACCAGCGACCGAGCGGCAGGGTGAAACCGGGCACACCGCGGCGGCGGAGTTTTCGGCGGCTACCGAGAGCGTGTGGCCGCGTGGCCCTCGGCCGGTCAACGGACAACGTGGGGCATCCACTCCGGCGGCGGCCGAAACCGAGGTGTTCGACGCCGTGGCGTCCGTCACGGCCGAACCGGCCAGATCGCCTGGGACAGAACACATCGCGGCACAGGTAGCAGTGCCCTCCCCGCCTTCCTTGCCATCTCCGCCCGTCTCGTCTGCCTTGTCGTCATCGGCGAATACGGGCGGGGCGGCGACACCGGACGGTCCCCGGCCCCGGTTCGAGGAACCACCGCCCTACTCGTGGCAGGACAACGACGCGGCGCGCAACACCCGGCATGATTCCGAACACGGTTCCGTGGCCGCGAAGTCGGTGCTCGACCGGCTCGGGATTTCCGCGGGCTCCGCCGGTGGCGGGCGGCGAAGGGCCGCGGAGGGCGCGCGGCGCGAAGGCGAGTGGAGCGGAAGCGAACCGGAGTACGGCACGCCAGGTCATCAGGAACACCAGGACCGGCACGAGCATCACGACCCGCACCGTCAGTCTGACAACGCGATCGACGCGATCGAGACACGGGCGTGGAACGGCGCGGGACGTGCTGAACCGGCCGTAGAGTCCTCGAACGGCGCCGAGGCACCGCCGGTGCCCTCGATGGAGGGCGGAGCCGTTGAGCACCATATGGAGGGGCTGGGCGACGGCTACGGCTGGTTGCCGCGGCTTCGCCTGCCGCCTTCACTGGCGCCACTCGAAGACCTCGGCACGGACGACTTCGGCGCGACCGGCGGCGACACCACCGGTAGGTCCGGTAGTCACTCCGGCTATCCCGTCGGCGGCTCGTCGGCCGAGGGAGCGCCCGCCGTGCCCCCACCTGATTTCACCGGCGGAGGTCATGGCATTTCCGGTGGTTTCGCCGACGGTCTTTCCGGTCGCCCGCTCGACGATCCGCCGCCCGACGCGGGGCTTGCCGAACTGCTCGCCCGCGCACTTGCCGAGCACCAGGCCGGTTCGTCGAGTGCCTCCGCTTTGGTGAAGCAACTCGGAACCGACTACGACAACAAGGAAGAACCACGCACGGTGAACGGGCGCAACCGCAACGATCGATGAGCCGAAACCGGCATCTTGCTCTGTCACAGTAAGGTAAACCTTGGATCGGCACATGGTGGTGTCAAGGCCAGGGAGTGGAGAGTTGCGTTGCCTGACATGAGTTCGGTCGGAGTGTCCAATCGCCCTATCGTCAGGGGTGCGGACACGGTCACTGCGGGGCGACCGCGGAGCCCCGAACAGCTTCGTGACGAGTTGGTCGAAGCCGCCGCCGCGACCGCGCCGGACATCGCGGACTTGATTCGGCTCTATTACCGGTTGATTCCGGCGGAGGAGATCGTCGGGGACGACCCGGTCGATCTCGTCGGCGCGGTGCGGTCGCACCTGCAACTCGCGCAGCAGCGAGTTCCGGGAAGGCCCGCGGTGCGGTTGCTCAATCCCAACGCGGCTGAGGACGGGTGGGCGAGGGAAGCCACCGTCGTCCAGCTCGTCACCGACGACATGCCTTATCTCGTCGACTCGGTCGCCGCGGAACTGTCGCGCAGCGGCGTGCAGGTGCAGCGCATCGTGCACCCGATCGTGGTCGTCAGCAGGGATCTGACCGGTGAGCTGCGTGAGGTGTACCCGACCGCGGACGTCGCCGACCCACCGCCGGGTTCGTCGACGGAATCCTGGATGTACCTGGAGATCGACCCGATCGGCGATCCGGACAGGGCGCGGGAACTGGACAACCGGCTCACCGCCGTCGTCGGCGACGTGCGCGAGGTGGTCGAGGACACCGAGCGGATGGCGGACACGGCGCGCTCGATCGCCGACCGGCTCGACGAGCAGCCGCCGCCGCTGAGCAAGTCCGAGATCCACGACGGTTCGGAGTTGCTGCGCTGGCTCGCCGGCGGCCATTTCACCTTCCTCGGGTACCGCCACTACGAGGTGGTCACCGAATCCGACGGTGACCAGCCCGCGCTACGGGCGGTACTGGCTTCGGGACTCGGAGTGCTGCGACAGGACAGTCTCGCCGCGCGCAGCCTCACCGCCGGGCCCGACACCGCGGCGCACGCGCTCGCGCCGACACTGCTCGTGCTCACCCAGGCAAGCGCACCGTCCACTGTGTACCGTCCGATCTACCCGTACTACGTCGGAGTGAAGACTTTCGACGACAACGGCGTCGTCACCGGCGAGCATCGCTTCCTCGGTATGTTCACGAGTTCGGCGCTGCACGAGGACGTACTGGACATTCCCGTCGTCGCTGGAAAGGCGAGGGAGGTCATCCACCGCGCCGGGTTCCCGATGGAGTCCTACTCGGGGCAGCGCATGCTCGAAGTGTTGCAGAACTGGCCGAGGGCGGACCTGTTCTCGGCCGACTCCGATTCGCTCTACGCCACCGTCACCGGCGCGATCACCCTCGCCGACCGGCGGCGGCTGAGGCTGTTCCTGCGCAGGGATCCCTACGGCCGGTTCTATTCGTGCCTGGTGTTCCTTCCCCGCGACCGCTACACGACGCGGTCGCGGCTCGCGATGCAGGAAGTGCTGCTGGAGGAGCTGGAGGGAACGCACCTCGAATACTCGACGCGGCTGGGGGAGACCCAGCTGGCACAGGTGCACTTCACAGTGCACACCGAGCCCGCGAGGGTGATCGAGCCCGACATCCTGCGCATCCAGGAACGGCTCGGCGAGGCGATGCGAAGCTGGGACGACCTGATGGTGGAGGCCATCCTCGCCGAGCGGAGGGCGCGCGCGGGCGGCGGCAAGGCCGTCACGTTCGCCGGTGAGGAATCGGCGACGGAGCAGGGCCAGCGTTTCGCGGCGATGTTCCCCGAGTCCTACAAGGAGGACTTCGACGCCGAAGTCGCGCTCGCCGACCTGCGTACGCTGGAATCCCTCGACGGCGCCGACGACGTGCGCATGTCGTTCTACATCCCCGAAGGGGCCGCTCCCGGCGAGCGCCGCTTCAAGCTGTACCTGCTTGGCGGGGGCGTGACCCTGTCGAAGGTGCTGCCGTTGTTGCAGCGCATGGGCGTCGAGGTTGTCGACGAGCGACCCTACGAGTTGCAGCGTGAGGAAGGCGACAGGTCCTGGATCTACGACTTCGGACTGCGGATCGAGCCGAAGGTCCTTGAGGAGATCGGCGAGTCGGCCGAGCCGGATCTGCGCGTGCGGTTCCAGGATGCGTTCGAGGCGGCGTGGCGTGGCGACTGCGAGGTCGACGGGTTCAACGGGCTGGTGCTGCGCGCGGGACTGAGCTGGCGGCAGGCCGCCGTACTGCGGGCCTACTCGCGGTATCTGCGGCAGGCGGGCAGCCCGTACTCGCAGGAGTACATCGAGAACACGGTGCTCGCGCACACCGACATCGCCACGGCGCTGGTCAGGTTGTTCGAGACCAGGTTCGACCTCGGGCGTGACGAGGCGCAGCGCGGCGAGCAGGCCGACGCGCAGGTCACCGAGATCAACACGCTGGTCGATTCGGTGAAGAGCCTCGACGAGGACCGCATTCTGCGCAGGCTGATGGCGGCGATCGTGGCGACGCTGCGGACGAATTACGGGGTACGGGACGCCGAAGGAAAGTCGCGCCCTTACCTGGCGCTCAAGCTGGATCCGCAGCGGGTTCCCGATCTTCCGGAGCCGAGGCCGGCTTTCGAGATCTTCGTCTGCTCGCCGAGGGTCGAGGGTGTGCACCTGAGGTTCGGCTCGGTGGCCCGTGGCGGGCTGCGCTGGTCGGACCGCAAGGAGGACTTCCGCACCGAGGTGCTCGGCCTCGTCAAGGCACAGGCGGTGAAGAACGCGGTCATCGTCCCGGTCGGGGCGAAGGGCGGCTTCGTCGTCAAGCGGCCACCGGCGACGACCGGCGACCCCGGACTCGACAGGGAGGCATACCTCGCGGAGGGCGTCGCCTGCTACCGCATGTTCATCTCGGGCCTGCTCGACCTCACCGACAACCTCGTCGACGGGGAGACGGTGCCCGCGCCTCGGGTGGTGCGCTACGACGGCGACGACAACTACCTGGTGGTCGCCGCCGACAAGGGGACGGCGACGTTCTCCGACATTGCCAACGAGCTGGCGGCGGACTACGGCTTCTGGCTTGGTGACGCTTTCGCCTCGGGCGGCTCGATGGGCTACGACCACAAGGCGATGGGAATCACGGCCAAGGGCGCGTGGGAGAGCGTCAAGCGGCACTTCCGCGAGCTGGACGTCGACACTCAGCGCGAGGACTTCACCGTCGTCGGCATCGGCGACATGGGTGGTGACGTCTTCGGCAACGGGATGTTGCTTTCCGAGCACATCAGGCTCGTCGCGGCGTTCAACCACCTGCACATCTTCATCGACCCCTCGCCGGTCGCCGCGTCCTCCTTCGAGGAACGCAAACGATTGTTCGAGATGCCGCGCTCGTCGTGGGACGACTACGACCGATCGCTGATCAGCGAGGGTGGCGGGGTCTTCTCGCGCAGCGCCAAGACCATCCCGATCACCCCGCAGATGCGCACGGCACTGGGACTCGCCGCGAATGTGCGGAAGCTGTCACCGGCCGAGCTGGTGCACGCGATTCTGCTGGCCCCTGTCGATCTGTTGTGGAACGGCGGAATCGGCACCTATGTCAAGGCGGAGTCGGAGGACCATTCCGCCGCGGGTGACAAGGCCAACGACGCCGTGCGTGTCAACGGTGGCGACCTGCGCGTCAAGGTGGTCGGTGAGGGCGGCAACCTGGGACTGACCCAGCGGGGCCGCATCGAGTTCGCCAGGCACGGCGGCAAGGTCAACACCGACGCGCTCGACAACTCCGCCGGTGTGGACTGCTCCGACCACGAAGTCAACATCAAGGTTCTGCTCGATCAGCTCGTCGCCTCGGGCGAACTGCGGCAGGACAGCCGCAACGAGTTGCTTGAGTCGATGACCGACGAGGTCGGCGAGATGGTGCTGACCGACAACTACCGGCAGAACGCGGTGCTGGGCATCAGCAGGGCGCACGCCGCTCCGATGCTGTCGGTGCACCGAAGGCTGGTGTCGGCGCTTGAGGCGAAGGGCGCGCTCGACCGGGATCTGGAGGCGTTGCCGGGCGATTCCGGTTTCGCCGCGCTTGAGAAGGCCGAACTCGGCCTGACCTCGCCGGAGCTGGCGACCCTGCTGGCACACGTCAAACTCGACCTCAAGGACGAGTTGCTGGCCAGCGATCTGCCCGACGCCGACGTGTTCTCGCGCAGGCTGCCCGAGTACTTCCCGGTGCCGCTGCGCCAGCGGTTCGGCGATGTCATCGGCAGGCACCCGCTCAACCGGCAGATCACCACGACCTTGCTGGTCAACGAGGTTGTCGACGGCGCGGGCGTGTCGTATGCGTTCCGGCTGGCCGAGGAGCTGAACGCGACGGCGACCGACGCCGTGCGGGCGTACGCGGTCGTTACCAACGTGTATGGACTGCCCGCTCTGTGGGCGAGGATTTCCGAACTCGACAACGTCGTGTCCACGGAGGTCGCCGACCTGATGGTGCTGGAGACCCGGAGGCTGCTCGACAGAGCGGCCCGCTGGTTCCTCACCAACCGGCCGCAGCCGCTCGCCGTGGGTGCCGAGATCAACAGGTTCGGCGACACGGTCGGCGCGCTCATGCCCGAGCTGGGCAGGTTGCTGGGCGGGAGTGAGGCCGACACGGTCAAGGCCGAGGCGGACAAGCTCGTCGCGGCCGGTGTCCCGGCCGAGCTGGCACAGCGGGTGTCGCTGCTGCTGCACAGCTACAGCCTGCTCGACATCACCGAGGTCGCCGAGCTGGCCGAGCGCGAGGCAGGGCTCGACACCCAGCGCAGTCCCGTCGAGACGGCGGAACTGTACTACGCGTTGTCCGACCACCTCGGCCTCGAACGGATGCTGACGTCGGTCAACGGCCTCGAACGGGACAACCGCTGGCACGCGCTGGCCCGGCTGGCGTTGCGGGACGACCTGTACAGCTCGTTGCGGGCGATCACGCTCGACGCGTTGCAGAACAGCGATCCCGACGATGGCGCGGCGGACAAGATCGCGCAGTGGGAGCAGGCGAACTCGTCGCGGCTGGCGAGGGCGAGGGTGACGCTCGACGAGATCGAACGCGCTGGCAGGCTCGACCTGGCCACGTTGTCGGTCGCGGCGCGCCAGATCCGGAGCACGGTGCGCTGACCGATGGGTGAGTATGTCGTCCATGTCCGGCCGAGGTGGTCGGACATGGACGCCTTCGGTCACCTGAACCACGCCAGCATGGTGACCTTGCTCGAAGAGGCGAGGGTGCCGCTGCTGTTCGGAACGGCGGCGGGCGAGGGGCTTGCCGACTTCGCGAAGGGCATCGTCGTGGTGCGGCTGACGGTCGACTACCGTGCGCCGGTGGTGGTCGAAGGAGGAGACGTGCGGGTGGACATCACCTTGAGCGAGCTGAGGCACGCGTCCTTCACCCTCGACTATCGAGTCCACAATGGACCCTCGGTCGAGGATGGGGTCGCCGTCACCGCGCGTACGACGCTCGCGCCGTACGACCTCGGTGGAGGCAGGCCGCGCAGGCTGACCGAGCGCGAGCGGGAGTTCCTGCTCGCGCACATCCCCAGCGGAGGTGAGCTGTGACCGAACTGCGCATTCCCGAAGCGGCGGACAGGGAGACGCTTGCCGCGTTCATCGCGCGTGCGGTACGCCTGGATCAGACCGCCGTCGTGCGGTTGCGCACCCGCTCGGCAGGGGTGCTCGAAGCCTGGGTCGCCACGCCGTTCGACGTCCTCGTCACCAGGGCGGTCGAGGGCGCGGTCGAGCCGGCCGACGTCACGGTGTCCGGCGCCGAGTTGCTGGCCGCGCTGACGGTGACTCCCGGCGAGCGCATGGATCCCGGCCCTTCACGGGATCTGTTGTGGCGTTCGGAGTTGCCATCGGGCGGTGGCTGGCAGCAGGTCGACCAGTTGCCGGCGACCGTGGTGGCCGAACTCGCCGACCGGGGTGTCACGCTGGCGAGGGACAACGTGGGCCCGCACGGCACACCGCCCGCGTCGTTGCTTGACCAGACCGTGCTGACCGTGTCCGAGGGGACACTGGAAATCAAGGTGCCGATGCGGTGCCTTTTCGCGTTGTCCGGCATGGGTTTCGTGGACTCGTCGCTGGAAGGCGATGTGGTGCGTGTGACGGCGACCGGTTCGTGGATGCGGCTGGACGCGCGCTATGGCGCGGTGCTCCGGCGCAGGCACGCGCTGCTGCCTTTGCTGCTGTAGTGGCTCCGTTCGCCGCCCTCGGGCGATAGCGGGGGAGCTTTGCTGCCGTTTTACGGCAGTAAAGCTCCCCCGCTTCCGGTTTGAGGGGTGGGGCAGGGACGCGGTCTGCCATGGTGGAGGGATGAGCGAAGCACGGCAGGGGACAGACGGAAACGGGCGAGCGGATGGTGTCCACGACGGTGGCGATCCCGCCGCGGACACCGAGCGAGTCAAGGGACTCGGTCTCGCGCATCAGGTCGCGAGGGCGGTGGGACCGGTCGCGCCGTTTCTTTCGATGGCCACCTACGCGGGACTGGCCGCATCCGAGGCGCTCGCCGAGGGCAAGGAGACCTCCGGTGACAAGGACGGCGACGAGGTGACCGGTTCCCGCTGAGCGGAGCTGATCACGAAACGGGGCCGAGCCAGCACGCCGCTTCCGCGGGCAGCTTGCCCTCGACGAGCGGCGCACTGGAGAGCAGCACCTCACCCGGTGGTACCGGAACTGGCGCTGCCGAGGTGTTGAGCGCGCACACCAGCCCACCGGGATCCCTGCGGTAGGCGAAACAACCGGGTGGCGCGCCGTACCACCGCACCGCCGTTCCCGCGAACGCGGCGTGCGTGCCGCGCAACTCCAGCGCGCGCCGGTACAGCGACAACGTCGAGCCCGCGTCCTCCAGTTGTGCCTCGACCGTCAGCGGCGCCCACGAGCCGGGAATCGGCAGCCAGGGATCTTGCCTCGCGGAGAAGCCGAATGGCGGCTCGTTGCCTTCCCACGGCACCGGGATTCTCGGATCGTCGGATGGCGAGGAGCCGAGTCCCAGCTCGTCGCCGTTGAACACGCACGCGAGGCCGGGCAGGCCGAGTACGACGATCGCCATGGCGCGGGCTCGCCGCGTCCCCCGCTGTCCGCCGCCGAAGCGGGCGGCCAGCCGGTGCAGATCGTGACCGGAGCACGCCCACACGGCGGGCGCGCCTGCCGAGGTGGCGGTCGCCAGCGTCCGTTCGATCGTGGCCTGGATGGCGTCCGCGTCGAACGGGGTGTTCGCCAGCCGGTACTCCACGGCAAGCTGTAGTTCGCCCGCGCGCAGGTAACGGGCGAAGCGCCTCGGGTCGGCCAGCGGCACCTCGCCGATGGCGACCGCGTGCGGATACTCGTCGAGCACCTTGCGGACGAGCTGATGGACCTCGTGAACCCGCTCGCCGTCGAAGAACGGCTCTGTGCCCGTCTCACCCTCACCCACCTCGGCGGGTCCTGTCATGGCGTGCGCCGCGCTGACGCGGACCCCGTCGATCCCGAGATCGAGCCAGAACCGCAGCGTGTGCTCGAAGTCGGCGGCGACCTCGGGATTGGCCCAGTTCAAGTCCGGAAGTCCCGCGCCGAGGCGGTGCAGATACCACTGACCGTCCTGGACCCGGGTCCACGCGGGCTCTCCGGTCGCGCTCAGCCAGGTGTTCGGTGGCCGCGTTCCGCCGGGGCCGGAGCCGTCGCGGAAGTGGTAACGGTCGCGTTCCGGTCCGCCCCTCGCCGCGGCGAGCGCGTCGGCGAACCAGCTGTGCCTGTCGCTCGTGTGGTTGGGCACCACGTCGACGATGACCCTGATGTCGTGCCGGTGTGCCTCGGTCACCAGCGAGGCCACGGTGTCCAGATTGCCGAGCACGGGGTCGACCGCCCGTGGTCCCGCGATGTCGTAACCGTTGTCGGCGAGCGGGGAGAGATAGAAAGGGGAGAGCCGGACGGCGTCGGCCCCGAGCAGGTCGAGGTAGCCGAGCCGTTCGCGAATGCCTTCGAGGTCGCCGACGCCGTCGCCGTCGAAATCGGCGAACGACCTGACGAAAATCTCGTAGCAGACCGCGTCGGCCCACCACGGCGTGCCCGCTGTGTCCTTCCGCCCAGTCGTGACCGCTCTGGCCACGCGGCTCATTCCCAGCTGTTCAACATCGAGTGCGCCGCCATCTCCAGGTACTGCCACAGCTGGGCCCGGTAGGGCTCCTCGATGCCGGATTCGTCGACCGCGACGCGCATGGCGGCGAGCCAGGCGTCTCGTTCGGCGAGGCCGATCTTGAACGGCGCGTGCCGCATCCGCAGCCGCGGGTGCCCGCGCTGGTCGGAGTAGGTGTGCGGGCCGCCCCAGTACTGCATGAGGAACAGCCGCAACCGTTCTTCGGCCGGGCCGAGGTCGGCCTCGGGGTAGAGCGGGCGCAGCAGCTCGTCCTCGGCGACCACCTCGTAGAAGCGCCCGACGAGCGCGCGGAAGGTCGGTTCACCGCCCACGGCCTCGAAGAAGCTGCGCTCTTCGGCGGGTTCGGGTTCTGGTTGGCTGCTCACTTCTGCCACGTCTCCATTCTGCCTGTGCCGGGAATGCCGGGTTCACCCGCCGTTCGCGGAGGAGCCACCGAAGAACCGGCCGAGCGGTGGTTCGAAACCGGCGTGCTCCAGTGCCGTGATGATGTCGGCCCTCAGCGCGCGCTGGACGGCCCACTGCCTGCCTGGCCGGACCCGGGCGGTCATCCTGAGCTGGATGCCTTCCGGTGTCACGCTTTCCACGCCGAGTACCTCGGGAGTCTCCAGCACGTCGGAGGCGAGCGGCCCGCTGTCGGCGGCCTCGGCCGCGACCTCTTGCAGCACCGTGGTGGCCAGAGCGACGTCGGCGTTGTAGCCGAGCGGGATGTCCACGACGGCGACGGCGTAGCCCTGGCTGGAGTTGCCGACCCGCAGTACCTCTCCATTGCGGACATACCAGACGGTGCCGTTGAGATCGCGCAACGTGGTGATCCGCAGGCCGACCGATTCCACGGTGCCGACCGCCTCTCCCACGTCGACGACATCGCCGACGCCGTACTGGTCCTCCAGCATCATGAAGATTCCGGAAAGGAAGTCGCGCACGAGGTTCTGCGCACCGAAACCCAGAGCGACACCGACGATGCCGGCCGAGGCGATGATGGGTGCGAGGTTGATGCCGAGTTCGCCGAGTATCAGTACGAAAGCGAGCCCGTAGACCAATGCCGTGGTGAGCGATTTGAGGACGGAACCGATGGTCTTGGCGCGCTGGCGACGGCGTTCGATGACGGCGGGGCCGAGCACTTCCGGCGCGCGCTCGCGCAACGGCCGCAACAGCGCGGGCAGCTTGCCGTTGGAGCTTTCACCGTCATCGTCGTTCTCGGGCGTCTTGGTGAGCCGGTCGATGAGCTTGCGCACGAGAAAACGCGCGAGTATTGCCACGACGACGATCAGCAGGATCCGGAGCGGTTTCGCGACGAGCCAGTTCGCGGAGCCCGCCAGCCATTCGTTGCCGGTGACCCGCCAGATCTGCTGGCACCAGGTTCCCGCCTCGTGAATGCAGTCAGGCGGGTCGCTGAGAAGCTCGTCCACGTGCGGGTATGTTCCTTTCCTGCTGTGATGCCGCCCACTCTGGTGGCGCCGGAGGAGGCTCGGTGGGGCATGTTGACCACGTCGAGTCCACCCGCAACCGTACTTGCAGCGGACACGTTGCTTAAGCCACGTGCGTTTTGGGTGGGATCTGTGGTCGACTAGGGCAGCACCCGTGGAGGTGGTCGCGTGCCAGACCGACAACCGAGCCCCCATGGCGTCCACGCCCGGCATCCGGCCGGGCAGGCGCTGGAGGCACTGTCAGTCGCGCCGGCGGTTGGCGCCGGTTTGGGTGGGCCGTTTCTCGGCGGCCCTCAGCCGACTGGGCCTCCGACGCGTGGCGGGCGGATCACGCGCACGCACGGGCAGTGGCGTTCGCGGGACCACGGTTCGTCGGGGCCGGGCTGGGGCAAGCGCAGGGTGTTGTTGCTCAACGCGACATTCGAACCACTGACCGCACTTCCGTTACGAAGGGCCATCGTCCTCGTGGTGTGCGGCAAAGCCGAAGTGGTGCACGAAAATCCTGCGGGTTTGCGGCTGCACGCGGCGACCATGACGGTGGATGTGCCCTCGGTGATCCGGTTGAGTACGTATGTCCGGGTACCTTATCGGGCCCAGGTGCCGTTGACTCGCGCGGGGCTCATGCATCGCGATCACTTTCGCTGCGCCTATTGCGGGGTGCGCGCGGAGACGATCGATCACGTGGTGCCACGCAGCAGGGGTGGTGCTCACTCCTGGCAGAACTGTGTCGCGTGCTGCGCGAAATGCAATCACCGCAAGGCGGACAAGCTTCTTTCGGAGATCGGCTGGCGGCTGCGGGTCGTGCCGAGGGCGCCGCACGGTCCACATTGGCGGTTGCTCGCGCACTCGCAGGAAACAGATCCGGTCTGGCAGCAGTACCTCGGCGCCCCGGCCGCGTGATTCGCGGCCGGGCGTGCGCCGTCTGGCATGCGGGCGCGCGGTGCCCGCGCGGTCCCGGTGTGGTGTCGGGACGCGCTACCGGTCGCGCCGGTTCTCAGGCGGTGACCCGGGTTCCGCGGGTGACCCTCGTTCCGCGCGTGACGCGGGTTCCCATGGTGACGCGGGTTCCCATGGTCACCCTGGTTCCGCGAGTGACCCTGGTACCCCTCGTGACGCGGGTGCCCGCGGTGACCCGAGTACCGCGCGTGACCCTCGTTCCGCGGGTCACGCGGGTTCCCGCGGTGACCCTGGTTCCGCGAGTGACACGTGTGCCACAGGTGACTCGGGTCCCTCGCGTCACGCGGGTTCCGCGCTCGACGGTCATCTCGAAGGGTGACGGGGCGAAGTCGGCGTTCGGCTGGCTGGGGGTCAAGGCGCTGGGCATGACGAGTCCTCCTGTGACCGGTGTGTGACTTGCTGGAAGGGGAGGGTGGGGCGCAAGGTCCGTACAGGTGAAAAACGTACGAGCATTTCAGTGGGCGAACAAGGCCATGGCGACGGGTGCCGCCGGGCGTACGTTGAGTTGCAACCTTTCGCGAGCAGGGCTTCGGCCCAACGTGGGAGTACTGGCGTGGCAAGCGGTGGATGGCGGCCTCGTCGCGACGAGCGGCGGCCGTTTCGGCGTGGTGCCTGAGGTGCGCTTCCGTCCCGTCGGATACCCTGCGGTCCGTGAGCATCCTCGAAACGGCCTTGGTCTTCGCGGCGATCCCGCTCGCTATCTACGGCTTCTTCGCACTGGTGACCCTACGGTCCCGGTTCGCGGGCAAGCCCAGGTACCGGCCGGGGCAGGCGTGGGACTACCCGCCCGTCTGGTGGACCGGGAACCAGGACGACACGGAATTCGCGGCAGGCGGCCCCACGACGGCCGCATCGAAGGTTCGGGGAGGTGCCCGTGGTAGCTGGTGAGCTGACCAAGGAACCAAGGTCGACAGGTCTTGAGGGAACGGCGGATCAGCCCGGAAGTGTGGTTACCGCAAGCGGCAGGGTTTCCGTCGCGCAAATGTACGAGCCCACTGGGCCATCCGGCCCATTCACCACCGCTCAGCTCGCCAGGCTCGACGAGGCGCTGACGCTGGCGACGAGGGACACCGGGATCGAGTTCAGCATCTATCTCGGCGAACTCGGCTCCGACAGCAGGGTGGGCGCGGAGTCGCTGCACGACACCCTCGGCGCCAGGGCCGACGACTCGGTGCTCATCGCCGTCTCGCCCGGCGAGCGGGTGGTCGAGGTCATCACCGGCGCGTCCGCGATGTACCGCCTTCCCGACAGGGGAGCGAAGCTCGCCGTCATGAGCATGGTCGCCTCCTTCAAGGAGGGCGACCTCATCGGCGGGCTCATCAGCGGGCTGCGCATGATGTCGGACCAAGCGGGGCACGACCCGGCTCGCTGACCGAAGGCGAGAAAAGGCCCGCCCTCGCACGTGGTGCGAGGGCGGGCCTTTTCTTTGTCCTGACCGCGATTGGCGGGGTCAGCTCTCGTCGAACTCGCGAGCGGCCAGCGCGCGCACGATCCCGGCACGTCCTTCGGAGACGAGCCTGCGCAACGCGGGGGAGTGCTCACCGGCGAGCCAGCCGTCGGCGGCGGCGACCCCGTCCTGGGTGACCTCCCACGAGGGGTAGAGGCCAACGGCCGTTGGCTGGGCCCGCTCGCTCGACCTGCGAGCCCACACGTCGTCGATCGCGGCGAAGTACTTGCCCGCGTACTCGCCGAGCAGGTGCTTCTGCGTGGGGTGGGAGAAGCCGGAGATGATGGCCTCGTTGATGGCGTTGGGCAGCTCGTCGTCGTACACGGCGCGTTGCCACGCCTCGGCTTTCGCCTCGGGGGTCGGCCGTAGCGCCTTGGCGCGCTCGGCATGCCTTCGGCCCGCCGCGGTGTCGTCGGTGGCGAGCTGGGCCTCGATGTCGGCGAGTGCGGCCTTCCCGTGAGCGACCAGCGCGTGCAGCAGCCGCCAGCGCAGGTCGGTGTCGACGGTGAGCCCCTCCAGCGGCGCCGAACCGTCGAACCAGCCAGCGAGCACGGCCAGCTTCTCGTCGTCGAGGACCGACCCGGTGAGCGAGTTGACGAAGGCGAGCTGATGGTCGGAACCCGGCTCGGCGGCGCGGGCGAGTTCGAGCACCCTGGCGCTGAACTCCGGCCAGCCCTTCCCGATCGCCCATCCCTGCTCCGCGTAGGAGTTCAGCGCGGTCTGGGCTTGCAGCAGCAGCCGCTGCACGACGCCGACCTCGGTCTCCGCGCCGATGCCGCGCAGTACGAGCGTGACGAAGTCACGGGCTTTCAGCTCGGCTTCCCTCGTCATCTCCCAGGCCGCCGACCAGCACAGCGTCCTCGGCAGTGGTTCGGTGATGTCCCCGATCCGGTCGATGAGCGTGACCAGTGAACCGCTGTCGAGCCGCATGGTGCAGTAGGTGAGGTCGTCGTCGTTGACGAGCACGAGCGCTCCGGCGTCCGCGCCGACGAGATCGGGAACGTCGGTGCGGTCACCGTCCACATCCAACTCGATCCGCTTGGTGCGGACGAGCTTGCCGTTGCCGTCGTCGTCGTAGATACCGACGGCGACCCGGTGTGTGCGCAGTTCACCCGCTCCGGGCTTGGCGCCGCTTTGCAACACCGAGAACGCCGTGAACTTGCCCGCCTCGTCGACCTCGAATCGCGGCCGCAGGGAGTTGAGGCCGGTTGTCTCCAGCCACTGCGCGCTCCACCACGACAGGTCCCTTCCCGATGCCTCCTCAAGCGCGGACAGCAGATCGGAGAGGGTGGCGTTGCCCCACGCGTGCTTGCCGAAGTACACCCTCAGCCCGGCGAGGAAGTTGTCCAGACCAACGTAGGCGACGAGCTGCTTCAGCACGCTCGCGCCCTTGGCGTAGGTGATCCCGTCGAAGTTCACCTCGACGGCGTGCAGGTCGACGATGTCGGCCGCGATCGGGTGGGTCGAGGGGAGCTGGTCCTGCCGGTAGGCCCAGGACTTCTCGATGTTCGCGAAGCTCGTCCACGCACCCGTGTACTCGGTGGCTTCCGCCTGCGCGAGCACGCTCGCGAAGGTCGCGAACGACTCGTTGAGCCACAGGTCGTCCCACCAGCGCATGGTGACGAGGTCGCCGAACCACATGTGCGCCATCTCGTGCAGCAGCGTCTCCGCTCGCCGCTCGTAGGCGTACCTGGTGACTCTGCTGCGGAACACGTAGTCCTCAAGGAAGGTCACCGCGCCCGCGTTCTCCATGGCGCCCGCGTTGAACTCAGGCACGAAGAGCTGGTCGTACTTCGAGAACGGGTAGGGAATGCCGAAGTTCTTGTGGTAGAAGGAAAAGCCCTGCTTGGTCTCGGTGAAGAGCCGCTCGGCGTCCATGTACTCGGCGAGCGAGGCGCGGCAGTAGATGCCAAGCGGGATCCGGGATTCGTCGTCGGAGTACTCGTCGCGCCATTCCGCGTAGGGGCCCGCGATGAGTGCGACCAGATAGGTGGAGATGCGCTCCGAGGTGGCGAACACCGTGCGCACGGCGCCTTCCGGAGTGTCCGACGTGGACTCGACCAGCGCGTTCGAGATGATCTTCCAGTCGCGGGGGGCGATCACGGTCAGCCGGTAGGTCGCCTTGAGGTCGGGCTGGTCGAAGCAGGCGAACATGCGCTTCGCGTCGGCAGTCTCGAACTGGGTGTAGAGGTAGACCCCACCGTCGACGGGGTCGACGAACCGGTGCAGCCCCTCGCCGGTGTTCATGTAGGAGCAGTCGGCCTCGACGACGAGTTCGTTGTCGGCGGCGAGTTCCGGAAGCGCGATTCCGTCGTCCTCGACGTAACCGGACACGTCCAGCGCCGTGCCGTTGAGCACCGCCGATCGCACCCCGGCGGCCACGATGTCGACCCAGGACCGCTCACCAGGGCGAGCCGCGGAGAACCGGATCCTCGTGCGGGAATCGAAGGTCGCCTCACCGGGACGGCCGTTGCCGTCGGTGAGATCGAGTTCGACCTCGTAGGCGTCGACGTCAAGGAGATCGGCTCGCTGCTTGGCTTGTTCATGGGTCAGATTTGGGGCGGGCACGGGCACCTCTGTGCTGGTAGCGGTTGATTGTCTGCTCGGGGCATCCAATCATGCATGTGCTGTCCGTGGCGAAGGGGAACAAGCGGCGTGCCGGAGCTGTTGCCGGTTACAGGACGTCATCGCAGCACTGTGTGTGCGAATTTTCGGGAGAGTTCATGACCGCAGGTGTTCCGGAAGAAAAGACCCGTGTCGACTTCTACTTCGACCCGGTGTGCCCGTTCGCGTGGATCACGTCGCGCTGGATTCTGGAGGTGGAGAAGCACCGCGACCTCGACCTGAGGTTCCGGGTGATGAGCCTCGCTGTGCTCAACGACGGCCGCGATCTTCCCGACGACTATCGCGAGCTGCTGGACAAGGCGTGGGGACCAGTTCGGGTCGCCGTCGCGCTCGCCCAGAAGCAAGGGGAGGGCGTGCTGCGCGATTTCTACACCGGCTTCGGCACGCGCTACCACAACCAGGGCAACAAGGACGTGGATCTGGTCCTCAAGGAGGTGCTGGCCGAGGTGTCCGCGCCCGCCGAACTGATCGAGGCAGCGACCTCCACCGAGTACGACGAGGCCCTTCGGGAGAGCCATCACCAGGGCATGGACCCGGTCGGCATGGATGTCGGCACGCCGACCATCCACATCGACGGTGTCGCGTTCTTCGGCCCGGTGCTGTCCTCCATCCCGAAGGGCGAGGACGCGGTGAAGATCTTCGACGGCGCGAGGCTGCTCGCGGGCTATCCGGACTTCTTCGAGCTCAAGCGCACGAGGACCGGCGAGCTGAACTTCGACTGAGGGCCGTACGGAGGGGGCGGCGTACCGTCCCCTCCGGCTATTCCGAGGGACGCCAGATGCCGCAGCCCTTGCTGGTGAAGGAGTGGTCGCCGGGCGCGATGGTGACCTCCGCGCGGGTGGCGTCGCCGGCCGCGCTCGTGGCGACGGTGTTTCCCGCGCTGTCCTTGCGTTCCCAGTGGCAGCGATCGATGTCGCCCCGCGCCGCGTAGCCTCCAGATTGAATGTCCTCGCCGACCAGGTGAGTGCCGTCGCCGAAGAGCCGTCCCTCCGCTTCGAGCTCCGAGTCCTTCGCGCCGCGGTCGACGGCGTCGGCCATCGCTTTCGCGAGGGGATGTCCCGGGCACAGCGCGAGAGCGCCTTTGAGTACGGGCAGCTGTCCCGCCGTCGTATCGCGCACATTCTCGGGGTTGATCGAGGCACACATCGCGTAGAGCGGGCCTGGATCGCCACCGGGGTCCCCACTCGCGGCGAGCGCGTGGATTTCGGCGCCGGTAAGCGGGGCGCTGTTGCGGATGGCCTCGCACGAATACGGCTCGTCCAGCCAGACCGGCGTGAAGTCGAGTGCGACGGTGACGACGTAGGAGCGCGCGTCGGTGTACTGCTCGTCCATCCGGCAGTACACGACCGTCTTGGCCATGACGGACGTCGCCGAGGCGCTCGCCGGAGGCGACTCGGCTCGGTCCTCAGGTGGCGTCGAACCGGTTCCGAACAGCAGCAGGGCGCCGACGGCGCCGCCCGCGATCACCACGGCGAGCAGGATGACGAGGTAGGGCGCGCGCCTCGCGGGGGGCGTGTCGTTCGACATGCGGGCCCTTCCCTCCCCTCAGCGCGCGAGTGTGCCGATGTCGCCGCGGGCGGTCGCCGCGCCGGAACCGCTGTCGTCCTTGAACGGCTGCCCGTCGACCTGGATGGTCACCTGAATCGTGCCCCGCCCCTTCGCGTTGAGCTGCACCTTCGAATGCGGCTCACCCTTGGGCAGCCGGATCGTTTTCTCCCACGGCAGCGCCACGTTCCTTTCCTCGTGGAACGAGGAACCGCCGTCGACGATGAAGCTCACGGTGCTGGCCTGCCCGTCGCCTTCGACGCGGTAGAGCACGACGTGCACGTAGTCGACCGGTTCGGGAGGGGCGTCGGAGCTTCCGCCCCGATTGGTCGACAGGATCGAGATTCCGACGAGCAGCACGACGACCGCGCCGAACGCCAAGGGCCACCTGCGCTTATGGCCTGCTCCGCTGCTGGGCCACTCCGACATCGTCGTCCTCTCCGATGATGATTACTCGGATGGGTGGCCGCCGGTGTTACGGACAGGTCAGCCGGAGCGCAAGGCCGCCAGGGTGACGTCGGCGGGCAGCAGGGAGCGGGCGAGTACTTCGTCGCTGCTCAGCTCGCCGGAGCGCAGCGCGTTTCGCAGCGTCACGAGCTCGTCGAGCAGGCGCCGCTGAGTGGCCACGAACGGCTGGCCGACGGGTTCGCCGTGGCCGGGAACGACGATCCGTTCGCCGACCGCGGTCAGCGCGTGCGGCCAGTTATCCAGCGTGGTGTCGCTGCCGAACGATTCGGCCGTGAACGAGCCTCCCGGGGCGTGCTCCACGAGGTCGCCCGCGAACACGACACCGGCGTCCGGCACCTCCACGACGAGATCGCCCCGCGAGTGGGCGGGGCCGGGATGGAACAGCCGGACGGTCCTGCCGCCCAGATCGAGTACCGCCTCGTCGCGCACGATGCGCGATGGCGGCACGATCGTCGTCGCCGCGATCCGGTTCGCGGTTTCCGGCTCACCTCGCTGCCGGTAACGCAGGACCCACGCGTCTCGCGCCGCCGTGCCTCCCGCCGCCAGTTCGGTCGCGCAGTGCTCGTGTGCCCACACGTCGCAGGGCAGGAACGCCTCGGTGCCGAAGGCGTGGTCGAAGTGCGCGTGGGTGATGGCGACGGCCCACGGCAACGGCGTCAGCTCGCGTACGGCCGCGGCCAGTTCGCCACCCTGTGCCGCGTCGCCCCTGGTGTCGACGACGAGGCAGGAGTCGGAACCGGTGACGAGCCCGACCGTCAGGTCGAGTTCCCGGTAGCGGCGCGCGAAGACCCCTTCGCCGAGCGGAATCCAGCGTCCGTCGGCGTCCTCGGTCATGTGGTCACCCGGCAACGAGGAAAAGGCGTCACGAGCGGCCATCATGGCACCTCCGCCGCGACGTCCGGTGGCGAGGATGGCACACTCCCGGCTGTGCGTGTGTATTTGGGATCTGACCATGCGGGCTTCGAACTGAAGGCCCACCTGCTTTCTCACCTCAAGGCGCAGGGCCACGAGGTGACGGACATCGGCCCCTACGCCTACGACGCGGCCGACGACTACCCCGCCTACTGCATCGAGACGGCCCGCAGGGTCGTGGCCGACGAGGGCAGCCTCGGCGTGGTGATCGGTGGTTCCGGCAACGGGGAGCAGATCGCGGCGAACAAGGTGCCCGGCGCGAGGGCGGTGCTGGCGTGGAGCGCTGAGACGGCGAAACTCGGCAGGCAGCACAATCACGCCCAGGTCGCGGGCATCGGCGCGAGGATGCACTCCGAGGACGAGGCGGCCGCGATCGTCGACGCTTTCCTGGCCACTCCCGTGGACTCCGACGAACGGCACACCCGCAGGGTCCGTCAGGTGATGGACTACGAGACCACGAGGACGCCCCCGGCACTGCCGGAGCCCTGATGCCGGAGGGGCACACCCTGCACCGGCTGGCGAAGCTGCACCAACGGCGCTATGCGGGCGCCCCGGTGCGGGTCGCCAGCCCGCAGGGCCGGTTCGCCGCCGAGGCCGCGCTGCTCGACGGGCTGGTGCTGACCAGTGCCGAGGCGTACGGCAAGCACCTCTTTCACAACTACGGTCCACGAGGGACGGTCCACGTCCACCTCGGGTTGTACGGAACGTTCGCCGAGGCGGTGCTTCCCGAGGGCGACGTCGTCGGGCAGGTGCGCATGCGCCTGTCCGGCCGGACACATTGGACGGACCTGCGCGGGCCGACCCGTTGCGAGCTGCTCACCGAGGACGAGGCCGAGGCGATCAAGGAGAGGCTCGGTCCCGACCCGCTGCGTGCGGATGCGAAGCCCGAACTGGCGTGGCAGCGTATTTCCCGCTCGCGGACCTCGATCGCCGCGCTGCTGATGGATCAAAAAGTTCTGGCAGGGGTCGGGAACGTATACCGGGCCGAAGTGCTGTTCCGGCAGGGCATCGCGCCCATGGTGCCTGGCCGGTCACTGGACGGCGCGCTGTGGAACGACGTGTGGACGGACCTGGCCGCGTTGATGCGGGCCGGCGTGCGCTCCGGCCGGATCGACACCGTCGCCGACGAGCACCTTCCCGAGGTCACCGGCAGGGCGCCGCGCCAGGACAGGCATGGTGGCGAGGTCTACGTCTACCGCAGGGCGGGACTGCCGTGCTTGGTGTGCGGAACACCGGTGGCACACAAAGAACTGGCAGGCCGGAACCTGTACTGGTGCCCGGCCTGCCAGCCTGATTGATCCGTCACGGGGTCCGATTGCGGACCTCGAAAGGCTCAGAAGTCGAAGCCGCCCCCGAAGTCGCCGCCGCCGAAATCTCCGCCCCCGAAGTCGCCGCCGCCGTCGTCGAAGCCGCCGCCGTCTCCGCCATCACCGCCGTCGCCTCCGTCACCACCCGCGTCGCCGCTTTCCATGGCGTCTTCTTGTCCCGCGTCGTAGCCCGATTCCCAGGCTCCGGCGCTGGCGATACCGGCCATGCCGGAGAACATCGCGCTGAACAGCAGCATCGAGCCGAGACCCCAGGCGCCGGCGACCAGCGCGGGCTTCCACCAGGGTTCGCTGTACCAGCCCTGTGGCACGGGGCGTCCAGCCACGCGGCCGCCAGGGTAGTAATGCGGGGTGTTCTGGCCGGGTTCGGGCGATGCCTCGTACTGGTGGCCCTCGACCTCGACGGCGCGGTGCTCGGTGACCTTGCCCGCCCGCTGGCGCTCGGCGTCCTCGGGAAGCGCGGGACCGAGGTCCATGCCCATGGCCTCACGCGCCGCGCGCACGTAGTAGAGCCCTTCGAGCGCGGTTTCCTTGACCAGCCTGGCCTGTTCGGCGGTCTGTGCCTGCTCCATCTGCGAACCCGCGGCGTTGTAGCGTTCCGACGCGTCGGCCAGCGCCTGCTGGGACGCCGTGTCGGTGCCGGTCAGGTTCAGTACCTGGCCGCCGAGCCGTTCCAGCCAGCGGCGGGCGTCGGCCTTGGCGTCCTCCAGCTGGCGGCGCTTGGCCTCCTGCTGGGAACGCACGAGGTACACACCGCCGCCCACGATGATCAGTAGGAGCACGATCACGACGATCGCGGTACCCATGGGTCACTCCCGGTTGTTGATGTCGGTAAAACGGACAACGCGGACGGTGGCTCTGTGGTTCCCGATGACGGTGCCGTGAAAGTGGAACCGCAGGTCACCGGCCGCCTGTTGAGTTCGGTGGTGTCGCGCACGACGAGCGTGCCGGTGGTGAGGAAGTCTGCCACGGTGTCCCACCGGCGACCGAGCCGTGTCGGTGCTCCGCGTAAGCGAAGGGTTCCTCGACGGTCCGGTGTGGACCCGTGCCCGCCACCGACCTTCGCGGAGAAGGAAACTCGCTGGTCCAAGACTCGTTGTCGGGATGACAGGATTTGAACCTGCGACCCTTCGCTCCCAAAGCGAATGCGCTACCAAGCTGCGCCACATCCCGATTTTCCGCCACGCCCCGGGCGGTGTGCGACCACCTTAGCGTGTACCGCTACACTACCGGAGCGGCTGGTTGCCAGTCGCACGCGGGCGTAGCTCAATGGTAGAGCCCCAGTCTTCCAAACTGGCTACGCGGGTTCGATTCCCGTCGCCCGCTCCACGCGGTACACGCAGGTCAGAGGTTGTTTCACAACGGCGGTTCCCGAGCATCGGGGGCCGCCGTTCGTCGTCGCGTGCCATTAACGTGCCATTAGCTGACGGGCTCCGGCTCTTGGCTTTGTGGATCGCGGCCAAGCCGTGATATCACTGCCGGATGCGGACCGGAGTTGTTGGCTCGATCGTCGGTGCCATCGCCGGGGCCATATTCGTGCTCGTCAACGCCGAGTCGATACCGGCGACCCTCTTCTGGCGCGTCCTGGCCGGCGTGGCTTTTGTGGCGAGCCTCGGGTTTGCCGTATGGCGGCGCCCGGAAGCTGATCACGCGCCACCGACCCGTAAGGCGATGCGGACCTACGGGTTCTCGGTTATGGCCATGATGGTGGCCATCCCAGCGGGTGCGGCGATCATCAGCAGTGTTTTCGAGAGGCCGAACGCCGTCCTGGCCTGGGTTGTCTTCGTTGTCGGAGCACACTTCCTGCCGTTCGCGCGGGCATTCCACTTGCCCTTCTTTCGCTGGCTCGCGATGACTCTGATCGTCGTCTCGGCGGTCGGCGCGATCACCACCTTGGTGCTCGACAGCGCGGTCTCGTCGGGCTGGACCGGTGTCGCCGCGGGGTTCGTGCTGCTGACCTTCGCTGCGCTCGGACCCGGTTCACCACGCAGGGGGCGGCAGTCCACGCGGCGGTTGAGCAGTCCCGGCGCGACAACCTGACCGACTCCCCGTGATCACGATGACCGCGGACCAGGTTGTGGTCTTGCGGGTGGGCGGGATCCCGGCAGGTACTCAGGTGCCGGCGCATATCTCAAGTCCGAATCTCGGGCTCTACCCGGCGGCTCGGGTTCGAGGTCACCGTCGAATTCGACGTTGTCCCGTCACGGTCGCGGCGGACCCGGCCGTGTCGGCCATGATCAGCGCTGGTCCCGTTTCGCCTGTTCGGCGAGTTCCCTGATCCTGGCGATTGCGTCGGCCTTGCCGGAGGTGCGCGGCGGAACCAGCGGTTCCGGTTGCTGTTGCAGCAGCAGCGGGTTGCCGATCGGGGTGAGCGCGGTGTCGGCGCGTTCGTATCGCTGCGCGAAGACGACGCCGTTCGGCTGGCCCAGTTCGTACACCTCGGCGAACACCGCCTCGGTCCGGTCGTCCTCAAGCGTCAGGTAACCGTCCCAGGTCAGTGCGACGCAGCGGGTCGAGCGATCGTAGGAGCGCAGCTGCTCGCGTGCCAGCGCCACCCCGCCCTCGACGGTCGGGTCGTTCTCGTCGTCGACGCAGCGGACCATCGTCCGTTCCCCGTCTCCCTCGACGACGAGGACAAACGGGATGTAGCCGGAGGGGGAGGCTTCCGCGTCGGCCATCGCCATGTCGATCGCCTCGAACGCGAGTGCCTTCGCCTCGTCGCCATAGCTTTCGAACGTGGTTGTGCTCATGTGTCGCCCCAGAGGTCGTGTTGACGGTGAACCCGCACAGTCAACTACATCGGGGCGGCACCGTGGCTCGTTTTCGCGGTGACGAGAGCACTCACATGTCCTTCACGGCAACGGATTGCCCGCTATTTCCGGTTCAGGCCGGTCGTGCCGTCGCCATGGCGCGCTCGGTTTCCCAGAACGCCCTCATCGACACGATGCGCCCGTCATCGCCGACCTTGTAGACGAAGACACCGTCGGTGTCGACCCGGTACCCGCCGGTGAGAAACGTCGTGATGGTGCCGACGTTGGCGACCTCGTTTCCCGCGGCGTGCGAATCGCGGATGACGAACTCGAATCTTTCGACCCGGGCGATGGTCTTGTCCCAGAACGCCGAGATGCCCTCGCCGCCGTGGTGGCCCTCGCCGTGCTCGTCGAACATGGAAGGCCCGACGGGATCCTCGATCGTCCCTTGCGGATCGAACAGCGCGAGCCAGGTCTGTTTGTCTCCCGCCGTCACGGCGTTCATCGACCGCCACGCGGCGAGCCGGGCGGGCGGTTGCTCGGCGGAGGTATCCCAGCACACGGTGATGGACACGGTTGCTCCCTAGAAGTGGCTGATGGTCTCGTCGGCGAACTTCTTGATCGCGTCCTTCTTGGCACCGAGCGGTGCGTCGAAGCCGAGTCCTTCGAACACCCACGGCACCGTGATCACGTCGGTCACCCCGATGTCGGCTTGCTGCCGGTAGCCGTCGGCGCCGAACCGGTCGACGCACACCGCCTGGATCTCGAACGGCTCAGCGCCTCGGCCCTCCTCGGCGCGCAGCGCGTGCAGCCGGTCGATGGTGGAGCGCAGGTCGTCGAACTTCATCATCGCCGAGGACCACCCGTCGCCCACCCTCGCCGCCCTGCGCAGCGCCACCTCGGTGTGCCCGCCGATGTAGAACGGGACCCGCTGGGAAGGGGCTGGGCTCATGCGCAGGTTCCCGAAGTCGAAGAACCGCCCGTGGTGCGACACCATGCCGCCGTCGAGGATCTTGCGCAGCACCTCGATCGCCTCGTCGACCCGTTTTCCCCTGTGCTCGTAGGGCGCTCCGCACCAGGCGAACTCCTCCGGCGACCAGCCGACGCCGAGGCCGAGGCCGAACCGGTTGCCGGTCAGGTTGGCCACGGAGCCCACCTGTCTCGCGAGCAGGACCGGGTTACGGGAACCGAGTTTGAGCACCGATGTGTAGAACCGGATCTCGTTGGTGACCGCTCCCATCGCGGCGGCGGCGACGAGGGGATCGACCCACGGTGTCTCCTCGTCCCAGAACCGGCTGCCGTCGGGTGTGTATGGGTAGTCGGCGGACACCGTTTCGGAGTAGAAGAGCGAGTCGGGCAATGCGATCGAGGCGAATCCGTACTCCTCGGCGACCATGGCGAGTTCGGTGAGTTGATCGAGGGGACTTAGTGCCACCGACAACGTGAACCTCATGGCCCGGACTATAACGTGTTCTAGTTTTCTCGGCCAGTGGTTCTCGCCGCCTCTTCGGCGGACGGTGGAACGGCCCGCGCGGTTGTAGCGTGGGGGTGTGCAGGCCCTGCCTTTCGACGAGTACGCGCGTTCGCTCAACCGCAAGCGCATGTCGGCGGGTGTCCTGTTCAGGGCCGGATCGGAACGGCTGCTTTTCGTCGAACCCTCCTACAAATCGCATTGGGACCTTCCCGGCGGCACGGTCGACGCGGGCGAGTCCCCGTGGGCGGCCGCGGTGAGGGAGGTGCGCGAGGAACTCGGTCTCGAACGGCCGCTGGGCCGGTTGCTCGTCATCGACTACATGTCCACGACCAGCATGCTCGGGGAAGGACTCGCGTTCGTCTTCGACGGAGGCCCGATCACCGACGACGAGGTTCGCGGCCTCGTGCTCGAAGACCCCGAGATCGTGTCGGCCGGGCTGTTCACCCTCGACGAGGTCGCCGCCCGGCTTCCAGCCTTGCTCGCGGCGCGCATCGCCGTCGCGGTGACGTCGGTCGAGTCGGGCGCGCTCGCGCTGTGCGAGAACGGGCGCCAGTGACCAGCTGAGGCTCCACTGTGGATGGGAACCGATCGCCCGTTTCGCCAATCTCACCACCCGGAATCGTCCGGCAACGAGAACTGGGGAGCCCATGGAGTGGGTCGTCGTCATCGAGGAGAGCATCAGCTCGGGCAACGGGATTCGCTGGGGTGTCGGCCGGGTGTCGGGGGTGTATGCCAGCCAGTCGCTGGCCAGGCAGGACGCGCTGAACTTCGCGCACCGCTACAACCCGAAACACCCGAGGATGGACGGGGAACGCAGGATCTACCGGCTGTCGGAGGACAGCTACCTCGTCAACGTCGCGGGTGCCACGTCGCGGTTTCACTTCCGGGTCAGCGTCGCCGACCGGATCCAGTAACCGAGGCGTCCTCGACTGGGAAGCGCCGCGGTGATCGCGTCCGTGTGCGGATCTCGCTGTCCTGAGTGCGGATCTCCGCGTCCTGGACGGGGGACTCGCCCGAGCGGGCGGGGGACTCGCGGGCTACGGGGCGATGCTCGCCACCTCGCGCACCAGACGGTCCACTTCGGATTCCGTGGTGTAGGGCGCGATACCAGCCCTGACGGCTCCGGTGTCGCCGAGTCCGAGCCAGCGGGAACATTCGAGCGCGTAGAAGGTGCCTGCCGGCGCGTTGACGCCACGTTCGCCCAGTTCCCGGTACACGGTGGCCGGCGACCGGTCGATGACCGAGAACAGCACCGTCGGGGTGCGCTCGCGGTCCCTCGCCCCGTAGCGCACGACGCCGGGGATGTCGGCGAGCCCCGATTCCAGCATCCGCAGCAGGGCGTTCTCATGTTCCTCTACGGCGGTCAGGGAAGCGGTCAGCCGCTCGCGCCGGGAGCCGGATCCCGCCACGAGACCGGCGAGGAAATCGATGGCCGCCGTCGTGCCGGCCAGCAGTTCGTAGGGCAGCGTGCCCAGTTCGAACCGTTCCGGTACCGCGTCGGTCGACGGCAGCAGCTTGTCGGGGCGCAGTGTCTCCAGCAGTGAAGGGCTCGCCGCGACGATGCCGAGGTGCGGGCCGAGGAACTTGTAAGGCGAGCAGGCGTAGAAGTCCGCGCCGAGCGCCGCCATGTCCACCGGTGAGTGCGCGGTCAGGTGAACCCCGTCCACGTAACACAGCGCACCGGCCGCGTGCGCCGCCGAGCTGATGGCGGCGACGTCGGGCCGGGTGCCCAGCAGGTTGCCCGCCGCGGTGACCGCGACCAGCCGGGTGCGCTCGGTGAGCAGCCCGGTCACCGCCTCGGCGGGAAGCACCCCGGTGTCCTTGTCGAAGTCGGCCCAGCGCAGCGTCACGCCGCGCTCCTGGGCCACCTGCACCCACGGCCGGATGTTGGCGTCGTGGTCGAGCCTGGTGACGATCACCTCGTCGCCGTGGCGCCACTCCTTGCCGAGTGTCCTGGCGAAGTCGTAGGTGAGCGCGGTCATGCTGCGCCCGAAGACGATGCCTTCCGGTACCGCGCCGAGCAGGTCAGCCGCGGCTTTTCGTGCTTCGGCGACGATGGCGTCGGCTCTGCGTTCGGCGATGGTGACCGCGCCCCTGTTGGCGATGCCGGAGCACAGTGTTCCGGCGACGGCCTCGGCGACGACGCCGGGTACCTGCGATCCTCCCGGCCCGTCGAAATGGGCCGCTCCCTCCGCGAGCGCGGGAAAGTGGCCGCGAAGGGCGGTGACGTCGTAGGGCATGTAACGGAGTATGCCGGTTCGCCCGTTCGCTTTCACGGCGCTTTCATCACGCGGCGATGGCCTTGCCCGCCTGGGCGGGAGGTGGGACCGTTCCGTTCGCGTGCGCGAACGGACGGCGCGAGCGGGGTTTCGAGGGGGAGAAGCAGTGTCGTTGCGATCATCTCGGCTCTTGGCGGTCGCGTGTGTCCTGATCGTGGGCACTGCCTGTAGCGCGGGGCCGGAAGACGGACCGCGGGGTTCCCCTTCCGCTTCGCTGCCTGCTCCCGTGCTCGACCAGCCGCCGTCGGTGCCGGTGACCACCTTCGGCGGTGCCGCCGCGTGGACCGAACAGGACGGTCCCTTCTCGGAGCTGTCGCACGCCGAGATCAGGGGAGACGTACTGCTCGTCGACGGTGTCGGTGACAAGGGAGGCGCGGAGGGCGTCGCTGTCGTCGACGCGGGCACCGGTGCCCCGCGCTGGTCGGTCGGCGCGCTCGACGAGCTGCCTGGCGGTGACGGCGCGTTGCTGTACCAGGTGGACAAGCCGACCGCCGTCATCAGTAGCGGCGACGAATGGTGGCCGGTCGTCGAGTACTACCGCCAGGCCGGGGACGACCACGCCGAAAGGGGGCTCGCGGTGCTGTCAGCCGACGACGGCTCCGTCGTGCGTACCGTGCCGGTGGTGAAGGCCGCGCCCGAGAGCGAGCCCGAGTACACGATCGCGAACTGGCGGGCGGGCGGCACGTCGGCCGTCGTGGTCGCGGCCCCCTCCGCCACTGAGGACGAAGGGACCGTGCGGACGGTGGGCATCGACCTGCTCGAAGGCGCGGTCACCTGGGAGCGCGAAGGGCAGGAGGGCATCGACCCGGCCACGATCGCCGGGGGCGTCGTCATCGGCAGGGCGGCTGGCAACGGCGACGACAAGCAGGCCACCGCCGCCTACGATCTGAGATCGGGCGAGCCGAAGTGGTCGCTGGCCGACCGCTATCCATCGTCCTATGTGGACGAGAACAGGACGCCGGTCGCGGCGGGAGTCCTCGCCGTCTACGTCACCGACGACGCCGGTGTCGTCGGGGTAGCGCTCGTCGACACGGTCTCGGGGGAGGAACTGACCAGGGTGAAGATGGCCAGCGGTTGCGCGTCCGACGCGGCCGGTGAGTTCCTCGCGTGCGGCATCAGTGTCGACGATACGTCCGATCGCAGGCTGCTGACCGTGTCGGCGGACGGCGAGCCGAAGGTGTCGGGCAAGGCGGTGGAAGCGGGGCAGGTCGCGGGAGCCTTCGCCGGACGGACCGTGGTGAGCGGAGGATCCTCCGCGCTGAACCTCTACGACGCGGCCGGTAATCCCCGGGGGGAAGGGCCGAGAGGGCGGCTGCTGGCGATCTCCGAAGGCCATCTCGTCGTCGCCACGGGCGGTGGGTACTCCGTTTTCGCGCTGGACTGAGAAATCCGGTGCCGGGCAACGTGATTTCCCTTGCCCCGCCGAGGCGTCATGCTCGTTCGGTGGGGCAAGGGAAGTCCGGTTGCCGTCAGCGCGGCGCTCGCGCGGGCTGGTCGTCGAGTAGTTCCTCGATCATGGCGCGGTAGTGCACCATCGCGTCCCGCAGGTCCTCAGTGGAGGCTTGGCCGCGGCCGTGCCGTTCGATGGTGTCGTGCGCGGTGCGGTAGTGGCCGAGCGTGCGGGCGTGCCGCACTGACAGCGCCTCGGCTCGTTCCTCGTGGTTTCCCGTTGGATAGCCGCGATCGTCGAGTAGCGCCGTGAGCAACCGGTCCGCGTCGAGTACCGCTTCGAGAGCGCGGTCGTATTCCGGGCCGAAGCGTTCGCGCAGCCGGGTGCTGACGCGATGCTGCCGGAACAGCAGTGTGATGGTGACGACGAGAATCGCGCCTAGAACGGCAATCGTGATGACGGCTTCCGTAGGCATGTTGGCCTCCTCGCCCCGCCGGGTTGCCGGAAGTCGTTGCGGGGAAACCTTTCCGCTGAAGCGGGGAAACCCACGCCGCGACGTGCGGCGTGGGTTTCCCGTGTCGTCAGGCCGGATGGCCTCAGTGCGTCGTGGCTTTCTCCGCACCGGCGCCGGTGAGCGCGCGTACTTCCATTTCCTTGTACTTGTCCTCCTTGTGTTCCTTGGACAGGACGGTGCCGAGCCAGCCGAGGAAGAACGAGACCGGAATCGAGACCAGGCCGGGGTTCTCCAGCGGGAACCAGTGGAAATCGACCCCGGTGACCATCGAGTTGTCCTTGCCCGACACGGCGGGCGAGAAGACGATGAGCACGACGCACACCGTGAGGCCACCGTAGATCGACCACAGTGCGCCCGAGGTGTTGAACCGCTTCCAGAACAACGAGTACAGGATGGTCGGCAGGTTCGCCGACGCGGCGACCGCGAAGGCGAGCGCGACGAGGAACGCCACGTTCTGTTCCTTGGCGAGGATGCCGCCGACGATCGCGATGGCACCGATCACGCACGCGGTGATACGGGCGACCCGTACCTCGGCGTTCTTGCTGTCGACCTTGCCCTTCTTGATCACGTTGGCGTAGACGTCGTGCGCGAACGAGGCGGATGCCGTGATGGTCAGACCCGCGACGACGGCGAGAATCGTCGCGAAGGCAACGGCCGCGATGAACCCGAGCAGCACCGGCCCGCCGAGCGCCTGGGCCAGCAGCGGTGCCGCCGAGTTCTCGCCACCGGGCGCGTTGCTGATCGTGTCCGAGCCGACGATGGCCGCCGCTCCGTAGCCGAGCACGAGGGTGAACAGGTAGAACAGTCCGATCAGGACGATCGCCCACACCACCGACCTGCGGGCTTCCTTCGCCGTCGGCACCGTGTAGAAGCGCATGAGCACGTGCGGAAGGCCGGCCGTGCCGAGAACGAGCGCGATACCCAGTGACAGGAAGTCGAGCTTGCTCGTTTCGGACGCGCCGTACTTCTCGCCGGGGTTGAGCAGTGCCGAGTTGCCGCCTGCCGAATCCGACGCAGCACCGAGCAGACCGGAGAGGTTGAATCCGTACCGGCCGAGCACCCACACGGTCATCGCGAACGTGCCCGCGATGAGCAGGGCGGCTTTGATGATCTGCACCCAGGTCGTGCCCTTCATGCCGCCGACGAGCACGTAGGTGATCATCACGACGCCGACGACCGCGATCACGATCGCCTGACCGGCGTCGTCGTCGATGCCCAGCAGCAGCGAGACCAGCGCGCCCGCGCCTGCCATCTGCGCGAGCAGATAGAAGAACGACACGGCCAGCGTCGAGGTCGCCGCCGCCGCGCGGACGGGCCGCTGCCGCATGCGGAAGGCGAGCACGTCGCCCATCGTGAACTTGCCCGTGTTGCGCAACAGTTCCGCGACCAGCAGCAGCGCGACGAGCCATGCCACGAGGAAGCCGATCGAGTACAGGAACCCGTCGTAGCCGTACACGGCGATCGCGCCCGCGATACCGAGGAAGGACGCCGCGGAGAGATAGTCGCCCGCGATCGCGGTTCCGTTCTGTGGCCCCGAGAAGGCTCTTCCCGCCGCGTAGTAGTCGGACGCGGTCTTGGTGTTGCGGGATGCCCTGAACACGACGACGAGCGTGACGAGGACGAACAGCGCGAAGATGCTGATGTTGAGCGCGGCGTTGCCGCCTTCGACGCCCTGGGCGAGAGTGCTCATTCCGCATCTCCCTCGATGTCAGCCCTGATCTTGTCCGCGATGGGGTCCAGCTTGCGGTTGGCGTAGCGCACGTAGAGCCACGTGATGAGGAAGGTCGTCACGAACTGCAACAACCCGAGGATCAGGCCGAGGTTGATGTTGCCGAAGACCTTGGTGGACATGAACCCGTGCGCGTAGTCGGCGAGCAACACGTACAGCAGGTACCAGGAAAGGAAAGCCACCGTCATCGGGAAGACGAAAAGACGGAGGCGTTTGCGGAGCTCACGGAACTCCGCGCTCGCGTGGACTTCTGCCCAGCGGTCCGGCCCAGGCGGATGGGTGGAGGGCTCGGTGGTGCTCACGGGTGACCTCCTCGTCACGGCACACGGAAAGTGCTGCGCGTCACCCTAGGGAAAGGTCGCGAAATGCCGGAATCTTCAGCGGACCAACCGGCGGGTGATGCGACGAACGGCTGACGAACGGCGGGCCGACCACGATGAGTGGCCGAGGTCACGTCCCATCGCCGCTCGGTCGGCGAACGGGGATTTCCGGTGTTCGTGCAGGTGGAGACGGAGCATGGCGGCCGTCGACCACGGTGGTGGCCTGCCGAACAGCGAGACCACGATCATCGTCGCGAACGCGAGCGGCACCGACCACGGCGCGGGCTGGACGAGCAGGATCGCGATCCAGCCGTGTACCGGCGGGTTGATGACGCTCAGCAGGAACGCGCCCGAACTGCCGAGCAGACCGACGGCGACCCCGGCGATCGCGCCCGGCGCGGTGAGCCGTGACCACCAGATACCGAGTACGAGAAGCGGGCAGAAGGTCGAAGCCGCGACGGTGAATCCCCAGGTGACAAGCGTTCCCGCGTCGAAACGGGCGGCGGGAAGCGCCAGCAGTACGACGATGACCGCGGCGCCGACCACCGCGACCCTGAGCTGGCGAAGGCCGCCGGGGACGAGGTCGTGCGAGATCGCGCCCGACACCACCAGCAATAGCCCAAGCGACGTCGCGAGGAAGGCGGCGAACGCGCCTGCCGTGAGCAGGCCGGTGAACAGGGTGCCAGCGGAGCCGTCGTCGACCTGGGCCGGTAGCGCCACCACCGCACTGTCGGTTGCGCCGGATAGGTAGAGCTGCGGCACGAGCACCCTGCCGAGCACGCCGTAGATACCCGGAAAAAGATAGAAGACGCTGAGCAACGCGACGGTGATCGCCGCCGTGCGGCGCGCGGCCCTCCCATCGGGGCTGGTGTGGAACCGCATGATCACGTGCGGCAGGCCCATCGTGCCGAGCATGGTCGCGATCAGCACCGCCCAGGTTCCCAGCAGGGGGTGCCCTTCGTCGTGCAGGTCGAGCAGTGGCCGCTCCCAGCCCGGCGCGCCTGGCGCCGATTCGCCGAGTACCTGCGGAACCCTGCCGCCCTCCGGGAAGACGACGGTTTCGCCTGCCGGGATCTGCCACTGTCCTTCTTGGACTGTTCTGGTGCCGCCATCGGTTTCGACGACCCGAACCCCTTGTGGCACTTCGAGTGTCGCCCCCACCCGGAACTGCACCGTGGTCTCTTCGGCGAAATGCGTGAACTCGACGGGATGCACCGCCTCGTCGCGCACGCCGGGACCGGCCTGCACCAGCAGCCAGATCGCGGGGATGATGAACAGCAGCAGTTTGAACACGAACTGGAACGCCTGGACGTAGGTCGCCGCGCGCATGCCGCCGAGCGCGAGCGTCGCGCTCACCGCCGCACCCGAGATCGCGACCCCGACCCAGTACGGGGTGCCGCTGACGACGCTGAGCACGAGACCGGCCGTGCGGAACTGCGGGACGAGGTACAGCGCGCCGATGACGAGCACCACGATCGCGGCGAGCTTGCGCAGCGAGGGCGAGGCGAGCCGTGCCTCGGCGAAGTCGGGGACGGTCAGCGCGCCGGAACGGCGCATGGGGGCCGCGACGAGCGCGAGCATCGCGATGTAGCCCGCGGTGAACCCCACGGGAAACCACAGCGACCCGACGCCGTCCTTCACCACGAGCCCGGCGACACCCAGAAACGACGCCGCCGAAAGGTATTCGCCGGAGACCGCCGCCGAATTCAGCAGCGGGGAGACCCTGCGGGAGGCGACGAGGAAGTCCGACGTGGTGCGCATCGCCGCCACGCCGCGCAGCCCGATCAGCAGCGTGACGAGCACGACCGGTGCGACGGCGAAGGCGACGATCATCCGGTGTTCCCAGGCCCGGTGCTTCCGGCTTCTCCAAAATCAGTGGAATCGGCGGTGCCTTCGGAGTCACGGTCCGAATCGGACTCGGCCGACTCGACCTTGCGCAGATGCCAGAACGCGAGCGCGACCATGGCTGGAAACGGAACGGCGACGGGCGCGAGCCAGGACACCGGGATGCCGAACAGCCGCACCTCGTCGAGGGAAGGCAGAGCCGAAAGCAACAGCGGAAGCCCGAAAATCAGCGCGAACAGCATGGCCAGCGTCGCGGCGGCCAGCCGCAACTGGCGCCGGTACAACGCGAACGCGCGCGGCGCTTCCGCCGGATCGAGGATGGTGGGCCGCCACGGACCTCGGTACCGGCGGCGCGCGTGCGCGAGTCTCGTCTGCGGGCTGGTCACCGCGACCCTGCGGCCTGTGCTCATGAGCTCTGGTCGAATTCTCCGCGCTGAGCGGCCCTCAGCAATCGTTCCCTGAGTTCGCGGGCATGCCTGCGGCTGACCGGCACGTCGCCGATGTCGGTGTGCGCGAGCAGCCCGCCCGCCGAATCGCTGCGCAGTTCCCGCACCGCGCCGAGCGCGACGAGGAAGCCGCGGTGGGTGCGCACGAAACCCGCGCTCTCCCAGTACTCCTCAAGTCGCGAGATGGGCATGCGCACGAGGTGAACGCCCGAGGCGGCGTGCAGCCTGACGTAGTCACCGTGTGCCTCGACGAACCGCACGTCGCTTCGCCGGACGTAGCGGGTACGCCCAGCCGATTCCACCGGCAGCGCGGCCATCGCGTCCGGTGCGGGCCGGTTCTGCGGCTGGGTTTCGGCCGGCGCGATGCGGCCGACCCTGGCGAGGGCGTCGGCGAGCCGCTCGGGGCGCACGGGCTTGAGCAGGTAGTCGACGGCGCCGAGCCCGAAGGCCGCGACGGCGTGCTCGTCGTAGGCGGTGACGAACACCAGCACCGGCGGGGTCGCGAGCTTGTTCAGCAGCGAACCCAGTTCGAGGCCGTCGAGTCCCGGCATCGAGATGTCGAGGAACACGGCGTCGAACCGGCTGTCGCGCATCAATCTCAGCGCGCTCAGCGGATCGCCTGCCCCGGTGACCTCGGCGACCTCCGGCGCCTCGCGCAGCATGCCGCACAGGTCGCCGAGCGCGGCGGGGACGTCGTCGACGGCGAGTACGCGCAGTCCTGCCTCTTTCACGGAACCACCCCCGGCTGGAAGCGCGGAACTCTCACGAGCACCCTCGTGCCCTCGTCTTCCGCGGTTTCGACGACGAGGCCGAACCACGGTCCGTACACATTGCGCAGCCTGCGGTCGACATTGGCCAATCCCATGCTCGTCGACGCCCCTTCTCCGGCCAGCAGCGCGCTGGCTTTCTCCGGAGCCATGCCGACGCCGTCGTCTTCGACGCTGAGCAGGCAGTCCGAGCCCTCCGCCTCGCCGAGTACGTGCACGGTTCCGCCTTCGGCTCTGCGTTCGATTCCGTGGCGCACGGCGTTCTCCACGATCGGTTGCAGCACGAGAAACGGGATCGCCACCGCGAGCACCTCGGGCGCGACCCTGATCTGTACGCGCAGCCGGTCGCCGAGCACGGCCCGCTGCAACGCCAGGTAGGTCTCGATGGCGTGAAACTCGTCGGCGACGGTGGTGTATTCGCCGTGGCTGGCGAGGCTGTATCTGATGTAGTCGGCGAAGTCCAGCATCAGCTCCCGCGACCGGTCGGGATCGGAGCGAACGAAGCTCGCGATGACGGTCAGCGCGTTGTACACGAAGTGCGGCGAGATCTCCGCCCGCAGCGCCCTCAGTTCGGCCTCGGCCGCCTGCTCGGCCGATTCCTCAAGGTGACTGCGTTCGAGAGCGGCCACGAGCAGGTTCGCGACCTCACGCAACGCGGTCATGCGTGAGGTTCCGGCGACGACGAGTACTCCGGCGAGTTCGTCGTGCACGACGAGCGGCACCGCGACGACCTCGGCGCGCCTGCACCGGCTCTCGGTGTGCAGCACTTCCTCGACCATGGCCGCGGTGTCGATGTCGGGAGGAAGGGCGCCCGCGGTGACCAGCTCCCCGGTGAGGTCGGTGAGCCCGATGCCGTCCGCGGCGAGGAGCCGCCGGATACCCCTTGCCGCGGACCGGGCGCGCGGTCCGGCGAGGCCGTCGGCGAGGTCGTCGGAGACGTGCCGGGCCATCTCCAGCACCGTGGCCGGATCGCGGACCCGCCGCGACCAGGCCGGCCCCCTGTGGGTGCCCGGGTCAGCGGGCTCGGCTGGCACCGGCATGCACGCTCCCAGCGTTGGTGGCGGGCTGATGGGGTAACGAATCTAACCCCGGGTCACTCTCGTGTCCGGGGTGCCCCTTTTTTCCGGGGCGCTCGATGAGACTCGAAGGGACGATGACAAACCGGATAAATACCGTGTTTGATGGGTGTCCGTCGAGAGCTGAACCGCCCATAATGGGTAGTGGTGATGCCGGTATGGCACTTCATGACGAAGAACAGCGACAGCTGGCCGAGATCGAACGCAAGCTTGCGGAGGACGATCCGCAGCTCGCGCAGAAGCTGACGAGGCTGCGACCGTTCGGGACGCCGAGAGCGGGCCTCGCGCTGCTCACCATGTTCGCCTCTTTCGTGCTGGGGCTTGCCATCGTGGCCATCGGAGCCGAGGTGGGTTCGTTCGTGCTCGGCATCATCGGCATCGTGCTCGCGGTCGGGCTGCCGACTGTGCTCATCTGGAGGTTGTGGCTGCGCCGTCTTCGCTGAGCCGTGACCGGTGCTCGCGGGTCTGTTCGATCACGAACCGGCCGCCGGTGGCGCGGCCTCAGTAAAATCACCCCGTGCTGAGCCGAAACTGTGCCTGAACGGAGGGCTGCGCAACCCATGACCACGCCCTCGGAGAGTCCCGGTAGCCCGGAGACGCCAGAGACTCCAGAGACGCCGAAGACCGAATCCCCGGAATCCGGTGCGGGACAGGCCCGCTCCTCGTTACTGCGCCGTCCCTCCTGGCCGGAGTGGCGCAGGGTCACCGACGTCCTGCGCATGGAAACGGTCGGCGGGATGTTGCTGCTCGCCGGTGCCATCGTGGCACTGGTGTGGGCCAACTCGCCGTGGTCGGAGTCCTACCAGGAGTTGCGGGAGCTGACGTTCGGGCCTTCCGCCCTGCACCTGGACCTCTCCGTGTCGGCGTGGGCCTCCGACGGCCTGCTGGCGATCTTCTTCTTCGTCGTCGGCCTCGAACTCAAACGCGAGTTCGTCGCCGGTGACCTGCGCGATCCGCGCAGGGCCGCGGTGCCGGTCGTCGCCGCGCTCGGCGGCGTCGCCATCCCGGCGCTGATCTACGTCGTGATCAACCTCGGCCAGGGCGACGCGCTGCGTGGCTGGGCCATTCCCACCGCGACCGACATCGCCTTCGCCGTCGCCGTGCTCGCGGTGCTCGGCAAGTTCCTGCCCTCGGCGCTGCGGATGTTCCTGCTCACCCTCGCCGTCGTCGACGACCTCGTCGCGATCACGATCATCGCGCTCTTCTACACCGACGAACTCTCGTTGCTGCCGCTGGTGCTGTCGCTGGCGGTGATCGCCGTCTTCGGTCTGCTCGTCCAGCGCCGGATCCGTTCATGGTGGCTGCTGGTGCCGCTCGCGGTGACGGCGTGGGCACTGCTGCACGCCTCCGGCGTGCACGCCACGGTCGCGGGTGTGCTGCTCGGTTTCACCGTCCCCGTGCTGTGCAAGAAGGGCGAGGACACCCCGATGGCCGAGCGGTTCGAACACCGCATCCGCCCGTTGTCGGCGGGCTTCGCCGTGCCCGTCTTCGCGATGATGGCGGCGGGGGTGGCCATCGGCGGGCTCGACGGGCTCGGGCGGGTCTTCACCGACACGGTGGCCATCGGCATCGTCGCCGGGCTGCTGCTCGGCAAGTTCATCGGCATCCTCGGCGCCACGTATCTGATGAGCCGGTTCACCAAGGCCGAGGTCGACAGCGGGCTGGCCTGGATCGACGTGGCGGGGATGGCGGTGCTCGGCGGGATCGGCTTCACCGTCTCGCTCCTGGTCGGCGACCTCTCCTTCGGCGCGGGAACCGAGCGCGACGAGCACGTGAAGATCGCGGTGCTCGCGGGCTCGCTGTTGTCGGCACTGGTCGCCGCGGTGATCCTGCGCTGGCGCAACAAGGTCTACCGTGCGATCCACGAACAGGAGACACGGGATGCCGACGACAACGGCATTCCCGATGTCTTCGAGGAGCCCGGTTCCCCTGAGCCACCGGGCCCCGCGCTGAGTTCGGGCACCGCCTCCGATCACGGGCGCAGGTCGTAGACGGTCTGCCCGCCGACGTGGGTGGGGGTGAAGTGCGCCGCCACCCACGTCGCGATCTCGCTCGAACCGGTGGGACCCCGCGTGCCGCCCGTTTGCCCGGCACTGGCGAGGTAGTACCCGATCCGGCCCTCCGCGACGTAACGCTGGAACTCGGCGAGCGTGGGGGCAGGGTCGTTCCCGCTCCAGCCGCCGATGCCCAGCACGGCTTTTCCGCTGCCGATGGCGAGCCTGCTCGCCGCCTGAGCGCCCTGGGTCGCCGCCGCCCAGGTGGTGTTCGTGGTCGACAGCAGCGCGGTCACCGCCCCGTCGGACGGGGATTCACCGTCAGGCCGTGATCTCGCCGTGTTCTCGGGGCCGGACGAGGGGATCGATCCGCCGTGCGGCGCCGCGGCAGTGGCCAGCGCGTAGGCTCCGCTGCCCAGCCCGGTCACGAGCACGGCGGAGGCCGCGAGGACGGTCGTGAACCTCCGGAACCCGTGCGCCCCCGCGGCGAGCGCGCTCGCCACCAGCACGGTGAGGACCAGCAACGTCCAGCGCAGGAGGGAAACGAAGCCGGGCGCGTCGTTCTTCGCGGTCTCCAGGTTCGGCAGCAGTACGAAGGCCCACACTCCCGTAGCGGCGACCATCGCGGCGAGTGCCAGCCTCGCGGGCCGGTTGTGCCTTCCCCGCCACAACGCGTGCCCGCTGATGGCGGTGACGGCGGCCAGCGCTGGCGCGAGCGCCACCCCGTAGTACGGGTGCACGATCCCGCCCATGAAGCTGAACACGGCCCCGGTGACCACGATCCAGCCGCCCCACAGCAACAGAGCCGTCCTGGCGCCGTCGCTCGCTCCCGCTCGCCGCGTGAACCACAGCCCGGCGCACAGCCCGATCAGCGCGGCTGGCAGCAGCCAGGAGATCTCCGGCCCGAACCCGGCTCCGAACAACCTGGTCAGTCCCGCGTCGCCGCCGAAACTTCCGCCGCCGCCCGTCCCGCCGCCGGGTGCGCCGCCGATGAAGCCGGAACCGCCGATCAGCCTTCCCGCGCCGTTGTAGCCGATGGCCAGCTCCAGCATGCTGTTGTCCGTTGAGCCACCGATGTAGGGACGCGCGTCCTGCGGCCACAGGTCGACGAGCGCGATGAACCAGCCTGCCGACACCGCGACGGCAGCGGCGGCCCCGAGCAGGTGCGCCAGCCGCTTGCCCAGCGTCGCCGGCGCGGCTACGAGATAGACGAGCACGAACGCGGGCAGCACGAGAAACGCCTGCAGCATCTTGGTGAGAAAGGCGAACCCGATCGCGGCACCGGCCAGCGCCAGCCACCTCGGACTGGCGTTCTCGGTCGCCCTCACCACGCAGTAGGCCCCCGCGATCAGCAACAACACGAGCAGGGCGTCGGGGTTGTTGTAGCGGAACATCAGCGCCGCGACGGGCGTGAGCGCGAACGCGGCGGCGGCGAGCAGCGCGGGAACGGGACCCGCGCTCCTGCGCACGGTCGCGTTGAGCAGCCAGACCGCGCCGACACCCATGAGCGCCTGCGGCGCGAGGACCGTGAACGAGGAGAAACCGAACAGCCGCGCGAAGGCCGTCGTCACCCACAGCGAGGCGGGTGGTTTGTCGACGGTGACGACGTTGCCCGCGTCCAGCGAGCCGAACAGCCACGCCTTCCAGCTCTGCGTGCCGGCCTGCACGGCCGCCGCGTAGTACTCGTTGCCGAATCCCGACGCGGTCAAATTCCACAGGTACAGCAGCCCTGTCGCCAGCAGCAACGCCGCGAGGGCCTGCCGTTCCCGGCGGTGCCGCCGGCTCCCGCGTCGCGCGGGCGGCTTGTCTTGGGCTGGTGCGGTGAGGACGGTGGTCATCGAGCCGATTGTTCCTTTGTGGACGGTTCAGCTGCGGTGGGTCGTTGCCGCGCGGGGTGGAAGACCCAGCCGCGCAACAGCAGGAATCGCAGTACGGTCGCGGCGAGATTGGCTGCGACGAGCACGGCGAGTTCGACCGCGACGGGCACGCCGTGCCCGCTGGTCACGGCGTGCAGCAGCGCCAGCGATCCGCTCGTGAGCGCGAGTCCGAGCCCGAAGACGAGCAGGCCGTCGAACTGATGCCGTCCCGCGCGGGAGGAACCGGTGATGCCGAAGGTCAGCCGCCGGTTGGCCGCCGTGTTGCCGACGGCGGTGACGAGCAGCGCGAGCAGGTTCGCCGGCTGCCCACCCAGCCCCGGCCGCAGCAGCAGGAACAGCGCGAGGTAGGCCAGCGTGCTCGCGGCACCGACGGCGGCGAAGCGCACGAGCTGGGTCGCGAGTCGCGGCGGAACGCCGGGTGTGCTGACGCTCAGCGGCGCGCGGCCCAGTTGCTCGCGCAGCCTGCCGAAGGGCACCGTGCCGGTCGCCGTTGCTTTCGCGAGCCTCACGATGCCCTTGAGATCGGCGACGGCCGTCGCCACGATGTCGACCCGCGAATCCGGGTCGTCGATCCAGTCGACCGGCACCTCGTGGATGCGCAGGCCGCTGCGCTGGGCGAGCACGAGCAGTTCGGTGTCGAAGAACCAGCCCTCGTCGCGGACGTGGGGCAGCAGCGGGGAGGCGACGTCGGCGCGGATCGCCTTGAACCCGCATTGCGCGTCGGAGAACCGGGCGGCAAGCGTTCCGCGCAGCAACAGGTTGTAGCAGCGCGAGACGAGTTCCCGCTTCGGGCCTCGCTCGACCCGCGCGCCTCTGGCCAGTCTGCTGCCGATCGCGAGGTCGGAGTGTCCCGACAGCAGCGGCGCCACGAGTGGCGCGATGGCGGCGAGGTCGGTCGAGAGGTCGACGTCCATGTAGGCGAGTACGGGGGCCTCCGACGCCGACCAGGCCGCGCGCAGCGCCCTGCCCCTTCCTTTCTCCGCGAGGTGCCGCACCCGTACCTCGGTTAGCTCGGCCGCGAGCGATTCGGCGGCGCGCAGGGTGCCGTCGGTGCTCGCGTTGTCGGCGATGGTGATGCGGAAGCGGTAGGGGAAGGCCGCGACGAGGTACTCGCGCAGGCGGCGGACGCAGGGTTCGAGGCCGGTTTCCTCGTTGTGGACGGGGATGACGACGTCGAGAACCGGGTCGGCGGCGAGCGGGTCTGGCGGGTTGGCGGGTTCCCGTTCCCGCCGGGATGGCGTCGTGGCTGTCATGCCGGCCACGCTCGCCGCCTGCCCTGTGGCCCCCATGTGACCTGGCTGTGCGCTCGCTGTGGACCGGCGAACACCCCGCGTACCGGGGGTGTGGGGAGGTCGCTCACGACCGCCATCGGCCCACGTGGGTGACCCGCGGCCGGGCTGTCGTGTCTCTGGCCTAGACTCGGACATCGGTCCTCTCCTGACCAGCGGTCGGCGGACCGAATCCAGATACCGACACTGTCCCGGCTAGGAGAAAACGTTGAAGAGCACCGTCGAGCAGCTCAGCCCGACGCGCGTGAAGATCAATGTCGAGGTGCCGTTCGACGAGCTCAAACCGAACTTCGACCGCGCTTACCGCAAAATCGCCCAGCAGGTCAGGATTCCCGGCTTCCGTCCTGGCAAGGCCCCAGCGCGTGTCCTCGAAAGCCGGATCGGCCGCGCCCCGGTGCTCGACGAGGTCGTCAACGAGGCCATCCCCGCGAAGTACCTTGAGGCGGTCCGTTCCGGCGAGGTTCGCACGCTCGGCCAGCCCGACTTCGAGGTCACCAAGCTTGAGGACCGCGAGGTACTCGAGTTCAGCGCCGAGGTCGACGTACGGCCCGAGATCACGGTCCCCGACCTCTCCGACATCTCGGTGAGCGTCGAGGACGTCGAACTCACCGACGCTGAGGTCGACGAGCAGCTCGACGAGCTGCGCGCGAGGTTCGGCACCCTCACCGGTGTCGAGCGGCCCGCCGAGAACGGCGACTTCGTCTCGATCGATCTCGCCGCGACCGTCGACGGCGAAGAGGTGCCCGACGCGGCGACCTCGGGTCTTTCCTACGAGATCGGCTCGGGTCAGCTCGTCGACGGCATCGACGAGGCGATCATCGGCGCGACCGAGGGCGAGACGAAGACCTTCACCACGAGGCTGGTCGCGGGCGACCACGCAGGCAAGGACGCCGATGTCTCGGTCACGGTGAACTCGATCAAGCAGAGGGAGCTTCCCGAAGCCGACGACGAGTTCGCCCAGCTCGCCAGCGAGTTCGACACGATCGACGAGCTGAAGGCCGACCTGCGCGAGCGCATCGGCCGCATGAAGCGCATGCAGCAGGGCGTCGAGGCGAGGGACAAGGTCCTCGACGAGCTGCTGGAGCGCACCGAGGTCCCGATCCCGGAGAAGGTCCTCGAATCCGAGATCGAGAACCGCAAGCACGACGCGATCCACCCGTTCGACCACGACGAGGACGCCTTCAAGGCATCGCTCGAAGCCGAGGGCGGCAACGCCGAGGAGTGGGAGACCGAGGTTCGCACCGAGGCCGAGAAGTCGGTGCGCACCCAGTTGCTGCTCGACACGATCGCCGACGAGAAGGACGTGTCGGTGAACGACTCGGAGCTCACCGAGCGGATCATCTATCAGGCTCAGCGGTTCGGCGTCAGCCCTGACGAGTACGTCCAGCGGGCGCAGCAGTCGGGTCAGCTCGGCGCGATCTTCGCCGACGTGCGCAGGGGCAAGGCGCTGGCGACGATCGTGCGGGGCGCCACCGTCACCGACGCCTCCGGCACGGCCGTCGACCTCGACGAGCTGTTCGGCAAGGAGGACGAGGCGGACGAGCAGGCTCCCGCCGAGTCGGTCGAGAACGACACCGCCACTGATTCGGGTGAGACCGGCGAGACCCAGGTCACGGACGAGGCGGCGGCTTCCGCCAACAAGTGACGCATTCTCATGCTCTGAGCGAACTCGGGCGGTGTCAGGCATTCTGCGCCGCCCGAGTTCGTTAGGGTCGGTTGCAAGATCTGAGACTTCTGAAAAGGCAGGCAGACGTGACGCAGCACATGCCCGAGGGGCGAACCAGCACCGCGGGGCTCAACCTGACCGACTCTGTGTACGAGCGGCTGCTCCAGGAACGCATCGTGGTGCTCGGCTCGGAGGTCAACGACGAGATCGCCAACCGCATCACGGCGCAGCTCCTGCTGTTGGCGGCGGAAGATTCCCAGGCCGACATCCGCTTTTACATCAACTCGCCGGGTGGCTCCGTCACCGCGGGCTTCGCCATCTACGACACCATGCAGCTCATCGAGCCGGACGTGGCGACGTACGCGATGGGGCTCGCGGCCTCGATGGGGCAGTTCCTGCTGTCCTCCGGTACACCGGGCAAGCGGTACGCGCTCCAGCACGCGCGGATCCTGATGCACCAGCCCTCGGCCGGGGTCGGTGGCACCGCCTCTGACATCGCGATCCAGGCCGAAGTCTTCGGCAAGTGGAAGCAGGAGCTCGCGCGGATCACCGCGGAGCAGACCGGGCAGAGCATCGAGCAGATCATCGCCGACGGCGACCGCGACCGGTGGTTCACGTCCGAGGAGGCCAAGGACTACGGCTTCGTCGATCAGGTGCTCACGCGGGAGAACCCGCAACCGAACTCGAACTGACCGGGCACAGCAGGAGGAACGACAACCCATGAGCAGCCCATATCTTCCGCAGTCCCGGTACGTGTTGCCCTCCTATGTGGAGCGCACCTCCTACGGGATGAAGGAGTCCAACCCGTACAACAAGTTGTACGAGGAGCGCCAGATCATGCTCGGCGTGCAGGTGGACGACGCTTCGGCCAACGACGTGATGGCCCAGCTGCTGCACCTCGAACACGAGGACCCCGACAGGGACATCACGATCTACATCAACTCGCCGGGTGGTTCGTTCACCGCGCTGATGGCGATCTACGACACGATGCAGTACGTGCGCCCCGACATCCAGACGGTGTGCCTCGGCCAGGCCGCGTCGGCCGCGGCCGTGCTGCTGGCCGCCGGAACCAAGGGCAAGCGGCTCGCCCTTCCCAACGCGAGGGTGCTGATCCACCAGCCCGCCACCGAAGGTACCTACGGGCAGGTGTCGGACCTGGAGATCCAGGCGGCCGAGATCCAGCGGGTCCGCAGGCTGATGGAGACCGTGCTGGCCAAGCACACCAACAAGTCGGTCGACGAGGTCCGTACGGACGTCGAGCGCGACAAGATCCTCCTCCCCGAGGAAGCCGTCGAGTACGGCATCATCGACCAGGTGTTGCAGTACCGCAAGGCATCCAACGAGAACTGAAACCCGTACGCGAGGCCTACGGGTGCGTGTCGGCTGACGACACGCACCCGCTCGCGGGGCTATCGTCTTTCCCACGCGCCTGGAATTCCCGTTGGTCCTCCCGCGGGGCGCGCTGGACGGGTACCGTCATTGGCAACGCACAAGTCAGGTGCAACTCGCACCGGAGGGGACGAGGTCAGCGGTCATGGCACGGATCGGCGACGGCGGGGACCTGCTGAAGTGTTCTTTCTGCGGCAAGAGCCAAAAACAGGTGAAGAAGCTCATTGCCGGGCCTGGTGTCTACATCTGCGACGAGTGCATCGACCTGTGCAACGAGATCATCGAAGAGGAGCTGGCCGAAGCCGGCGACGTCAAGCTGGATGAGCTGCCCAAACCGGCCGACATCCACGACTTCCTTGAGCAGTACATCATCGGCCAGGGCGACGCCAAGCGCTCGCTCGCCGTCGCGGTGTACAACCACTACAAGCGCATCCAGTCCGAGGGCAAGGCCGGCCCCAAGGACTCGAAGGACGAGCCGGTCGAGCTCGCCAAGTCCAACATCCTGATGCTGGGACCCACCGGCTGCGGCAAGACCTATCTCGCGCAGACGCTGGCGAAGTTGCTCAACGTCCCATTCGCGATCGCCGACGCCACCGCGCTGACGGAGGCCGGTTACGTCGGTGAGGACGTCGAGAACATCCTGCTCAAGCTCATTCAGGCCGCCGATTACGACGTCAAGCGCGCCGAGACCGGCATCATCTACATCGACGAGGTCGACAAGATCGCCCGCAAGTCGGAGAACCCCTCGATCACGAGGGACGTGTCCGGCGAGGGCGTGCAGCAGGCGCTGCTGAAAATACTGGAGGGCACTACCGCCTCGGTGCCGCCGCAGGGTGGTCGCAAGCATCCCCACCAGGAATTCATCCAGATCGACACCACCAACGTGTTGTTCATCGTCGCCGGTGCCTTCGCGGGTCTCGAAAAGATCATCAACGACCGGATCGGCAAGCGGGGGCTGGGTTTCGGAGCGGAGATCCGCACCAAGCGCGAGATCGAGGAGAGCGACGTCTTCTCGGAGACCATGCCGGAAGACCTGATCAAGTTCGGGCTCATCCCGGAATTCATCGGCAGGCTCCCGGTCGTCGCGAGCGTGACCAACCTCGACAAGGCCTCGCTGGTAAAGATCCTGACCGAGCCGCGCAACGCGCTCACCAAGCAGTACAAGAAGCTCTTCGAGATGGACAACGTCGAGCTGGAGTTCACGAAGACCGCGCTGGAGGCCATCGCCGACCAGGCGTTGTTGCGGGGTACCGGTGCTCGCGGGCTCAGGGCGATCATGGAAGAAGTGCTCCAGACCTGCATGTACGACATCCCGAGTCGCGACGATGTCGCGAAGGTCGTGATCACCGAGCAGACCGTGCGGGAGAACGTCAACCCGACCATCGTGTCGCGCCAGCCTTCTCGCAGGCAGCGCGGCGAACGCGGAGAAAAATCCGCCTGAGCGTTCCTGAGTGCCGATGAGTTCTCCTCGCGACGCCGACACCGGCGAGCAGTCCGAAGCCGATCAGATCGCGGCCAGGATCGTCGACGCGGGGCGGCTGAAGCATCCGCGGTTGCACGTGGCGATCGTGGTGGTGCTCGGGGTGCTGACCGCCGTGTCGGTCGTCGCCGCCATCGTCCGCCTTTCCCTGCTGCCACTGCTGCCGCTGGCTCCGCTGGGGGTGGCGGCCTATCTGGCGTGGCGGGCACGAGCCGCGACAGGGGACCGGAAGGTGATCGCCTGGACCGCGGCATTGACCGTCATGGCCGCCCTGGCGTTCTGGTTACTCGCCGTTATTGGCCGGATTCTCGCCTGATATGGGGTTTGCCGGTGCGGAGACGTGGATAGCCCCGTATCCGACGACACGGCTATCGAGAGGGACGCGGCCGTGAAGGCAATCAGGGACCTGTCGGCGGGTGCGTTCGAGCACCCGGCTTTGCTGTACCGGGACGAGGAAAGCTATCTCGCCGGCACGGTTCCGTTCGTGCGCGCCGGAGTGGCTGCGAACGAGCCGGTCGCCGTCGCCGTGCCAGGGCCGAAGGGAACGAGCATCGCCTCGGCGCTCGGGCTCGCGGCGAGAAGGGTGACCTGGATCGACATGCGGCAGGCCGGCCGCAATCCCGCGCGGATCATCGCCGGGGTTCTTCGGGACTTCGCCGACTCCTGCGGCGACCGGCCCGTTCGCATCATCGGCGAGCCGGTGTGGGCGGGCCGCACCGACAGCGAATACCCGGCGTGCGCACAGCACGAGGCCCTCATCAACGCCGCCTTCGCCGGCCGAGGCGCCACGATCCTGTGCCCCTACGACGTGTCCGCGCTGAGCGCGGCCGTGCTGGCCGATGCCGAACGGACCCACCCCGTCCTCGTCGAGGACGGGATCCGGCGGCAGAGCGCGGGCTACGCGCCGGACGAGGTCGTTTCGCGGTACAACCTGCCGCTGGAGGTACACCCTTACGCCGCGTCGATGCAGTTCGACCTCGGCAGTCTCGGCAAGGCACGGCACTTCGCCGTCGCGGCGGGCGGCGAAGCGGGGCTCGCCGGTGACGTGCTCGACGACCTTGCTCTCGCCGTCGGCGAACTCACGGCCAACAGTGTCCAGCACGGCGGAGGGACCGGCCTGCTGAGCGTGTGGCGGGACGACGGTCAGCTCGTGATCCAGGTGGCCGACGCGGGCAGGCTGGCCGATCCGCTCGCGGGACGCAGGTCGGCGAGCGGCCATCAGCGAGGCGGGCGTGGCCTTCTGCTCGTCAATCATGTCGCCGACCTCGTCAGAACCCATGTGACGGAGCGGGGTACGACGACACGCGCGTACTTCCGGCTTCCCTAGTGTTCATGCCGACCGGTCGCCGAGCGGGGCGTACTTGCCGAGGAATCCGATGAGCCCGGGGACGGCTGTCCGGAAGAACTGGTCGTTGTGGCCGCCTGGCGCTGTGTAGGCGATTTCCGGCTTGGCACGCCTGATGAATTCCCGTACGCCGGGAATGAACGCGTCGCCGGTTCCGCACCACACGGCGGTCGGGATTCCGGCGGTTGCCGTGATGTGCCGCAGCGGGTCCATCGAAGCCCAGTCCGCGCGATCGTCGAACGCGTTGCGCTTGCGCATCTCCGGCCATGACGTGATGAGCGCGGGGGAGATGGCGCCGATCGCGCGTACCGGCTGCCGCCGTTCCTTGCGCCGTCTGCCGTAGAGCAGCGCCCCGAAGCCGCCCATCGACGTGCCGGTGACGGCGAACGGGCGCCCGTCAGCGCCGCCGAGCCCGCGTTCCCTCAGCCACACCGGGATTTCCTCAAGCAGCATGGCCATCGGATCGTCGCCGGGATTGTGCTGGTGCCAGTAGCTGTCGCCGCCGTCGACCGCGACGAACCCGTATGGCCGGACCTGCTTTGCGGTGACCTGCGAACTCAGCCTGCGCAGCAGGCCGGTCGCGCCGGCCGTGCGAGCGGAACCGTGAAGTCCGTGCAACAGCAGGGACATCGGCAGTCCCCTCGGCGGCTCGTTGACGGGCAACACGAAGACAAGGTCGACGTAACGGCCCCGCGCGTGGGAATAGACCCGCTCCGAGCGTGCCGCGCCGGGCCCGACGAGCGGTGTGGGATAGGCGGTGCCCGCCGAACGGCGTAGCGCGGTGGTCGATGTGGACGGCGGGCCGGTCAGCCCGACGGCGGTGGCTGCCCCGACTCCGATGCCGGAGGCCGCGCCCGCGATGAGAAACGCGCGCCTTCCGAAGCCGGGTTGTCGTGCTGGGTTCCCGTCGGCTGCATGCACCCCAACCTCCCAACGTCCCGTGTGCATTCACATCGTCGCGCTGTGGTAAGGCGTTTCCAACTCCAGCCACTCGCAGGAGTGATCTTCGTTGTGGGGGTTAGGTTTCCACGATGCGTTTGTCGCCCGTGTACACGTTCATGCTGCTGCCGCGCAGGAAACCGACGACGGTCATTCCGTTCTCCTCCGCGAGTTCCACTGCCAGTGACGATGGCGCGGACACCGCTGCCAGCAGCGGCATTCCCGCCATCGCGGCTTTCTGGACGAGCTCGAACGACGCCCTTCCCGACACCAGCAATCCGGTGTTCAGCAGGGGAATCCGGTCGTCGAGCAGTGCCCAGCCGAGCACTTTGTCGACGGCGTTGTGCCTTCCGATGTCCTCGCGGACCACCAGCAGCTCGCCGTCCTCGGAAAACAGCGCGGCCGCGTGTAAACCGCCCGTTGCGGCGAAAACGCGTTGTCGCTGCCTGAGGTCGTCGGGCAGCGCGGCGAGCGTGTCTGTGGTAACGGCGAACGGGGAGCCGGAAGGGTCGAACCTGCTGCGCAGTTTGACGGCGTCCAGTGCCGCTTTTCCGCACACTCCGCACGAGGACGTGGTGTAGAAGTTGCGCTCGACACCGGTGTCCGGTTCCGGGACTCCCTCGGCGAGGGCGAGGTCGAGCACGTTGTAGGTGTTGCGGCCGGTGTCGTCGACGCTGTCGCAGTAGCGGGCCGTGGCGATGTCGGCGCGGGAACCGATGACCCCCTCCGACAGCAGAAACCCGTGTGCCAGTTCCACATCGTGGCCGGGTGTACGCATGGTGACCGCGAGCGGTTTGCCCGCGACCCTGAGCTCAAGTGGTTCTTCCGCGGCCAGTGCGTCCGGCCTGCGCCGCTGCCCCTGTGCGGTGAGCATCCGCACCGGCCGGCGCACGGTGACTCGGCCCATCGGTCACCTCTTCCCGAAATGAAGTTCGACAGTGCTTGCTGTGTGCGCGTGTTTCCAGTAAGACATTGCCCGACCTGTCCACATACATTCGACCGTATTCAGTGTACGGAGGTGCCGTCGTGGCACTCGGCTTCCTTGACCGCTCTCGCAGCATCGCACCCCCTGGCTGGAGCAGATGGCTGATCCCGCCCGCGGCGCTGTCGGTGCATCTGGCCATCGGACAGGTCTACGCATGGAGCGTATTCAAACCGCCGCTGGAAGACACCCTTTCGCTGTCCGGGACGGCGAGCGCGCTGCCCTTCCAGTTCGGCATCGTGATGCTCGGGCTCTCCGCCGCGTTCGGCGGAACCCTGGTCGAGCGCAACGGCCCCCGGTGGGCCATGTTCGTGTCGATGACCTGCTTTTCCGCCGGTTTCCTCATCTCGGCGCTCGGCGTGGCCACCTCCCAGTACTGGCTCGTCGTGTTCGGTTACGGAGTCGTCGGCGGCATCGGACTCGGTATCGGGTACATCTCGCCGGTGTCGACGCTCATCAAGTGGTTTCCCGACCGGCCTGGGATGGCCACCGGTATCGCGATCATGGGCTTCGGTGGCGGCGCGCTGATCGCCTCGCCGTGGTCGAGCGGGATGCTGGAGGCTTTCGGCGTCACCACGGGCGGGATCGCGACGGCCTTCCTCGTCCACGGCCTCGTCTACCTCGTGTTCATGTCGATGGGCGTGTTCCTGGTTCGGGTACCCGCACCGGACTGGCGGCCACCGAACTGGAAACCGGAGCAGGCGGTCGGCGGCAAGATGATCACCACGGCCAGCGTCTCGGCCCGCAACGCCATCAGGACTCCACAGTTCTGGTTGCTCTGGGTGATCCTGTGCTTCAACGTCACCGCGGGTATCGGCATCCTTGAGAAGGCAAGCCCGATGATCACGGAGTTCTTCCGGGGCACCTCGGTTCCGGTCGGCGCGGCGGCAGCGGCGGGCTTCGTCGGCCTGCTCTCGCTGACCAACATGCTCGGCAGGTTCGTCTGGTCGTCCACATCGGACATCGTCGGCCGCCGCAACATCTACCGGCTCTACCTCGGTGCCGGTGCGCTGATGTATCTCGTGATCGCGCTGACGACCAACAGTTCCAAGCTGGTGTTCGTGTTGTGCGCGATGCTGATCCTTTCCTTCTACGGTGGTGGTTTCGCGACGGTACCCGCCTACCTCAAGGACCTGTTCGGTACCTATCAGGTCGGAGCGATCCACGGCAGGCTGCTCACCGCCTGGTCCGCGGCGGGGGTGCTGGGGCCGCTGATCGTCAACGCGATCGCCGACAGCCAGGAGGCGGCGGGCAAGGAAGGTCCCGCGTTGTACACGACGTCACTGTTCATCATGATGGGTTTGCTGGTGGTCGGTTTCGTGGCCAACGAGCTGGTGCGCCCAGTGGACCCGAAGTTCCACGAGCCCGTCGCCGACGCGGCGAGCCCGGCTCAGAAGGAGGCCAGGTGAACGACACCCCGCACACGCGTCGGCTGCCGCTGCTGGTGCTGGTCTGGCTGTGGGTCGGCCTGCCCTTCGCCTATGGCTTCTACGAGCTCATCCTCAAGGTCGTGCAACTGTTCGGCGGCTGAGGCCCTGGCGTTGTACCGATCAGTAACCAAGATCTCGTTGCGGAGCGGCCGTCGAGCCGAAAGACTTGTCGGCGTTGTCAGGGGGCCACGGTTCGAGCGCGCGGCTTGCCGCCCGTCGTGTTTCGCGCGGGCGGGACGTCCGGCGCGCTCGCCGGTTTCCTGACGCGGCACCCCTCGGCGCCGGGGCTTTCCGAAACACCGGGACCCACGGCGCCGAGCGCATCAGGTCGCGGCAACAGGCGCGGCCACACGCGCGCTGGCCGCCGCCACCGGTGAGAACCGCCGGGACGGCGACCAGCAGGGGTACCCAATCGCGCGAGTCCCGCACTCAGGACGTCGAGATGCGCGCTCGGGCCCCGTGAGCCCCGCCGGAGGCCACAAAGGACACTCGTGGGACGTCAGCCCGCGCTTCCCGAACCGGCACTCGCCGCTTCGAGCCTGATCACGATGGCCTTGGACGCGGGGGTATTCGAGGTGTCGGCGACGGCGTCGAGCGGAACGAGCGCGTTGGCCTCGGGGAAGTACGCTGCCGCGCAGCCACGGGCGGTCGGATAGGACACCAGCCGGAACCTCGGTGCCCTCCGTACGCCCTCGCCCCATTCGGACACGAGATCGACGAGGTCACCGTCGGCGAAGCCCAGTTCGGCGATGTCGGCGGGATGCACGAGAACGACCCGTCGTCCTCCCTCGATGCCCCGGTAGCGGTCGGACAGCCCGTAGATGGTGGTGTTGTACTGGTCGTGACTGCGCATGGTCTGGAGCAGCAGCCTTCCCTCTGGCACGGCCGGATACTCCAGTTCGCTCGCGGCGAACCTCGCCTTGCCCGTCAGGGTCCCGGTGAATTCCCTGCTGTCCCTCGGCGGGTTGGGCAGCACGAATCCGTCCGGTTCGCGGACCCTGGCGTTGTAGTCCTCGCAGCCGGGCACGACCGCCGCGATGTGGTCGCGGATCGCGTCGTAGTCGCCTTCGAATCGCGCCCATGGCACCGGATGGTCCTCGCCGAAGAGTGCCGTGCCCAGGCGCGACAGGATCGCGACCTCGGACAGCAGCTGCTCGCTCGCCGGTGCGAGCGCGCCGTGCGAGGCGTGGACCGCCGACATCGAGTCCTCGACGGTGACGAACCGTTCGGTCCCTTGCCACACGTCGCGTTCCGTGCGGCCCAGCGTCGGCAGGATCAATGCCCTCGTGCCGGTGACGACGTGTGAGCGGTTGAGTTTCGTCGACACGTGCACGGTCAGCGAGCAGTTGCGCAGCGCTTTTTCCGTGTGCTCGGTGTCCGGTGTCGCCGACGCGAAGTTGCCGCCGACGGCGAAGAACACCTTGCCTTTTCCGTCGCGCATCGCGCGGATGGCCTCGACGACGTCCCAGCCGTGCTCGCGAGGGACGGTGATGCCGAATTCCGCGTCGAGCGCGGCGAGGAAGCTTTCCGGCATTCGTTCCCAGATGCCCATGGTGCGGTCGCCCTGGACGTTCGAGTGCCCCCTGACCGGGCACAGGCCAGCTCCCGGCTTGCCGATCATTCCCCGCATGAGCGCGAGATTGGCGACCTCCCTGATGGTCGGCACGGCGTGCTTGTGCTGGGTGAGCCCCATCGCCCAGCAGTACACGGTGCGCCGCGACCGCGCGATCATGCCCGCGACCCTCGCGATCTGTTCGCGGGCCAGCCCGGTGGCCTTGTCGACCTCGGCCCAGTCCAGAGCGCGCACCTGTTTCGCGTAGTCGGCGTAGCCGTCGGTGGATCCTTCGACGAAGTCGCGATCGAGCACCGTGCCGGGCGCGGAGTCCTCCCACGACACGAGCAGGTTGCCCACCGCCTGCAACAGCGCGAGATCCCCGCCGAGCCGGACCTGGCAGAACTCGTCGGCGAGCGGGCTTCCCTTGCCGAGTACTCCGCGTACTGTCTGCGGGTCCTTGAAGCGCAGCAGACCGGCTTCCGGCAACGGGTTGATCGCGACGACCTTCGCCCCGTTGTCCTTCGCCTTCGACAGCGCCGAGAGCATCCTGGGGTGGTTCGTGCCGGGATTCTGTCCGATCACGACGATCAGGTCCGCTTCGTGGACGTCGGCCAGCGACACGGTGCCCTTGCCGATACCGGTCGACTCCGTCAGCGCCGCGCCGGAGGACTCGTGGCACATGTTGCTGCAATCGGGAAGGTTGTTGGTGCCGAAACCGCGCGCGAGAAGCTGGTAGACGAACGCGGCCTCGTTGCTCGTGCGGCCCGAGGTGTAGAAGATGGCCTCGCCGGGGTGCGCGAGTGAGCGAAGTTCACCCGCTACCAAGGAAAACGCCTCGTCCCACGCGATCGGCGTGTAGTGGGTGGCGCCCTCGCGCAGCACCATCGGCTCGGTGAGCCTGCCCTGCTGACCGAGCCAGTAGTCGCTCTTGCCAGCTAGCTCCTCGACCGAGTGTGCCGCGAAGAAGTCCGCGCCTGCCTTGCGTTTCGTCGCTTCCTCGGCCACGGCCTTCGCGCCGTTCTCGCAGAACTCGGCGAGCTTGCGGTGTTCTCCGTCGGCTTCCCTCGGCTCCGGCCACGCGCAGCCGGGACAGTCGAAACCGGAGCGCTGGTTCAGCAGCCGGAGCGTGCGGACGGTCCTGCCGGCTCCCATCTGTTCCCACGACCTGCGCAGGGACACCGTGACGCCGGGGATGCCCGCCGCCCACTGTTTGGGTTCGCCGATGCGGAGGGAGTTCTCGGAGTCGTCGTCGAAGTCCTCGCGCGGTGCGTTACGTGCCACGGCCGCCATTCTGAGCCGGAGTAGCCGAGCGCGCGAGCGTCGCCGGTCCGCGCAGGCGGCGATCGGCGATCGTCACCACAAGCAGGGCGAGCGCGACCACGCCGAGCGCGATGCCGAGCGCGTGCAGTCCGCGTGCGCTCGGTTCCGCGCCGAAACACGCCGCGATCAGGGCGGATGCCAGCATCGCGCCGATGTATTGCGCGGTGCGGAAGAAGCCGCTCGCCGTTCCCATCTGCGCCGAGGAAGCCTGCGCGTAGAGTGCTGTCTGATTTGTCACACTGGTCAGTCCCTGCGCGAGACCGAACAGCGCGGCGACGAGAATCAGCAACCCGATCCAAGTGCTGGTCTCGACGAACAACAGCAGCACGGAGCCCGCGACGAGCGCCGCGACCGAGAGCACGAGCCGCAGCCGGATTCCGGTGATGCGCGCGGAAAACGCCGCGGCGGTGACCGCGACGACCGACATCGGCAGCAGCAGGAATCCCGCTTCCGCCTCGCCGAGTCCCCTGTCGGTCTGTAGCCATTGCACGTAGCCGAAGAGAATCGCGTAGATCGCGAGAAACGCGAGCGCTTGCCGGAGATAGGTGCGCAGGATGGCGCCGTCGGTCAGCACCCCCTTCACGTCGAGCCGGGGAGCGGGGCCCGTGCGGGGCCGGTCACGCGGCACCCAGATCCAGGCCAGCAGCATCGCCCCGGCGGCGAGCGGGACGTTCACGGCGAAGATGGCGGGCCAGCCGAACAGCGCGATGAGCGCGCCCCCGAAGGTCGGACCGATGACCATGATCGTCTGCGCGGACACCGAAAGCGCGGCGAGTGTTCCCGCCGGGATACCGCCTCCGTTGGCGTCGCCGTGCCTGCGCAGGACCGCCATCGCGGCGGGAAAACCGGCGCACGTGCCGATGCCGAGCAGCGCCCGCACCCCGATGAGCCAGTCGAGCGAGAGGGCGAGCAGGCCGCCGGTTCCGGCGAGCGCGACCGCGGCGGCACCGGCGAGCAGTACTTTGCGGGGACCCCAGCGGTCGACGAGCATTCCCGCGATGGGCTGGCCGATGGCGGTGGCGAGGTAGAGGCTCGTGATGAGCAGTGCGGTTTGCGCGGGCCCTGAGCCGAACGTGTGCCCGATGGGCACGAGCGCCACCGCGATCATGGTGGAGTTGAGGGGATTGAGGATGGCGCTTGCCACGAGCGGGACGACCAGCTTGGGGCTGATCCTGACGGCTGGGTGTGTCGCGGTGGTGGTCGTGGTCGCCTTCCTCAGTGTTGGGCGAGGCGCTCCAGCAGCGGCATGGCCTCGGCGATGGTGGAGCGTTCCCGTGCGGTGAACCCGGCGGCGAGCGCGGCGGCGAGCCATTCGTCCCTGTGCTGGTGCACTCCCTGAACGGTTTTCCTGCCCAGGTCCGACAGCGAGAGCACGACCCTGCGGCCGTCCTTCGGGTCACTGCCGCGTTCGAGGTAGCCCAGTTCGTCGAGCACCGCGATGGTCGCGGCCATGGATTGCTGCCGTACGTGTTCGGCCGAGGCCAGCTCACTCTGCGTGGCAGCGCCTTCCCTGTTGAGCCTGCCGAGTACCGCCGACTGCGTCGGGGTCAGTACTTCGGCGTTGTCGACCTGCCGCAGCCGCCGGTGCAGTTGGCCGACGACTCCGCGGAGCTGCCCTGCGAGCTGGGCGATCTGATGGGGAACGCGGGTCATGTGCACAGTCTAGCCTGTGCAGTCTGAACTGTGTATTGTCGCGCTCCGTGTCCGGCGGGCCGCGCCGGTGGTCACTCATGCTCCGGAGGTTCGTACACTGACCGGTTGTGACGGAGAACGCGCCCCAGCAACCCACCGAACTGCCCAACGCATGGAACCCGGCCGAGGAAGAAGCCGGCCTTTACGAGCGCTGGGTATCGGCTGGTTACTTCACGGCCGACGCGGAGTCGGACAAGCCGCCGTTCACGATCGTGCTTCCTCCGCCCAACGTCACCGGCAGCCTGCACATGGGACACGCGCTCAACCACACCCTGATGGACGCGCTGACCCGCAGGCGCAGGATGCAGGGCTACGAGGTGCTGTGGCTGCCTGGCATGGACCACGCGGGCATCGCCACCCAGAACGTCGTCGAGCGTGACCTCGCCGGTGAGGGACTTTCCCGGCACGACCTCGGCAGGGAACGGTTCGTCGAGCGGGTCTGGGACTGGAAGGCCACCTACGGCGGCAAGATCCTCGACCAGATGCGCAGGCTCGGTGACGGCGTCGACTGGTCGCGCGAGCGGTTCACGATGGACGAGAACCTGTCGCTGGCCGTGCGCGCGATGTTCAAGAAGCTCTACGACGACGGCCTTGTCTACCGCGCCGAGCGCATCATCAACTGGTGCCCTCGCTGCCACACCGCGCTGTCGGACATCGAGGTCGAACACTCCGACGACGACGGCGAACTGGTGTCCATCCGCTATGGCGACGGCGACGCCTCGATCGTCGTGGCCACGACGCGGGCCGAGACGATGCTCGGTGACACTGCCGTCGCGGTGCATCCGGACGACGAGCGCTACGCCCACCTCGTCGGCACCGAGATCGAACTGCCGCTCACCGGGCGGCGCATTCCGGTCGTCGCCGACGAGCACGTCGACCCCGAATTCGGGACCGGCGCGGTGAAGGTGACTCCCGCGCACGATCCCAACGACTTCGAGATCGGCCGCAGGCACGACCTGCCGATGCTGACGATCATGGACGAGCGGGCCGCGATCACGGTCCCAGGCCCATTCGAGGGCATGGACCGGTTCGAGGCCAGGCCCGCCGTCGTCGCGGCGCTGCGCGAACAGGGCCGGATCGTGGCGGAGAAGCGGCCCTACGTGCACGCGGTCGGGCACTGCTCGCGGTGCGACACCGTCGTCGAGCCACGCCTGTCACTGCAATGGTGGGTCAAGGTCGAGCCGCTCGCCAGCGCCGCCGGCGAGGCCGTGCGGGACGGCCGTACGACCGTGCACCCGCAGGAGCTGGCCAAGCGCTACTTCGACTGGGTCGACAACATGCACGACTGGACCATCTCGCGTCAGTTGTGGTGGGGGCACCGCATTCCCGTCTGGTACGGCCCCGACGGCGAGATGGTGTGCGTCGGACCCGGCGAGCAGCCACCGGCGGGCGAGGGCTGGTACCAGGATCCCGACGTCCTCGACACGTGGTTCTCCTCGGGCCTGTGGCCCTTCTCGACGATGGGCTGGCCGGAGCAGACGGCCGATCTCGCGAAGTTCTATCCGACCAGTGTGCTGTCCACCGGCTACGACATCCTGTTCTTCTGGGTCGCCAGGATGATGATGCTCGGTCTCCACGCGATGGACGGCGTGCAGCCCTTCGACCACATCTACCTGCACGGGCTCATTCGCGACGCGAGCGGCAAGAAGATGTCCAAGTCGCGGGGCAACGTCATCGACCCGCTCGACTGGATGGACCGCTTCGGCGCCGACGCCACGCGGTTCACGCTCGCTCGCGGAGCCAACCCCGGCGCGGACATGGCACTCGCCGAGGAGTGGGCGGCCGGGTCCCGCAACTTCTGCACGAAACTGTGGAACGCCACCAGGTTCGCGATCGGCAACGGGGCGGTCGCTGGCAGGCGACTGCCGGACGCGGCCGAGCTGACGGAGGCGGACCGCTGGATACTCGGCAGGCTGCGTACCGTGGTGTCCGAAGTGGACTCGCTGCTGGAGGAGTTCCAGTTCGCCAAGGCCACCAACGTGCTCTACCACTTCACCTGGGACGAGCTGTGTGACTGGTACCTGGAGCTGGCGAAGGTCCAGCTCACCGAGGACAGCGCCGCCGCGGAGAACACGCGCGTCGTGCTCGGGCAGGCGCTGGACACGGTGCTGCGACTGCTGCACCCCTTCATTCCGTTCATCACCGAACGCCTGTGGACGACGCTGACCGGAGGTGAGTCGCTCGTCGTCGCCGCGTGGCCCGAGGGCGCGATCGCGCTGCCCGCCGTCGACGAGGTCGCCGACAGCCGGATCGCCGACGTGCAGAAGCTGGTCACCGAGATCCGCCGGTTCCGCTCCGATCAGGGCCTCAAGCCCGGTCAGCGGGTCGCGACCGCCCTTTCCGGTGAGGGGTTCGCCGCCATCGAGGGCCACGAGTCGGCGATCAGGGCGCTCGCCCGGCTGTCCGATCCTTCGGATTCGTTCTCCGCGACGGCGTCACTGGACGTGGCCCTTGGCGGGGGAGTGGCGACCGTCGAGGTCGACACCTCGGGCACGATCGACGTGGCGGCCGAGCGCAAGCGGTTGCACAAGGATCTCGCCGCCGCGGAGAAGGAACTGAAGCAGACCGAGGGCAAGCTCGGCAACCAGGCATTCCTCGACAAGGCACCGGCCGACGTCGTCGACAAGATCAGGATCCGCCGCGACACGGCCGCCGCCGACATCGAGCGCATCACCGGAAAGCTCGCGGCCCTTCCCTCATGAGCGGGCCGAGCGGGCCAGGTCGCGCTTGATCTGGCCCGCGACGCCCTTCATGCCGGAGAGCCGGGGGTGGTAGGACGCGGCGACCTCGCTCGCGTCCTTGCCCTGGATCCAGGCTTTCTTTCCCGCGCACGCGTCGTGCCCGAGCGAGGCGGGGTACATGTCCACAAAGGACGCCCGGCCGTCGTCGGCGACGGCCTTGGCCAGCGCGTCGTTCAGGGCTTCCTCGACGCTGTCGACCCAGGTGTAGTCGCCGTCGGCGAAGGGAAGGATCGCCGGACAGGTTCCGGTGGGCGGCGCGATGCGGGGGTAGCCGACGACGAGCACCGTGGCACGTGGTGAGCGCTGGTGAATGCCGTCGAGAACGTGCTCGACCCTGGTGCCGATGTCGATCGTGGCCTGCTTGAGGGTGTCGACGCCGTCGACGGTGAAGTGTTCCTTGCAGGGCGAGCCGGTGGGATCGCTCTCGCGCAGGGCGGGGCAGACCCCGACGATGCTGCCGAAGACGTTGTGGTCGTTGCCGCCGATGCCGACGGTGACGAGATTGGTGTCCCGGCGCAGCGCGTCGAACTGCGGCTCGTTCACCCCTCCGGCCACCTGCTGGGGACTGGTCATGTGCGGGGTCGCGGCACCGCCACAACTCACGTCCGTGAACGAGCGCACGTGCAGTCGCTTGGCAAGCAGCGAGGGGTAGTTGCTGGTCGAGCGCGCGCAGCCGGCCGGATCGGCGCGCTGAACGGGAATGAGCGGCCCCGAGGTGTAGGAGTCGCCGAGCGCGACGTAGCGCGTGAACTTCGCCGGTTTCGCCGCCGCTCCTCCCGCCGTGAGCAGCGAAGCCAGCAACAGGCCGGCGAGCGTGGCGATGACCAGGGTGGCGCGGGAGCGGGGCATCTCTTGTTTCTAGTCGCTGCCGGTCCGCGCGAGTACTCCCTGAACGGATGCTAGGACTGCGCGAGTTGGTCCAATCCCCTGGTCACCAGGTCGATGCCGATCTGAGCCGAGCCGACGATGTCGGGCAGCGAGTCACCTCTGGCGATACCGGCACGGGCGGCGCCCTGCATCGCGCCGATGAGCGCGCCGACCGCGCTTCCCGCGGTGATCGGATCCAGCCACGGCGCTGCCTCGTGCAGCACGGAGGCGAGCCTGTTTTCGGCTTCGTACAGCAGTGCCTGCGATCTCCCGCGCAGTTCCGGCACCGACATGATCAGCTTCGCCTGCGCCAGGTTGACCTCGCCGCGTGGTTCCTCGCCAGAGGACAGCCAGTCCAGTAGATCCAGCGCGATCAGCCGCAGCGCCTGCGGCGGCGCGTCGTCGGCGAGCCGCGCTCGGAAGGCGTCTTCGAGGGTGTCGATGCGGCGCATCCGGTGCGCGAACAGTACGTCTTCCTTGCCGGAGAAGTAGTTGAACAGCGTCTTGGTCGACACGCCTGCCTCGGCGGCGATCTCGGCGACGGTGGTGTTGGCGTAGCCCTTCTCCTGGAACAGCCGCATGGCCGCCTCGAAGAGCGCGGCCCGGGTCTGCTGTTTCTTCTGCTCCCGTAATCCCAGCTCTCGCACCGGCTCACCCTACGCCGGCGCCATAAATTTACAACGGTTGTAACTTGGCATCGGATGGTGTTTGATAGTTAATGTCAGTTTCCGAACCTGCCCGCCGCGAAGGGAACGTCATGCCCGACCTTCTGCCAACGACGCGCGTCGACCCGTTCGATCCACCACCCGAACTGTTCGGCACCGACCAGCCGCTGCGCCCGCTCGCCTATCCCGACGGGCACGAAGGCTGGCTCGTCACCAGCCACACGCTGGCCAAGGCGGTGCTCGCCGACCAGCGCTTCAGCAGCAAGCTCGAACTGCGCCGAACCCCGGTGCGCAGGCCCGTCGTCGATGACTTCCGGGTCGGTGAGCCCGCCGCGCCCGGGTTCTTCATCGCCATGGACCCGCCTGATCACACCCGGCTCAGGAGACAGCTCACCGGCCAGTTCACGGTGCGCAGAATGAACCAGCTCACCCCGCGCATCGAGCAGATCGTCGCCGAGCACCTGGACGCGATGGAGCAGGCGGGACCGCCAGCGGACCTGGTCCAGGCGTTCGCGCTGCCCATCCCCTCACTCGTCATCTGCGAACTCCTGGGGGTGCCCTACGCCGACAGGGCGGAGTTCCAGCAAGCCAGTTCCGTGCTGCTCGGCCTGGACAGCACCGACGAGCAGGCGGCCGTCGCGATGAAGTCGATCACCGGCTATCTCGCCGGTCTCGTCGGCCGCAAGCGCGCGGAGCCGGAGGACGACCTGCTCAGCGGGCTCACCGAGGCGGGAGAGCTCAGCGACGACGAACTCGTCGGCGTCGCGCTGTTGCTGCTCGTCGCGGGGCACGAGACCACTGCGAACATGCTCGGCCTCGGCACCTTCGCTCTGCTCCAGCACCCTGAGCAGGCCGAGGCCCTTCGTAGCGGCGCGGTGCCGGTCGACAACGCCGTCGAGGAGCTGATGCGGTACCTCTCGGTGATCCAGTTCGGCACCACCCGCACCGCGCTGGAGGACGTCGAACTGGCCGGAAGGCTGATCACGAAGGGGCAGGTGCTGACGCTCTCCTTGCCGGCGGCCAACCGAGACCCCGAGAAGTTCCCGAACCCGGCCGAACTCGATCTCGGCGGTGACGCGCACGGCCACCTTGCTTTCGGTCACGGGGTGCACCAGTGTCTGGGACAGCAGTTGGCGCGCATCGAGATGCGGATCGGGTACGCGGCGCTTTTCGAGCGCTTCCCCGGTCTTTCTCTCGCGGTGCCGCCCTCCGAGGTCCCGGTGCGCGACGACATGGCCATCTACGGAGTGCATCGGCTCCCGGTGTCGTGGTGAGGGCCGAAGCGAAGGGAGCGAAGGTGATCGAGGCGGATCGCGACGTCTGTATCGGTGCCGGAATGTGCGCGCTCACCGCGCCGGCGGTGTTCGATCAGGACGATGAGGACGGCAGGGTGCTCGTGCTCGACGAACAGCCCCCGGCAAGCGAGGCCGGGGTGGTCCGCGAGGCCGTCGAGCTGTGCCCGTCGGGTGCGCTCACTCTGCGCGATACGTGAGCAGGTAGCGCCAGAACAGCAGGGTGCGGACCGTGCTGCCCGGCAGCAGCCGGTCCGCTTCCCTTCTCACGCCGTTCATCGTCATCGACCAGTGCCTGACCGGGGCCTGCGGGTGCGGGTCAGAGCCGCCGTTGATCCGTTCACCAGCGTGGACCAGCAGCCTCGCAGCCATGTTGACCGGCGAGGCGCTCAGCCACTTCGCCCAGTCGCCGGGAGCGCTCGGCCTCGCTAGCCCGAGCACCACCAGCACCCCGCCTGGCGCGAGTGCCGCCCGCAGGGCGCTCACAGTGCTGAACGGAACGTGGTGCAGTGACGCGAGGCAGGAGATGAAGTCGTAGTGCCCTTCCGGCAGGTCCATCGCGGTGATGTCGGCTGTCCGGTATTCGATCGATCCGGTGCCCCGCGAACCCAGCGCTCGCGCGATGTCGATCATGCCGGTCGCGGGGTCGACGGCCGTCACGTCGAGACCCCGCGCCGCGAGCCCGCGCGCGAACCGGCCGCCACCACAACCCACGTCGAGCGCGGTGCGTGCTCCTTCGGGCAGGTGCCGCAGCAGCAGCGGGTGGTAGCAGTCGTTGTGGTTGAAGGGCATGGCGCAGAACCTAGCCGGGCGCGAGTGAGCACCGGCACCGGACGTAGACTCTCAAACGGTCAGTATCAGCGCGTTGGGAGTGTGTGTGTCGTCCGACGACCAGGAGTTTCCCCCGGAGCTGTCCGCAGGGGACAACTTCATCGCCGGCCCGTTGCCCGACGATGAGGCGGAGGAGCGGCCGAGCTTCGACGAGGCCGCCATCGCCGAGCAGGCGCGGTACGAGCTGCGGGCCGTCGAAGCCGAACTCGACGAGCGCTGGCCGGAAACCAAGATCGCCCCCTCGCTGACCCGCATCACCACACTGGCGAATTTGCTCGGCGATCCACAGCGGACCTATCCCGTGCTGCACGTCGCGGGCACCAACGGCAAGAGTTCGACCGCGCGCATGATCGAGGCGCTGCTCACCAGGATGGGCCTGCGCGTCGGCCGATACACCAGCCCGCACTTGCAGTTGGTCACCGAGCGCATCAGCATCGACGGCGCGCCCATCTCGCCGGAGAAGTACGTCGACACCTTCCGCGACATCGCGCCGTTCATCGGCATGGTCGACAGGGCGGCAGGTGAGACGGAACCGAAGATGAGCAAGTTCGAGGTGCTCACCGGCATGGCCTTCGCGGCCTTCGCCGACGCCCCCGTCGAGGCGGCTGTACTGGAAACCGGGCTCGGCGGCACGTGGGACGCGACCAACATCGTCGAAAGCCAGGTCGCCGTCATCACCCCCATCAGCATCGACCACGTCGAGTACCTCGGCGACGACCGCGCTGGCATCGCGGCCGAGAAGGCGGGAATCATCAAGCCCGGCTCCGTCGCCGTCATCGCGCGCCAGGAACCCGACGTCGAAGAGGTGCTGCTGCGCAGGGCCGTCGAGGTCGACGCCACCGTCGCCCGTGCGGGCAGCGAATTCGGTGTGCTGTCGAGAGACATCGCCGTCGGCGGGCAGATGCTGCGCCTGCAAGGGCTCGGCGGGATCTACGAGGAAGTGTTCCTTCCGCTGCACGGTGAACACCAGGCCGACAACGCCGCGCTCGCGCTCGCCGCCGTCGAGGCGTTCTTCGGAGCAGGCAAGGAAAGGCAGCTCGTACAGGACGCCGTGCGGGAGGCGTTCGCGGAGGTGCAAACCCCGGGAAGGCTGGAAAGGGTGCGGGCCGCGCCTGCCGTCCTGCTCGACGCAGCGCACAACCCGCACGGCGCCGCCGCGCTCGCCGCGACCATCGACTCGGAGTTCGCCTTCCGCAGGCTCGCCGCCGTGGTGGGGGTCATGCGCGACAAAGACGCGCGAGGCATCCTCGAAGCGCTGGAGCCGGTCGTGTCCGAGATCGTCGTCACCAGTAACACGTCGGAACGCGCCATGCCGGTCGACGAACTCGCGTCGCTGGCCGTTCTGGTGTTCGGGGAGGAACGCGTCACCGCCGAACCTTCGCTGGAGAGCGCCATCGAGACCGCCATCGGCCTCGTCGAACAGACCGACGACCCCGAGGAGCCCCTCGCGGGTGGCGGCGTGCTGGTCACCGGCTCGGTCGTCACGGTGGGGGAGGCCCGTACATTGTTCGGCAGGGAGCCGGTATGACAGAGGAAACGCAGCAGACACCCCCGCCGCCGGCGAAGGACCCGATGAAGTCCTTCCGGGGCGTGCAGGCCGGAACCCTGGTTCTTGAGGTGATCGTGCTCGGCCTCGCCCTGCCCGTCGTCGCTCACCTTGGCAACGGCATCACCAGCATTCAGGGCTGGAGCATCATCGCCATCGCGGCGGTGCTGCTGGCCTGCTGCGCCCTGCTGCGCAAGCTCTGGGTTCCCTGGCTGATCCTCGGCGTGCACGCGGGGCTGCTTGCCTTCGTCGTCGCGCTTCCCGCCGTCGCCATCATCGGCGGGTTGTTCGCGGCGATCTGGTTGTGGCTCATGTGGATGCGCCGCGACGTCGAAAGGCGCATGGAACAGGGAAGGCTGCCGAGCCAGCAGGCATAGCGTTCACCGCCGCGCAAGGCGGAGTTGGCCGCCCGGACCTCCGGACCGGATAGAAGTGGCGGCATGACCGAACAGACTCCTCTCCCTCGGCGGGCCATGCTCAAGGCGGGGCTCGTCGGTACCGGGGTGCTCGCGGCAGGCGCGCTTGGTTCCGGCTCCGCCGCCGCGCTCGTGCGCGCGGACCGGCCCTCGCTGACCCACGGCGTGCAGTCCGGTGACGTCAGTGCCGACTCGGCGATCGTGTGGACGAGGGCCGACCGGCCGTCCCGGATGATCGTCGAGGTCTCCGGCGACCCCGCGTTCCGGCGCACTCGCACCGTGCGCGGGCCGCTGCTGACTCCCGGCACCGGCGGGACGGGCAAGGTGCGCCTTCGCGGTCTTCGTCCGGGAAGTGAGGTGCACTACCGCGTCACGGCGCAGTCGCTGGATGGCAGGGTTGTCAGCGCGCCGCTGACGGGACGGTTGCGCACCGCGCCGCGAGGCGACGAGGACGTCCGGCTGCTGTGGTCGGGCGACGTCGCGGGACAGGGCTTCGGGATCAACCCCGAGATCGGCGGCATGACCGTGTTCGCCGCGATGGCGGCCAGGCGGCCCGACCTGTTCCTGCACTGCGGGGACACCGTCTACGCCGACGGTCCGCTCACCGAGAAGGTGGAACTTCCCGACGGCCGGGTCTGGCGCAACATCGTCACGCCGGAGAAGGCCAAGGTCGCCGAAACCCTCGCCGAGTACCGGGGACAGCACGCCTACAACCTGCTCGACGACAACCTTCGCGCGTTCGCGGCCGAGGTGCCGAGCTACGTTCAGTGGGACGACCACGAGGTCGTGAACAACTGGTATCCCGGCGAGATCCTGGATCTGCCCGAATACTCCGAGAAACGGGTGGACGTGCTGGCCCGCAGGGCCTTCCAGGCGTTTCACGAGTGGTATCCGATCGACCACAAGTCCGCGGTGGACGGACGGGTGTACCGCAACTTCCGGTACGGCGACAGGGTCGAGGTGTTCGTGCTCGACATGCGCAGCTACAAGGACCGCAACGACGCCGACCAGACGAAGCCCGGTTCCGTGCTGGGGCGAAGGCAGGCCGACTGGCTGGTGCGCGCGCTCGGCGCGAGCACGGCCACGTGGAAGATCGTTCAGGCCGATTTGCCGATCGGGCTCGTCGTGCCCGATGGCGACGACACCGGCGACATCGAGGGCGTCGCGAACGGGCTTCCCGGCGCGCCGGGTGGCAGGGAGGCCGAGCTGGCCATGGTGCTGAGGGAGATCGCGCGGCGAAGGGTGCGCAACGTGGTGTGGCTGACGGCCGACGTGCACTACACCGCCGCGCACCACTACTCGCCCGACCGTGCCGCGTTCACCGGCTTCGATCCGTTCTGGGAATTCGTGTCCGGCCCGCTCAACGCGGGAGCCTTCGGCCCGAACACACTGGATCCGACGTTCGGTCCCAAGGCCGTCTTCGTTCACGCGCCGCCGGTCGCGAACACGTCGCCGATGGGCGGTTTCCAGCATTTCGGCGAGCTCGACGTCGACGGCGCGAGCGGTGAGCTGACCGTCAGCCTCCGCGACGGTGCCGGTTCCTCCCTGTGGTCGACGACCCTGCGCCCGCAGGGCAGATGACCAGGCAGCTAGGCTGCGCACACCGTTGGTAGTGAATGAAGGAGTTACACCCCGTGAGTGAACGCACGCTGGTTCTGATCAAGCCCGATGGCGTCAAGCGGGGCCTCGTCGGTGAGGTGATTTCGCGCATCGAGCGCAAGGGTCTCACGATCGCCGCGATGGACCTGCGCAATGTCGAGCGTTCGGTGGCCGAAGAGCACTACGCCGAGCACAAGGAGAAGCCGTTCTTCGGCGAACTGCTGGAGTTCATCACCTCAGGCAAGGTCGTGGCGCTCGCGGTCGAGGGGCCGAGGGCGATCGCAGCCTTCCGCCAGCTCGCCGGTGGCACCGACCCTGTCGAGAAGGCGACGCCGGGCACCCTGCGCGGCGACTTCGCGCTGGAGACCCAGTTCAATCTCGTGCACGGCTCGGACGCGCCGGAGTCCGCGGAGCGCGAACTGAAACTCTGGTTCCCCGACCTCTGAGCGCATTCGACGCCGAGTTCCCTTGTCACCGCTGGGAAAGCTCCGTTCGCCACCTCTTGGCGAGGATGCCTTCCCGGCGGTGATTTTTTCCACTAGCGTCGATACGGCTAGTGGATCTCGGGGGAAAGGCTGGGGACGTGGGCGGATTTCGCAGGCGCATGGCCGTGCTTGGTTCGGTGCTCGTTGCGGCGGGTGTGCTGAGCGCGCCGCAGGCGCAGGCCGAACCTTCCGGGGAGCAGCCGCTTGGCACCAACGGCGCTGCCGTTCCGGAGGTGAACTGGGCGGAGTGTGCCGAGGGCGCGCCGGAATCCTACGAGTGCGCCGAGGTCGAGGTTCCCCTTTCCTATCGTGACCCGCACGGCGAGACGATCACGCTCGCGGTCGGCAGATTGCCTGCCGCCGACCAGGACCACAAACTCGGCACCATCTTCTACAACCCCGGTGGGCCAGGCGGTTCCGGCCGGTACGCCCCCGAACTGACCGACCGGTTGCACGAACGGTTCGACATCGTCGGATTCGATCCGCGTGGCATTCACGAGAGCACGCCGTTGCGGTGTTTCACCGACGACGAGGAGGCGGCCAAGCTCGCCGGAACCTTTCCCGTGACCATCCAGGAGAAGAAGCGGCGTATCGCCGAAACGGCGGAGGCGACCGCGTCGTGCGCCGAGAACGCGGGCCCGCTCGTCAACCACATGTCGACGGCCAACGTGGCGCGCGACATGGATCTGCTTCGCCAGGCCATCGGCGAGCAACAGCTTTCGTACTACGGCATTTCCTACGGCAGCCATCTGGGAACGGTGTACGCCAACCTGTTCCCCGACAAGGTGGGTTCGGTGGTCATCGACGCGGTGCTCGACCCCGTCGAGTGGACCGAGGGCTACCGGCCGGTCGATCGCTTCGCGCCGTTCAGTTTCCGTCTCGGCAGTCATGGTGGCGCGCAGCGCGCGCTGGAGACCTTCCTCGGCGCGTGCGAAAACGACGAACGATGCGCGTTCAGGGAACCGGGGCAGGACTTGCTCGCGAAGTACGACACCGTGCTCGACCGGTTGCTCGAACAGCCAGCGGTCATCACGCCACCCGGCGGGGAACCGACCGAGGTGACCTACCAGACGGCGGTGCAGGCCACGCTCGGCCAGTTGTACGACGCGGCGAGTTCGGCTTCGCTCGGCGAATTCCTCCAGGCGCTGGCCGACGCGACCGACCCTGACGTCGCGACCAAGGGCAGCGTGGTCGCCGAAATCCCAGAGGGCCCGCCCGCGCCCGGTTTTCAGACTCCGGGATATATCGGGCCGGAGCAGGGCGTGGCCGTGATGTGCGCTGACTCGGCCAACCCCGGCACGCCGTGGGTGTGGGACGGCTTCGCGAGGAAAGCCGATCGTGAGGCGCGGGGTTTCGGTTCGCAGTGGGTCTGGATGTCGCTGCCGTGTGCGACCTGGCCGGTAGCCGACGAGGACAGCTACGCCGGACCGTGGGACCGGCAGACGGCCAACCCGGTGCTGGTCATCGGCAACAGCCTCGGCGACCCGGCGACCCCGTACGACGATGCGGTGAGCACCTCCCGCCTGCTTGGCGACGCGCGGTTGCTGACGCTGGAGTCGTTCGGGCATGGCGCGAACGGCAACAGCGAGTGCGTCGACTCGGCCATGGACCGCTATTTCATCGACGGTGAGCTTCCTGAGGAGGGCACCGTGTGCCAGCCGGACAGGGCGCCTTTCGACCCGCCGTCCCAAGCCGAGTAGCCCGCACCCCAGCACTCCCGCACCCCCCGGGGTGTCGGCTCGCCCGCCGCGCGAGTCCTGTGCTCAAGCCGCCCGCCGCGCGAGTCCCGCACTCAGGCGCGCGAGTTCTGCATCCAGGCCGCCGAGTTCCGCACTCAGGTGGCCGAGTTCCGCACTCAGGCGCGCGAGTTCTGCATCCAGTAGGCGAGATCTGCGAACCTGGCTGGTGCGCGGGCGGAATGCGCGCCCGACAGGGGTCCCCGAGCGCTACGTCACCGCGTGGCACGGCAACCCGGCCGCCCGCAAGCGCTTGCGCCCGACCCGCGAAGTCCCCGGCGCGTCCCTAGACCTGAGTGCGGATCTCGGCCGCCCGAACGCGGATCTCGCTTACCTGAATGCGGAAATCGCCCGCCCGAACGTAGATCTCGCTTACCCGAGTGCGGATCTCGCCTACCCGAACGCGGATCTCGCGCACCCGAGTGCGGGACTCGCGCACGGGCGCGGGACTCGCCGAACGTCAGTCACCCGGCACGCCAACGGCACCGAGCCCCACGCTTTCCAGGATCTCACCAACGGCAAGGGTCTCCTCCGCCGTCAGGGCACCCAGCGGCCGGTTCGACAGCGGCGTGTCGATGATGCCCCGCAACGCCATCGCCGCCTTGAACGCACCCAGCGCCCCTGCCGTGAAACCGATCCTGCCGAGATCGGCGACCCCGATGATCGTGAACAGCTTCGCCAGTCTGTCCTGTTCGGACCGTGCTGTCTCGACGTCGCCCGCGAGCGCGGCGCGGTACAGCCGCACATAACCGTGCGGGTCCACATTGCCCAGTCCGGGAACGAGTCCGGCCGCCCCGAGGCCCATCGCCGTGTCGGCGAGCAGTTCCGAACCGGTCAGCGCGGGAAGCCCGGTCCGGCGAAGGATCTCCCGGAAACTCGTCAGATCACCGCTGGAGTCCTTGAGCGCCACCACGGTCTTGGATTCGGCCAGTTCGGTGACGATGTCCGGAGTCAGTGCCGTCCCCACCGCACTGGGAATGTCGTAGGCGATCACCGGAACGTCGCTCGCGGCCTGCACGTACCGGAAGTGCGCGACGGTCTCGCCCGGATGTGGCCGCACATAGAACGGTGCCGTCACGACGACGGCGTCGGCGCCCGCCGCCGAAGCCTGCGCGACGTGCTCGGCGACCCTGCGGGTTCCGGTGTCGACGGCACCGGCCAGCACCGGCACGGCCCCCGCGACCGCGCCGGCCGTGACCTCGATGATCTCCTTGCGCTGCACGGTGTCCAGCAGCGCGACCTCTCCCGTCGAACCGCAGACGAACACTCCGTCCACACCGGCCGCGAGCTGGAATTCCACGAGCCGTTCGAGTGATCGCCTGTCCACGTCGCCGTGCTCGTCGAGCGGGGAGACGAGCGGCGGGATGACACCGCGCGGAGCGAGGTCCGTATCAGCGACCACTGGTGGTTTTCCTTTCCTTCTGGACGAACGCGGGTGCGTCCGAGTCGATGTTGAGCGCGCGGCCGATCCGCGCGGGGAGGTCGAAGCCGATGATCAGGGCGACGACGACGGTGAGGGAACCGGCGAGCACCATGAGCGCGGTGCCGAGACTGCCGATGTCGTCGGCGATGGCCGCACCGGCCAACGGCGCGACCGCGCCGCCGAGCGCGCCGACGTTGTAGGAGAAGCCGAGCCCGGCGGCCCGTAGCCGGGTGGGGAAGTGGTCACCGATGTACTTGGGCAGCAGCCCCGAGATGCCTTGGCTCGTGGCCTGCATGGCGAACAGCAGCACCCACAGCAGTACGACGTTGCCCGCGGGAAGCAGGAAGGCGGGAAACACGAACGCCAGGGACACGAAGAGCCCGAGCACGTAGGTGCGGCGGGTGCCGAGCTTGTCGCCGATGACCCCCGCGAGGCACGAGCCCGCAGCGTAGCCCAGCCCGGCCCAGGTGAGCGCCGTCGAGACTTGCCCGGCGTCGTAGCCGAGGTCGCTCTTGAGGTAGGTCGGCAGGAGCGACTGGATGGGCCACGAGTAGAGGAACGCGCAGAACACCGTGACCATGATCGCGATCATCACCGGCCACAACCGGCCGGCGAGTTGTACCGCGAAGGCGACGAAACACAGTACCGACAACGCGATCAGCCATGGCGTCGCGCCGCCGCCGGAGTTGGTGAAGATGAACACGAGTGCCGCGGACAGCAGGATCGCGAGCGCCGTGTTGGGCAGTCGTCGCCGTGCGGAGAACAGCATCGACGAGGTGGTGACGTCCTTGCGGCCCTCGACCTCTTCTTTCCACTCGGCGGCCTCCGGCAGCGCGCGGCGAAGGTAGAGGGCCAGCGCGATCGGCACGATTCCGATGTAGAACAGCCAGCGCCAGTTGGTGGCGGGAACGATGAGTTCGTAGGCGAGAGCGGCGAGCACGGTGCCGACCGGATAGGCGGAAAGCAGGAACCCGGTGGCCCTGTTGCGCATCGACTTCGGCCACGACTCCATGACGTAGGTCGCGCTCGACCCGTATTCGCCTGCCATGCCGAGCCCGACGACGGCACGGAAGATGAACAGCGACCAGTAGTCCCACGCGAAGCCGCACAGACCGCTGCCGACGGAGAAGGCGATGATCGCGATGATCATCGCGGGTTTGCGGCCGTAGCGGTCGGCGACGGCGCCGAGTACGAGACCGCCGAGCCAGCGGGAGACGAACGCGGCGGAGACCAGCGTCGCCGCGGTGGTGAGATTGAGATCGAAGTCGTCGGCGATCTCGGTGAGGATGAGCGTGATGAGGATGAAGTCGAAGCCGTCGAGCAGGTAGCCCAGCCAGGCGGCGAAGAAGGCTTTGCGCTGCGCTCCGCTGAGTTGCCGGAACGACCCCGGTGTCTCCGGTGGCGACGATGCCATGTCTGAACCTCTCTCGCGGCTCTCAAGACATAGGATGTCCTATGTCAGCGGGTACCGTAGCCCTCCGCCGGGCGGGACGCAAGCATCGGTCGCGGGCCGTCGACCAAGCAGGTCGTTCGCCTTCACGGGGTCACCGGCGCCGCTGCATCTAGACTTCCTCGGTGTGAGTACCTCGGCGAGTGGGCGGCAGGCAGGCGCGCGTGCCAACCAGCGCGCCCTCCAGGAGACGATCAAGCGGCTCATCGTCGAGAGGGGCCTGGTACCCGGATCGCCACTTCCCACCGAGTTCGAGCTCATGGACGAACTCGCCGTGAGCAGGCATCCGCTGCGCGAGGCGATGAAGGCGCTCGAAGCGGTCGGCATCGTCGACATCCGGCATGGTTACGGAACCTACGTCGGCTCGGTTCCGTTGTCGGCGCTCGAGGCCGGTCTCGCTTTCCGCAGCGCGCTGTCCGTGCGCGGCGACCACGCCGACATCCGGCACCTGCTCGAAGTCAGGGAGGTGCTGGAAACCGGTCTCGTCGGCAAGGTGCTCGGTGTCTACGACCTGCTCGACTTCGCCGCGCTCGACGAGGCCGTCACCGAGATGGAGCGGGCGGCCTCGCGGGATCGTTACGCGCCGGAGCAGGACTGGCGCTTCCACGAGGCACTGTATCGCCCGCTCGGCAACGATCTGGTGCTCGATCTGCTTGAGGTCTTCTGGAAGGTGTTCCGCACGATCGACCCGCAGATCCCGCACGTCGCAGACACTCCCGCCGTGACGGCGCAGTGGCACAGGGCGATCCTGGAAGCGTTGCGTGCCAAGGACGAACCCGCGCTGCGAGCGGCGATGGACGAGCACTTCCGCGGTATCCGCGCCAGGGTGACGACCGGCGCCGAAGCGGCGGGCTGAGCGCGAGCGGAATGTTTCCGCCGGTGCCGCGTTCCCCGCGGTAAACGGCTCGATTTTTGTCGGTGGGCCGTGGCAGTGTGCAAACCGTGGGCGGTGACGTGGACGACGTGATGGTGGAGGCCAAGGCGCTGGTCAAGCGTTTCGGTGAATTCGAGGCCGTGCGCGGCGTCGACGTGCACGTACGGCGAGGTGAGGCGTTCGGGTTCCTCGGCCCCAACGGGGCCGGTAAATCCTCGACCATGCGCATGATCGCCGCCGTGTCACCGCGTTCAGACGGCGAGCTGAGGGTGCTCGGGATGGACCCCGATCGCGACGGTCCGCGCATCAGGGCGCGGCTTGGTGTCGTGCCGCAACAGGACAACCTCGACACCGAGTTGACCGCGCGGCAGAACCTGCATGTCTACGGCCGCTACTTCGGGCTGTCGCGAGCGCAGGTCAGGGCGCGGGCAGACGAACTGCTCGACTTCGCCCAGCTGAGCGAGCGCGCCGACGACGAGGTGGAACCCCTTTCCGGCGGGATGAAGCGGCGGCTCACCATCGCGAGGTCGCTGGTCAACGATCCCGAGCTGCTGTTGCTCGACGAACCGACGACGGGGCTCGACCCGCAGGCGCGGCACCTGTTGTGGGACCGGCTGTTCCGGCTCAAGACGACCGGGGTCACGCTCATCATCACGACTCATTACATGGACGAGGCAGAGCAGCTCTGCGACCGTCTGGTCGTCATGGACGACGGCAAAATCGTCGCGGAGGGCTCGCCGGCGGAGCTGATCGCGAGGTACTCCACGAGGGAGGTGCTGGAGCTGCGGTTCCCTCCCGGCGAGCAGGAGGCGGCGATACCGACCGTCGAAGACCTCGGCGAGCGGATCGAGGTGCTTCCCGACCGGCTGCTCGTCTACACCGGCGTGGGGGAGTCCGCGCTGGAGCAGGCGCACACGAGGGGAGTGCGCCCGCTGTCGAGCCTGGTCCGGCGCAGCACTCTCGAAGACGTCTTTCTGCGGCTGACCGGCCGGACGCTGGTGGAGTGATGACGGTCGTATCCACCGGCAAGGTCGTCGGCTCGTGGCGCGCGGCCTGGCTGAGAGTCGAAGGGCACTGGACCTGGTACCGCCGTTACTGGAAGTCCAATCTGTACTCATCGGGCCTCCAGCCGCTGCTTTTCCTCGCCGCGATGGGCATCGGTTTCGGTTCGCAGGTCGAGCCGGGGCCCGCGACGGGAGGACTGTCCTATCTGCACTACGTCGCGCCCGCGCTGCTCGTCGCGGGAGCAGTGCAGAACGCCATCGGCGAGGCCAGTTTTCCCGTGCTGTCGGGATTCAAGTGGCAGAAGGACTTCTTCGCGGTGACGGCCACCCCGGTCACCGCGGGACAGTTGCTCGGAGGGCAGCTCATCTGGGTCGCGCTCCGGCTGCTGATCGCGAGTGTGGTCTACGCGCTCGTCGCCGGTCTTTTCGGGGCATGGCTGGGGTTGGGAGTACTCGTCGCGGTGCTCGTGGCCATCGCGACCGGCCTCGCCTGCGCCGTGCCGATGATGGCTATCGCGGCGACGACCTACGACGAGGGTACGCGATTCACGTCGATCTTCCGGTTCCTCGTGATGCCGATGATCCTGTTCGCGGGCACCTTCTTCCCCATCGCTCAGATACCGGCCGGGTTGCGCTGGCTGGCCTGGATTTCCCCGCTGTGGCACGGTAATGAGCTCGCTCGCGGGAGCGCGCTCGGTGGCCTCGGCTTCCCGCAGGCGCTCGGGCATCTGGCCTATCTCGCGGCGCTGTTCACGGTGAGCTGGGTATTGGCGAGGCATTACTTCTACAAGCGGCTGGTGGTGTGACCGTGGTTGATCGCACCTCACCTCGGCGTGGTGGACTGCTGCTGCGCGTATTGCCGCCCGCGTTGTACGCGGGAAGGGCCAGCGCGCTCATCGAGCGCTCGGTGCTGGCCTACTCGCGTGCGTGGCTGGTCTTCCTGTCCGGTGTCTTCGAGCCGCTCTTCTACCTGGTTGCCTTCCAGATCGGGTTCGGAAAGCTGGTCGGCGATGTCGTCGGTCCCGGTGGCGAGACCATCAGCTATGTCGCGTTCGTGGCACCGGCTTTGCTGGCCGCCTCGGCCATGAACGGGGCGGTGTTCGACTCGACGTTCGGGGTCTTCTTCAAATACCGCTACCAGAAGACCTACGACGCGATGCTGGCGACGCCGGTCGGGCCGCTGGACATCGCGCTGGGCGAGATCGGCTGGGCAGTGCTCAGGGGTGGCCTTTACGCGCTGTCCTTCCTCGGCGTGATGGGTGCGATGGGGCTGGTGGTCACGCCGTGGGCGGTGCTGCTGGTACCGGCCGCGCTGCTGGTCTCGTTCGCCTTCGCCGCCGTCGGCATGGCTTGCGCGACGTTCTTGCGCTCCACGTCGCAATTCGACTTCATCCAGCTCGCCGTCATGCCGATGTTCTTGTTCTCAACGACCTTCTTCCCGCTGTCGGTCTATCCCGACGCCCTGCAATACGTCGTGCAATGCGTCCCGCTGTACCACGGAGTCGAATTGATGCGCGGTCTTTCCACCGGTGTGCTCGATCCCAGCATGATCGGGCACGTCGCGTATCTGCTCGTCATGGCCTGCGTCGGTGTCTGGGCCGCTTCCCGCAGGCTGGCCGGGCTGCTGCTGACCTGACACCGCGGCGAGCGCGTCGACCATGCCGCGACCGTAGAAGCCGTTGTAGCCCTCATAACCGGAGCAATAGGCGTCCTGCGTGCCGTTGCCGGTGAGGTCGTAGTCGTCGGGGCAGGCAACTGGAGTCGCCGCCGCGGCCAGCGCGGTGCGCAACCGCTCGGGGGTCGCCTCCCCGTCGCGCGCCGCCAGCAGCGCGGCGATACCCGTCACGTGCGGCGCCGCCATCGAGGTCCCGCACAGCGACGCGTAGCCGCCGGGCACCGTGGACAGCACGCATCGCCCGCTGTCGCCACCCGGCGCGGTCAGATCGACGACGCCGAGCCCGTAGGAGCTGTATCCGGTCTTGAGCCCGTCCTTGTCGACGGCGGAGACGGTGACGCTGCCGCGCAGGCCGGCGGGCAGAGCCTCGCAGCCCCCCTGCTGCGCGGAGGAGGGCGGCGACGCGGGCGAGGGGGTGAGGTTTACGGCATCGTTGGTCGCCGCGGCGACGGTGAGCGTTCCCTCGGTCTCCGCGTAGTCGGCTGCTCTGGTGATGGCTTCCCTGACGACCCCGAAGCCCTCGGTCGGCGTGCACGACGGCGTGCCGGGGGTGACGAAGTAACTGTTGTTGGTCACGGTCATGCCGTGTCGCGCGGCCCACATGAGTCCGCAGACGGCGGCCTCGGGGTCGACGTAGCCGCGGTCGTCGACGACCTTGACCGAGGCCAGCCGGACGCCGGGAGCCACGCCGGTGATGCCCTTGCCGTTGTCGGCGGCGGCGACGATGCCCGCGACGTGTGTGCCGTGTGCCGATCCGGTGGGTTCCCATGCGGCGCGCCGGGTCTCCGGAGCGCCGGAGAGGCAACCAGCCGACAGGGTGGGGTCGACCGCGTTCGCGAGATCGGGATGGCTGGCGTCGATTCCCGAATCGAGTACCCCGACCACCACGTCGCGGTCGCCTCGCTCGACGGACCTGGCGAGGTCGGCGCTGATCGCGCGCATGTCCCACTGCTCGCCGGTCCTGTCGGGGGAGGGCGGATCGGTTGCCCCACCGCCATCCGAGGAGGGAAGAGGGTCGGTGATCACGGGATCCGCCGGACCCTCAGCTGTGCTCGCCTGCTGCTCGACCAGACGCTGTCCTTGCGCGCTGAACACCCGGTCCCGCCCGAACCGTTCGGCGAAGGCCGGGCTGCCAGCAGTGGCGACGGCGACGGCGATCTCCGGGTAGTACACGGTCGTGCGACCGCACGCGGTGGCGATCCGGTCGTTCGCCACGCCCGTGCTCGTACCGGTGTCGAAGAGCACGATGTAGCGGATCGCGGCCCCCGAATCAGCACATTCGGTAACCTCGGCCGCGGCGGTGCCGCCACCGGCGCCCACCAGGCCGGTGAGCACGAGCGCGGCGCAGGTGAGCAGCGCATTCCCACGCGTGAGCACACGACCTCCGTCAGCCGTCGGCGCTGGTTCTTTCCCCCGACTCCGAAGCGCACGGTAACGAGCCGGTGTTGGCCGGACAAGCGGTTGGCGAAAGTTCCCCCGGCTGGTGCTTTGACCACAAGGCGGCAGCGGCGGAGCCGTCATGTGGGATACTGGGTGACGGTTGTCGAGCGGGCGTCACCATCGAAAGGGTGGTGGCGGAAGTTCGGCAGCCCGGTGACGTGCTGAAAGGACTCCGGTCGTCGCCGCCGCACGAACCACGTGCCGGGCGGCTCGACGACGAGGGAGGCGCCAAGGCGCCCGAGTCAGGTCGGTATGTCGCCGCGGGACCCGCTACTGGTGGCTTGCCGGGTACACCCGGTTGCTCAGTGGCATGAGAGGCAAGGATTCCCGTCGTCGGTGACCCCATCTGCGGCGGTACAAAACAGGAAATGGTCCCTGTGCGGCCGCGTCCTGCCAACCACGGTTCCGGCTACGAGGCAAGTTTCTCGGCCGGGTCCGGAGGGGCAGACGCGCCCGGGGGCGGAGGAGACATATGTCGAACGCGGAGACACCCGCCGAGAACGAAGGCGGGACTACCGCCACACCCAAGGCTGACGCTGCCGGTGCGCTGGCCGACCTGCCGAACAGAGTCAGGGTTCACGTGCTGGCGAAGCTGCTGGGCACCAGCAGCCGTGAGGTGCTTGCCAAGCTGGGCGAACTCGGTGAGACGGCGCGCAGCGCGCAGTCGAGCGTGACCAGGGACGTCGCGGTCCGGGTCGGTGAAGCACTCGGAATCACCCAGCAGCCGGATGCGGATGCGGCGAGCGCCGCTGAGCAGCAACCACAACCCGAGGCGAATCCGCCCGAGCGGTCCGAAGCACGGGAGGAGCCGAAGCCGGCGGCTGTCAAGACGACCGAACCAGGTGGGAAGGAAGCGGCCACACGGCAGCCCGAACCCGAGGTGACGGAGCCGGCTCGTACCCGCAGACCGGTGCACCAGCCGGTGTTCGCGGCCCCGTCGCCGGTGTTCCTCCCGCCCGAGTCCGCGGCAGGTGAGCAGGAGGCGAAGGGGGAGCGGCCCGAGAAGGGCGGTAAGACCGAGCGGCCTGACAAAACCGAAAAAGCCGACAAGACCGACAAGTCGCAGAAGCGGGACAAGGTTCGCGAGGACAGGACCCGCGACGACAAGTCGCGCGAGGACGAAGCCGAGGCCGACGAGCAGCGCGATCAGGACGGCGAGGGCGCCGATTCGGCCGATGGCGACGCCGGCGGCAGGAGGCGGCGCAGGCGCGGTCGTCGCGGTCGTGGTCGCGGCAAGGGCGGCGACGAGGCGCACGGCGACGAGCAGCCCGATCAGGACGGCGCCGACCGCGTCGGCTCGGCTGAGGGCAAGCAGGAACAGCAGGAGCAGGGCTCCGGCGGTTCCGAAGGCGTCGACGAGCAGGACACCGACGACCAGGACACCGACTCGGCCAGCAAGCGCAGGCGCCGCCGCAGGCGCCGCAAGGGTGGCGACGACGACGGTGCCGACGGCTCCTCCGTCGACGATCCGCCCAACACCGTCGTGCACGTGCGCGACGCCAAATCGGAAGGCAAACCGGACGGCAAGGGCAATGAGTCCCGCGACGGCGTTCGCAGCGTCAGGGGCTCGACCAGGCTGGAGGCCAAGCGGCAGCGCCGCAGGGACGGCAGGGAAGCGGGCCGCAGGCGCGCGCCGATCCTGTCCGAGGCCGAGTTCCTCGCCCGCAGGGAAGCCGTCGAGCGCACGATGGTCGTCGCCGAGCGCGGCGAGTCGACCCAGATCGGCGTGCTGGAGGACGGGGTGCTCGTCGAGCACTTCGTGACCACGTCGGGCAGCGGGTCGATCGTCGGCAACGTCTACCTCGGCAGGGTGCAGAACGTGCTGCCGTCGATGGAGGCCGCCTTCATCGACATCGGCAGGGGCCGTAACGCCGTGCTCTACGCGGGTGAGGTCGACTGGGATGCCGCGGGCCTCGAAGGCAAGGCCCGCAAGATCGAGCAGGCGCTGTCGACCGGCGACAACGTTCTCGTCCAGGTGACGAAGGATCCCGTCGGTCACAAGGGCGCCCGGCTCACCACCCAGATCTCGCTGCCAGGCCGGTTCCTCGTGTACGTGCCTGCCGGCGGGGCGACCGGTATTTCCCGCAAGCTGCCCGAGAACGAGCGGCGCAGGCTCAAGGACATCCTCAAGCGCATCGTTCCCGAGGACGCCGGTGTGATCATCCGCACTGCCTCGGAGGGGATCAGCGAGGACGAACTCGGCCGCGACGTGCGCAGGCTCAAGGCGCAGTGGGAGGTCATCAAGGAGAAGGCGGATTCCTCGACGGGAACCGGCAAGAAATCCAGCCAGCCCGTGCTGCTCTACGAGGAGCCCGACCTGCTCGTGAAGGTCGTGCGCGACCTGTTCACCGAGGACTTCGCCAAGCTGGAGGTCCAGGGCGGCACCGCGTGGGAGACCATCAACGCCTACGTGCAGCACGTCGCGCCCGACCTCACCGACCGGCTCAAACGCCACGTCGGCAATGGGGACGTGTTCACCGAGCACCGCGTCGACGAGCAGCTCACCAAGGCTCTCGACCGCAAGGTGTGGTTGCCCTCCGGTGGCTACCTCGTCATCGACCGCACCGAGGCGATGACCGTCATCGACGTCAACACGGGCAAGTTCACCGGCTCCGGCGGCAACCTGGAGGAGACCGTCACCAGGAACAACCTGGAGTCGGCCGAGGAGATCGTGCGCCAGCTCCGGTTGCGCGACATCGGCGGCATCATCGTGATCGACTTCATCGACATGGTGCTGGAGTCCAACAGGGAGCTGGTGTTGCGCAGGCTCACCGAATGCCTCGGAAGGGACCGCACCCGGCATCAGGTCGCGGAGGTGACCTCGCTCGGACTGGTGCAGATGACCCGCAAGCGGGTCGGCACCGGCCTGCTGGAGGCGTTCTCGGCCACGTGTGAGCACTGCAAGGGCCGTGGGGTCATCGTCTCGACGGAACCGCAGCGCGGCAACGGCAACGGCCACCAGCACGGTGGCGGCGGTGGCAATCAGGGCGGCTCCCGGCGTTCCCGCAACAAGGGAAAGCCCGAGGAGCAGGAACAAGCGAAACAGCAGGACAGCACATCGGGGGGACCCACGCCCGAACAGCGTGAGTCGGTCGTCACGGCCGTTCAGGCCATGGCCAACGCCTCGAAGGCTGCCGCGACCAAGGGTGAGGACGGCGAGCAGGAGCCGGTGGCCCGCCCGCTCAACGGCCACGCCCACCAGGTGAGCGAGGTGGCCGAGGAACCGGTTCCGGTCAAGTCCGGCAGGATCCGGCCCCGCAAGGCGACCAGGGCCGAGAAGGCAGCCGAGCAAGCCGCCTCCCAGTCCGACAGCGCTGACGTCGAGCCCGAACCCGCCGTGGCTGAGTCCGCACCGGCCGTTTCGGAGGCGGAGCCGGTGAAGACGGCTCCGGTCGAGGAGCAGCCCTCTGCTGCCGTCACCCCGGCTGAGCCGGTAGCCGAGCAGCACGGTGAGCAGCAGGAACAGCAGCAACCCAAACGTCCTTCCGGCAGGCGGCCCCGGCGTGCGGCTTCGCGGCCCGCCGGTCCGCCCGTGCACCTCCAGGAGAACTCGTGACCCCTGACCGTCTGGGAAAAACCAGGCACGGTAAGCTGTACAGCGGCCCGCCATTGGAGCGGGTCGCTATGCGCGATCGCTGGACCGCCGAGAGCGGGGCGGACGCGTGAGCCCCCACCCACAGTCGAGCAAGCAGGAGACTTCCGTGTCGGCGTATGCAGTCGTCAAGACCGGCGGCAAGCAGTACAAGGTCGCCGTGGGCGACGTCGTCGAGGTCGAGAAGCTCGACGGCGAGCCGGGCACCGAGCACACCTTCCCCGCCGTGCTGTACGTCGACGGCGCCGAAGTCACCACAGACGCCGACGCGCTGGCGAAGGTCTCGGTCACCGGCAAGGTCGTCGAGCAGACCAAGGGCCCCAAGATTCGTATCCACAAGTTCAAGAACAAGACTGGTTACCACAAGAGGCAGGGGCACCGTCAGCGGCTGACCCGCGTCGAGGTCACCGGCATCAACAAGTAAGGAACCTGACCAGCCATGGCACACAAAAAGGGCGCGTCCAGCTCCCGCAACGGCCGTGACTCCAACCCGCAGTACCTCGGTGTCAAGCGGTTCGGTGGTCAGGCCGTCAAGGCGGGCGAGATTCTGGTTCGTCAGCGCGGCACCAAGTTCCACCCCGGCGTGAACGTCGGACGTGGCGGCGACGACACGTTGTTCGCTCTCGCCGCCGGCTCCGTCGAGTTCGGCAGCAAGCGAGGCCGCAAGACGGTCAACATCGTGCCGGCCGAGGTCTGAACCGGCCCGGCAAGCACTCGCGAACCCCGAACGAGGGGCGGGTCCGGAACATTTCCGGCCCCGCCCCTCGTTTTGTCGTAAGAGGACCCTTTTCCAGTGAGTGAGGCATCATGACGTCCCGATTCGTCGACCGCGCGATCATCCATCTCGCGGCGGGCAACGGGGGCAACGGCTGTGCCTCGGTGCACCGCGAGAAGTTCAAGCCGCTCGGCGGTCCTGACGGCGGCAACGGTGGCAGTGGGGGGGACGTGCGGCTCGTGGTGGACCACAGTGTCCACACGCTGCTGGACTTTCACTTCCGGCCGCATGCCAAGGGCGGAAACGGGAAACCCGGCCAGGGCGGCAACCGCAACGGTGCCGCTGGGGACAGCCTCGAACTCAAGGTGCCGGAGGGCACGGTGGTGCTGACGCCGGATGGCGAGGTACTGGCCGATCTCGTGGGCGCCGGAACCACGTTCGTGGCGGCGGAGGGCGGCAGGGGCGGGCTCGGCAACGCGGCGCTGGCCTCACGCGCTCGCAAGGCGCCGGGCTTCGCGTTACTCGGCGAGGAGGGCCAAGCCCGGGATCTCGTACTGGAACTGCGCTCCGTCGCCGATGTCGGGCTCGTCGGGTTCCCCTCCGCGGGAAAGTCGTCGCTGATCTCGGTGCTGTCCGCGGCCAAACCGAAGATCGCCGACTATCCGTTCACGACACTCGTGCCCAACCTCGGTGTCATCACGGCGGGCGACACCGTGTTCACGATGGCCGATGTACCGGGGCTGATTCCCGGTGCCAGCCAAGGCAAGGGCCTTGGCCTCGACTTTCTCCGGCACATCGAACGGTGTGCCGTACTGGTGCACGTCGTCGACTGCGCCACGTTCGAACCGGACCGGGACCCGGTGTCCGACGTGGACGCCCTTGAGGACGAACTCGCGCGCTACACGCCCGCGCTCGGTGACGATCTCGCGCAGCGGCCGCGAGTGGTGGTGCTGAACAAAATGGACGTGCCCGACGCGGCGGAACTCGCCGAGATGGTGCGCCCCGAGTTCGAAGCCAGAGGGCTGCGCGTGTTCGAGGTGTCGACCGCGACCAGGCAGGGGCTTCGTGAGCTGACCTTCGCGCTCGGCGAGATCGTCGAGAAATACCGATCCGAACAGCCTGCGCCGACCGCGACGAAGATCGTGCTGACCCCCCGCGCCGTCGACGACGCCGGTTTCACCGTGGAACCCGACCCCGAGGAGCCGGGTGGGTTCATCGTGCGCGGTGCCAGGCCGGAACGCTGGATCAGGCAGACCGATTTCGGTAACGACGAGGCCGTCGGCTACCTCGGGGACCGGCTCAACCGGCTCGGTGTGGAAGACGCGCTGGCCCGTCATGGCGCCGAGCCGGGCAGTACGGTCACCATCGGGGACTACACCTTCGACTGGGAGCCCTCCACTCCGGCCGGTGTCGCGATTCACCTTTCCGGACGCGGCACCGACAGCAGGCTCGAACGCGGCGACCGGGTCTCGGCGGCCGAACGGAAGGAAGCCCGCCGCGTGCGCCGTGACGGCCCGCAGGAATCCAGCGGTGCCGGGTCCGAGGTGGACGGTGGACCGTCGTCAGGAGTGGAGCCGCCCGAGTCCGGCGAGTTGTCAGAACCCGGGGCCGATGGTGCCCGTGAGTGAGACACGGGAGGCCATCGCCGGGGCCAAGCGGCTGGTGGTCAAGGTCGGCTCCTCCGCGCTGACCACGGCGGGCGACGGCCTCGACACCGCGAGGCTTGATGCTCTTGTCGATGCTCTGGCGGCAAGGGTCGCCGCCGGAACCCAGCTCGTCCTGGTCTCCTCGGGTGCGATCGGCGCCGGGCTGGCGCCGCTGTCGCTCGGTAAACGCCCGAAGGAACTGGCAACGCAGCAGGCGGCGGCGAGTGTCGGCCAGCTCGCGCTCGCGCATGCCTATGTCGAGTCGTTCGGCCGCTACTCGCTCACCGTCGGCCAGGTGTTGCTGACCTCCGACGACGTGGTGCGCCGCGCGCACTACCGCAACGCCGAGCGGACCTTTTCCACCCTGCTGGAACTTGGTGCCGTGCCGGTAGTCAACGAGAACGACACCGTTGCCACCGAGGAAATCAGATTCGGCGACAACGATCGGCTCGCGACGCTTGTCGCGCATCTCATCGGCGCGGAAGGACTTGTCCTGCTGTCCGATGTGGACGCATTGTATGACGGTGACCCCCGTTCCGGCGGAACCCGCAGAATCCACGAGGTTACGCACGGTTCGGAGCTGGATGGTCTGTCCGTCGGCATGTCCAGCTCGGGACTGGGAACCGGCGGCATGATGTCCAAGGTCGCCGCTGCGACAACCGCGGCGGCGGCTGGAATCCCGGTACTCATCGCCGCCGCGGCGCAGGCGCCGACCGCGCTCGGCGACGCGGGTACCGGTACCGCGTTCAAACCGGCGGGCACGCGCCTTTCGGCCCGCCGGTTCTGGCTGGGTTACGCGGCGGGTGCGCGGGGAAGGCTCCAGCTCGACGACGGAGCGGTCACCGCGGTCGTCCGCAGGCGGCGCTCCCTGCTGCCCGCCGGAATCACCGGTGTCGACGGTGATTTCCAGGCAGGCGACGTCGTCGATCTCGTCGATCCGGGGCAACACGTGGTCGCGCGCGGCGTCGTCGCCTACGACGTGACCGAGCTGCCGGGCATGATCGGCCGCTCTACGCCGGATCTGCCGCCGGAGCAGCGGCGGGAAGTGGTCCACGCGGACGACCTCGTGCCGCTCGGGAAGCGCTGAGCCGGGCGTCAATTTCCTTCGGGGGAAAGGTGACGCACGATCCGGCGAAGCTGTTCGGCGTAGGCAGCCGCGAACTCGGCGGAGGATGCCTCGGTTCCGAAGATCGCTCTGGCGATCCTGCTGAACGTGTGAGGCGCGCTCGCGGCGCTGATCAACATGAGCAGGAGGTGCGCGGGCTCGATGTCCTCGGCCAGTTCGCCTTCGCGTTGCCGCCCGCGCACGTAGGCGACTTGTTCTCGCATGAACTCACGCTGGGCTTCTCCCTCCGCGCTGTCCTGGCCGCTGTCGGTCAGGTTCTCCCACATCAGCAGTCGGCTCGCGGCGGGGTCGGCCGTGCTTCCGACGACGAATGCGGCGACGACCTCCTCCAGTGGCATGTCGTTGGCGGTCATCGAGGCGTTGGTGCGCAGGGTCGCCGCGATCACCTCGGTGTAGAGCCCTTCCTTTCCGCCGAAGTAGTACGAGATGAGCTGCTTGTTCACCTCGGCCTGTTCGGCGATGTCGCTGATACGGGTCGCGGCGAACCCGTGTGCGGCGAACTGCTCCTTTGCCGCGGCCATGATGCGGGCTCGGGTGCGCTCGGGGTCGCGAAGGCGCTCGCTCTGCCTGGGAGTGCGGCGGGGGGAGCGCGCAGCCGGTTCGGAGGTTGGCACGGCGTCACGGTAACTCACCGGCGACCCTGATGTGACCTCAGGGTTGAATCAATCAAACTCAGGGTTGATTGATTCAACTTTTGGGTTGATTATGGTTGTGTAGTCGAACCGAACAGGAGCGGATCATGACGGACTCGATCTCGAACCCCGCAAGCTCCGCCGGACCTTCGCGAGGCAAGCCCTTGCGGGTGGCGGTCATCGGAGGGGGAACGGGCGGGCTGTGTCTCGCGCACGGTTTGCGCAAGGCGGGTGTCGGCGTCGCCGTGTACGAACGGTCGGCGCTGCGCACCGAGCGGCTCCAGGGTTATCGCGTGCACATCAATCCCCACGGCGCGAAAGCACTGCACGAATGTCTGTCGCCGTCGCTGTGGCAGAGCTTCCTCGGCACCTGTGGCCGCGACACCGGTGGATTCGGTTTCCTCACCGACCGCATGACCGAACTGATGCTTGTGGAGAACGATCTCGTGTCCGGCACTGCCCCCGTCGATGCGCACCACTCGGTCAGCCGAATCACCCTGCACCAGGTGTTGTCGGCCGAATTGGCGGGCTGTCTGTTCTACGGGAAGGAGTTCGTCCGTTATGAGCGCGGCGCCGACGGCCGCATAGTCTGTCACTTCGCCGACGGCAGCACGGCCGAAGCGGACGTACTCGTCGGAGCCGACGGCGGGAACTCTCGGGTCAGGAAGCAATACCTGCCGCACGCGAAGCGGGTGGATACGGGGATCACGACCATCGTCGGCAAATTCCCGCTGACGGACGAGAGCAGACGCCGTCTTCCCGCCCGGTTGTCGGCAGGCGCCAACAATGTCATCCCGCGCGGCGGCTGTGGCTTGTTCACCGCCCCGCACGAAAAAACCGGTGAGGTCGTCGAAGGTTTCGGGGGCAACGACGAAACCGCGGAACACGACGTGGTGCTGTTCGACAACACGAGCAGCTACATCATGTGGGCTTACGGCGCGACCGGCTCCGCCTTTCCCGCCGGCCTCGATCTGTCCACACTCGATGGCACGCGACTGCGTTCGGTGGTCGGCACCCAGATCCGGCGCTGGCATCCGGCGTTCCGGCGATTGGTCGGGGAGACGCCGTCCGCGACCGTGTCGTTGCTGCCGATTCGTACGTCAGTGCCCGTCGAGCCATGGAAACCGAGCAAGGTCACCCTACTCGGCGACGCGATCCACAGCATGACGCCGTTCCGCGGAATCGGAGCGAACACCGCCTTGCGCGACGCCGCCCTGTTGTGCCGGGCGCTCGTCGCCGTGCACCGGGGCGAACGCGAGGTAGTCGCCGCCATCGGTGACTACGAGGCCGAGATGACCGAGTACGGTTTCGCGGCGGTCAGGGACTCGTTGCGCGCGGCCGAGCAGTTCGTGTCGACCAACATCGCGGGCAGAGTGCTGTTCAAGAACGTGCTGCGGCTGGCCGGAGCGGTCCCGTCGCTCAAGCGCAGGATGTTCAGCGACCAGGGTTCCTAGCGGGTGGCTAGGGGTTTTCAGCGCAGTTCGCTGCCATTGGTCTCCGGCAGCCGCCAGATGACAAGGAACGCGATGAGCGCCGCACCCGCCACGTACCAGAAGAACACGATGTCGGCGCCCGCGTTGGACAGTGCCGCGATGAGCAGGGGAGCGGTGCCGCCGAACACCGCGACGGTGAGGTTGTACCAGGCGCCGATCCCGAGTCCGCGCAGCGAGGTGGGGAACAGTTCGCTCATGATCGCCGGTGCGATCGAGGTCATCGCGGTGTAGAGACCCAGCCCCACGCAGAACACCACCAGCAGGCCCCAGAAGTTGGGCTGTACAAGGGTCGACAGCGGCACGATGGTGATCGCGATGGCCGCCGACCACACCAGAAGCTGCGGTTTGCGGCCGAACCGGTCGGAGATGACCCCCATCGGATACTGGAGCACGACGAACAACGCGGTACCGATGGAGAGGGCGAGGAAGACGTCGACGGCATCCGCCTTGCGGGTGTCGACCGCGAACGGTGTCAACGCGCTGAAGAACGTGTAGTAGCACAGGGTCGACAGCATCGTGAAGCCGACGAGTTGCCCGACGGCCTTGGGGTGCTTGCGAAGGGTCGTCAACAGTGGCCGCTCAACCTTGCGGGCCGTCGCCTTGTTGTCCTTGAACTGCTCGGTTTCCTCAAGGCTCCTGCGTAGCCACAGGCCGATGAGCCCCAGTACGCCACCGAGGAGGAAGGGCAGCCGCCAGCCCCAGGATTCGAGTTGGGCCTCACTCATCGTCCTGGCGAGCGTGAACCCCAGTATCGAGGCCAGTAGTACCGCTGTGCCTGTCGAGATGTAGAAGAACGACGAGTAGCGGCCTCGGCGGTGCGCGGGGGCGATTTCGCCGAGATAGGCAGAAGCGTTGGACACCTCACCGCCGAGTGAGAGTCCCTGAGCGATCCTGGCCAGCAACAGCAGTAGCGGAGCGAACCAGCCGACCTGCTCGAACGTCGGCAGCACTCCGATCAGGATGGAGCCCCCCGCCATCAGCAGGATCGTGAAGATCATCGCGGGCTTGCGGCCCCTGACATCGGCGAATCGACCGATCAGCATTCCGCCGAGCGGGCGGAAGAAGAAGGCAAGCGCGTAGGTGGCGAACGTGTTGATCTGGGCGAGATCACCGGGAAAGAAGGCACTGGCGAAGTAGATGCTGAAGGTCGCGTAAATGGTCCAGTCGAACCATTCCAGGGCATTTCCGACGCTGGCGGCGAACAGTCTGCGGACGGGAAGACGGTCTTTGACCGGAACGCCCACGTTCGACTCGACCATGTCGATCCTCCACGTTCGCGTAATATGCGATGGCACTTTGCCACACGAGCTGTTGCCACGGAAGTCTTGATATCGCGGCTGTCTCGCCGGCGAGTTGCGCCGGCCGCATTGTCCGGCGGCGGTGGAACAACGCGAAAACCCGGCGACCAGCACGAGTCCGCGAGTGTCGTATCCGAAGACACCCGACGCCGCGCCTGTTTTGTCCAGGTTCATGTGCGACGTCACGTGTGCACGTTCGTTCAGTACCGACGCGGCTGACACGACCGCCGCCGCAATGCGGCCGGACGGGATCCGGTCCCCGCTGCTTTCTCATTCCTGATTACCGGCCTGCCGCATACCGGCCATCCGAAGGTGGCCGCCTCCTTCCGTTCACGAAGTAGAAGCCAAGGCGAACGGCAGTACGGCGGGGACCCCCGCGTTGCGCAGCATCCGGCTCGCCAGCGTCATTGTCCAGCCGGTGTCCACGAGATCGTCGACCAGCAGCACCGGCCCGGTCGGTGTTCGCGCCCGGGCGGCCAGATCGTCGGGAAGGCTCAGCCGTGCCCACAGGTCGGCGAGTCGCTGCGCACTGTTGGCTCTGCGCGGAGGTGGCCCGGTGGCGTCGAGCATCCCGGCGAAGTCGAGGCGGCCGACCGAGGCCAGTTTCTCCGCGAGTGACTGGACGAGCCGTGGTCGCGTGTGCGAGCCGATGCCCACCACGGCGACCGGTCGTTGCTCCCAGTCCCACGAGGCGAGTACGGCGACACAGGCTTGCAGCAGGGATTCGGGAACCACGTCGTCCGTTGCGTGTGGACCTACGAGTTCCCGCAGTCGTGTTCCCCAGCCCACGTCCGTCAACCTGCCTACCGTCCTGCCCGGTGCGGCCTGTTCGTCCTTGCCGATCCGGCCGGAAAGCGGGATGCCGAGTGTGGCCATACCGGTGGGCCACTGGCGTCGCGCGGCCAGTTCGACTCCCGGTTTGCTCAATTGCCTGCTGGTCGCCTCGGTGGCCTCCGCGGATATCGTGGTTTCCCAGCGGTCTCCGGTGCAGTTGTCGCAGCGCCCGCACGCCGTTGCTTGCGGATCATCGAGTTGCCGCCGGAGAAACTCCATCCGGCAGCCGCCGGTCGCCTGGTAGTCGATCATTGCCTGTTGTTCCTCGGCCCGCGCCGTACGGACGCGCTCGTAGCGCTCCGCGTCGTAACTCCACGGCCTCCCCGTCGATTCCCAGCCGCCGCGCACGCGCCGGACCGCGCCGTCCACGTCGAGCACCTTGAGTACCATCTCAAGCCGGGATCGCGACAACTCGACCGTCGGCTCGATCGCGGCTGTCGACAGTGGACGGTCGGCGCGCGCGAGACTGTCGAGTACCTGGCCGACGCGGTTCTCCTCCGGAAAAGCCAGCGAACCGAAGTAGTCCCAGATCTGCACGTCCTGCGAGCCGGGGAGCAAGATGACCTCGGCTCTCCGCACCCCACGGCCGGCGCGACCCACCTGCTGGTAGTAGGCGATCGGGGAAGAGGGCGCGCCGACATGGACGACGAAACCGAGATCGGGTTTGTCGAACCCCATGCCGAGTGCCGATGTGGCGACGAGGGCCTTGACCCGGTTGGCGAGCAGGTCGTCCTCGGCGGCCTGGCGGTCGGCTGGGTCGGTTTTGCCGGTGTAGGCCGCCACCGGGTAGCCCCGCTCGTTCAGCAGCGTGGTGATGTCGTTGGCCGCCGCCACCGTCAGCGTGTAGATGATGCCGGAGCCGGGTAGCGAATCGAGGTTCTCCGTGAGCCAGGCCAGGCGTGCCGCCTCGTTGTCGAGTGACACACACGCAAGTCGCAGGCTTTCCCTGTCGAGCGGCCCTCGCAGCACGAGTGTGTCGGACCTGTTGCCGATGCCGAGTTGTTCGGCGACGTCGGTGACGACCCGATTGTTCGCCGTCGCGGTGGTGGCGAGTACCGGGACACCGTCGGGCAGTTCACCGAGCAGAGTGCGCAGTCGCCGGTAGTCGGGCCGGAAATCGTGCCCCCAATCCGAGATGCAGTGTGCCTCGTCGACGACGAGCAGCCCGGCCGACGCGGCGAGCTTCGGCAGAACGGTGTCGCGGAAATCCGGGTTGTTCAGTCGCTCGGGGCTCACCAGCAGGACGTCGACCCTGCCTCCCTCGATCGCGGCCTGCACCTCCTCCCATTCCTGCTGATTGGCCGAATTCATGGTGACCGCGTGGATACCCGCCTTCGCCGCCGCGGCGATCTGGTTGCGCATCAACGCGAGCAATGGCGAGATGATCACGGTCGGACCCGCCCCTCGCAGCCTCAGCAGCGCGGTCGAGAGGAAGTAGACCGCCGATTTTCCCCACCCCGTGCGCTGTACGACGAGGGCTCGCCTGTGGTGTGCGACCAATGCCTCGATCGCGGTCCACTGATCCTCGCGCAGGGTCGCGCCGTCGCCGGCGAGCGCGCGCAGCAGTTCTTCCGCCTGCTGCCTCAGCGCGGTGGTGTCCACGGTGCTGATGGTGTCCTTGTTGTCCACGGGCCGTCTGCTTTCGGTTGGTGCCGGGGGCGGTGATCGGGCTGTTCGGGTGGCGTTGGCTGGGGCGCTGCTGATAGCTGTACCGGATGTGGCCGACGTTGTCGGCCGAGGGCGAGTGCGAACGGAACTCTCGTCAACGAAAACCGGGATCGTATGTGACGCAGGTCACTCTCATGACTCGCGTCATGAGGCTTCGAGTGCCACGTCTCTTCGCTGCGCCAGCACTCGCGGGGTGTCGTTGGCGCCCGGCGACGTCCCCCAGATCGCCGGTCGCGGAAGTGTCGCGGGAGCAGGTTCAGCACGGGGAGCGGGGGGCCTGCTCCCGCGACACGACCCTTCGGCACCGGTCCGTGCCGAGGTCGCTCACCTGGGTGTATAGGGTGGGTTTTCATGTCGTCACGTCGCATCGGTGTCATGGGGGGAACCTTCGACCCTGTGCACCACGGTCACCTCGTCGCCGCGAGCGAGGTGCAGAATCGTTTCGGCCTCGACGAGGTCATCTTCGTGCCGACCGGCCAGCCGTGGCAGAAGGTCGACCGCGTCGTGTCCAAGGCGGAGGACCGCTACCTGATGACGGTCATCGCCACCGCGTCCAACCCGGTCTTCTCGGTCAGCAGGGTCGACGTCGACCGGGAAGGGCAGACCTTCACCGTCGACACCCTGCGCGACCTGCATACCGAGTACCCGGATGACGAACTGTTCTTCATCACCGGTGCCGATGCTCTTGAGCAGATCCTGACCTGGCGGGACGCCGACGAGTTGTTCAAGTACGCGCACTTCATCGGAGTGACACGACCCGGATATCAACTCGACGACCACCATCTGCCGAAAGGCAAGGTCAGCCTGGTCGAGGTCACCGCGATGGCGATCTCCTCGACCGGGGTCAGGGAACGCGTCGGCAGCGGCGAGCCGGTCTGGTACCTGGTTCCCGACGGGGTCGTGCGATACATCGACAAACGGCGGCTGTACCGGCAGGAGACATGACCGACAGAACCGTCGGTGCCGTTAGGTAGGCTTTTGCGGAGCCAGTTCGATCCAGAAGGAGCACCGTGACAGCGACGGCCGAAGCACGAGACATCGCGACTGCCGCCGCGCACGCAGCAGTGGACAAGAAGGCGACCGACGTGGTCGTGCTCGATGTCTCGGAGCAGCTCGTCATCACCGACGCGTTCGTGATCGCGTCGGCACCCAACGAGCGCCAAGTCGGCGCCATCGTCGACAACGTCGAGGAAAAGCTCCGTATCGCGGGACACAAGCCGGTCCGCAGGGAAGGCGCGAGGGAGGGCCGCTGGGTCCTTCTCGACTACGTCGATGTCGTCGTGCATGTCCAGCACGACGAGGAGCGTTCGTTCTACGGCCTTGAGCGGCTCTGGAAGGACTGCCCCCGCATCGAGGTCGAGGGCCTCGGCAACGGGCAAGAGCCCGGCGCGGATCCGGACGCCCCGTGAGCCTGAGGCGGCTCGTGCTGTGGCGGCACGGCGAGACCGACTACAACGCGGCCGGCCGAATGCAAGGCCACCTCGATTCCGCGTTGACCGAGGTGGGCTGGAACCAAGCCAGGTTCGCCGCACTCGCGCTCGCGCGGTTCGAACCCGACGTCGTCATCGCATCCGATCTGCGCAGGGCAACCGACACGGCGACGGTGCTCACCGAGGCGATCGGGGTTCCGCTGCGCATCGACAAGCGGCTTCGCGAAACCCATCTCGGCGAGTGGCAGGGGCTGACCGGTGCCGAGGTGGACATCCGCTCGCCTGGCGACAGGCAACGCTGGCGCACTGACGCGACCTGGGCACCACCAGGCGGTGAAACCCGGATCGACGTGGCCGAGCGTGCTTCGGAAGTCGTGTCCGACCTGTCGCAGGAGACGCAGGAGTACGACACCGTCCTGCTCGCGGCACACGGCGGGCTGATCGTCGCGCTGGTCGCGCACCTGATGACGCTCCCGGTCGAACTCTGGCCCTCGCTCGGCGGCATCGGCAACTGCCATTGGGTCGAGCTAGGTCTCAGGGACGGCGGATGGCGGCTGCACGCCTACAACGCGGGCATGACCGGCTAGCGATGGCCACCGGACCGAAGCTGCTCGTCTTCGGCGACTCGTTGAGCTTCCACGGCCCCGGTGGCGGCTGCGCGGCCGACGATCCGAGGCTGTGGCCCAACATCATGGCCGAGCGCCTGGGCGGCAGCGCCGAATTGGTCGCCGGAATCGGGTGGAACGCGCGGGACGTGTGGTGGGCACTGACCGGCGACCCGCGCGTGTGGGCCGACGTCCGCCGCGCCGACGCGGTCGTCTTCGCCGTCGGCAGTATGGACACGCTGCCCTCGCCGTTGCCGACCTATCTGCGGGTCGGTCTGCGTTATCTGCGGCCCGACCGGCTCCGGCGGATGGTGCGCGGCGGTTACCTCGCGGCTCAGCCGCATCTGGCGGTCGCGATGAGGGGAAGGCCCGCCGTACTGCCTCCGAAGCTCACGGTGTGCTATCTGGACACCGCGGTCGGCGCGTTGCGGACATTGCGGCCCGATCTGCCGATCGCCGGATGGCTGCCTTCCGTGCACCGTGCGGCCTCCTATGGAAACGTGCACACGGCTCGCGCCGAGACGGCGGCGAGGCTGGCCGCGTGGTCGGCCCGGGCGGCCGTTCCGTTGCTCGACCTGCCCGAGGTCGTCGGCGAGCACGTGCTCGCGGGCCACGGCAACGCCGACGGGATGCACTGGGGCTGGGCCGGGCACGACGCGGTCGGAGCCGCCATGGCCGCGCTCGTGACGCCGCTGCTCGGCGAGGTCGGCGCGCCGACGACCGGCACGCGCGGCCAGGCGACGTAGGCTGGCATCCGTGCCGGTCGCCGTCGTAACGGACTCCACTGCTCACCTGCCGGAAGGGTTCGCCGAGAGACACGGGATCCGGGTCGTTCCATGTCACGTGCTCATCGACGGGGTCGCGGCACTGGATGGCGTCGAAGTCGGTCCGGCGGCGCTCGCCGAGGCACTGAGGCAGCGGCACATCGTCACGACGTCACGGCCGGCGCCGTCGGCCTTCGCCTCCGCCTTCCGTGCCGCATTGGCTGACGGCGCCGACACGGTGGTGTCGGTCCACCTGTCGAAGCGACTGTCGGGAACCTGGGAATCGGCGGTACTCGCGGCTCAAGAGGTGGGGCCGGACCGGGTGCGGGTCGTCGACTCGAGGACGACCGCGATGGGTCTCGGCTTTGCGGCGCTGCATGCCGCGAACGTGGCGTCGGCGGGAGCGGGCGGTGAGCAAGTCGAGGCGGCGGCCGTCGCCGCGGCGGAACGGTCGGACACGTTCTTCGTGGTCGAGACATTGGAATACCTCCGGCGTGGGGGACGGATCGGTCCAGCGGCCGCGTTGCTGGGCACTGCGCTTGCGGTCAAGCCCGTCCTGCGGGTGGAGGAGGGTGAGATCCGGCCTTTGGAAAAGGTACGCACCATGCATCGCGCCGTCGCGCGGTTGCTGGACCTCGCCGCGCGGTCGGCCGGCGACGAGGCGATCGAGGTCGCTGTGCACCATCTCGCCTCGCCGGAGCGTGCCGCCGAACTCGCGACAAGGCTTGAGGAGATGTTGCCTCGTTCTCAGGGGTGTGTCGTGTCGGAATTGGGTGCGGTGGTCGGTGCGCACACCGGTCCCGGCGTGCTCGGCATTGTCGTGCAGCGGCCGGAATCGGTGCCTGTCCGACGTTAGCGCACACCGCTGCCGACAAGTGGCCGTCGACCCCGAGTTGTCCACAGGGGCCCGGTTGTCCACAGATTGGCGAATTCACGCTTCCGGTGGCAAGGAGGGTTCTCTAGCGTCGATCGGGTGTTCGAGAAAGCCACGACCCGTTCCTCCACAGAGGACACATCAGACGACACCGCGGACGGCGGTGCTGGTTCTGTTCGCTCACAGGAAAAAGCCTCCGCTCCCTCACGTGCTCGCCTCGCGCAACTTGCCGATCAGGTCGAGCGGGACAACGCGCGAAACGACGAAGCGCCACCGGCCGACCGCGCCGGCCGGATGATCGAACGCTGGCTTCCCGAGGGAGCGTTGTCCGGGCCCGGCCGCCGCCGCGGGGTGTTCCTCGCGACCGGTCTCGTCGTGGCCGCGGTGATCGTCACCGCGGTCGTCATGCTGACCGGTTCGGGCCCGGCATCCGAACGTCCGCCCCCGCTGCCGGTTGCTCAGCAGCAGGCGGCCGCCGTCACGGCGACAACGGGACCGTCCACGACGGACACCAGCGACGAGCCGATGGTGGTCAGCGTCGTGGGAAAGGTCGCCGAACCCGGCTTGATCACGGTGCCTGCCGGTGCGAGGGTCGCCGACGCCATCCGGGCTGTCGGGGGAGCCGACAAGGACGCGGACCTGCTGTCGGTCAACCTCGCGCGTCGGCTGAGCGACGGCGAACAGGTGTACGTCGGAGTCCCCGTACCGCCCGAGGTGATGGCGGCGGAATCTGGCCCCGCGCCGCCCGGGACCGGCGCCGGCCAGCAGGACACCGCGAAGATCGATCTGAACACGGCGGGGCAGGAACAACTGGAGAGCCTCAACGGGGTGGGAGAGGTGACCGCGCAACGGATACTCGACTGGCGGGCGCGCAACGGCCGCTTCACCGCCGTGGAGCAACTGCGAGAAGTCGACGGCATCGGCGAGAAACGGTTCGCGGAGCTTCGTGAGCAGGTGACTCTGGGATGACCCGGCTGACCGGAACGGAGCCGTGCGGCGAGCTGCGCCGTGCCAGCGGACACGATTTCCGTCTGGTTCCCGCGGCGATTCTCGTGTGGACGGCCACGCTGCTCGGCTTGTTGTGGCACTGGGTGGCGACAGTCGTCTGCGGTGTACTCGGCCTCGTCGCCGCTTGTGCGTTGATCCGGCGACGAAGACGAAGGCCGTCCACACGCGACCCGGACTGGCGGTTGCCTGTTGCCGGAACTCTCATCGTGTGCGGGGTACTCGTGGCCTCGGCACTGGCGTTCCGGATCGCGCAGGCTCAGCAGCATCCGTTGCGGGAACACGCGCAACGCGGCGGTGAGGCGCTCGTCAGCGGGACCGTGGCCGAGCGGCCTCGCCTGGTACGCGCGGCCGGATACGCGGGAAGGCCCGGGGGCGCCCAGTCGGTCGTCGTCCCGGTGGATCTGACAGAGGCCGTCGTCGGCGGTATTCCAGTGCGATCGGCGGGCAGGATCCTGTTGATCGCGCCTTTCGAGGAGTGGTCACGACTGCTGCCGGGGCAAGACGTCACCGCGAGCGGGGGTCTCGCGCCCTCGCGCGGTGGTGAACTGACGGTCGCCGTGACCTACGTGCGTGGTCCCCCGGAGTCGAAGGGGCCCGCGCCGGGGTGGCAGCGGGTGGCCGAGTCGCTGAGGGCGGAGCTGCGGACCGTCTCCTCGGTGCTGCCGGCGGAACCGGCGGGCTTGCTGCCCGGGCTGATCGTCGGCGACACCAGTGGCTTGCCGGAGCGCGTCGAGGAGGAGTTTCTGGACGCGGGCATGTCCCATCTCGTCGCGGTGTCCGGTTCGAACCTCGCCATCGTGTGCGGTGCCGTCCTGCTTACCGCGCGTGCGTTGCGCTGCGGGCCCCGGACGGCCGCGGCCATCGCGGGCGTCGCGTTGATCGGTTTCGTCGTCCTCGTCGGCTACGAACCGAGCGTGCTGCGGGCCGGCGTCATGGGTGCGGTGGGCTTGCTGGCACTCATGCTCGGCAGGCGAGGATCGGCGTTACCTGCCCTGGGGGCGGCCGTGTGCGTGCTGGTGCTCTACGACCCGGCCATGGCGACGACCATGGGTTTCGCACTGTCGGTCGCGGCGACGGCCGGCCTCGTGTTGCTGGCACCGCCGTGGTCGGACGCGATGCACCGGCGCAAGGTGCCCATCGGCGTCGCGCAAGCGCTCGCGGTACCGGTGGCGGCGTTTCTGGCGACGGCGCCGCTCATCGCGGGCATGGCCGGAGAGGTCAGCCTGGTGTCGGCGGTGGCGAACCTGCTGGCGGCACCCGTGGTCGCGCCGGTCACCGTGCTGGGGGTGCTCGCCGTCGTGCTGGCTCCGCTCTGGCATGGCGGCGCCGAGCTGCTGGTACAGGTCGCCGGTCCCGGCGTTGGCTGGCTCATCCTCGTGGCGAGGGAGGCGGCGTCAGTCCCCGGTGCGGTGATGCCGTGGCCCGCCGGCTGGTGGGGAGGTCTGTTCGCGCTTGGAATCGCCGCGCTTCTCGTGCTGGCGATCCGTTTCAGGGCCGCTCGGATGGGGCTCGCGCTGACGCTCACCGGCGTGCTGATCGTGTTCGTGCCGGTTCAGGTGGTCACGCCAGGCTGGCCGCCGCCGGGATGGACGGCCGTCGCATGCGACGTCGGTCAGGGCGACGGTGTCGTGCTGGCGACCAGCCAGCCGGGGCGCGCGGTCGTGGTCGACACCGGGCCTGATCCCGCTCCGCTTGGCGATTGCCTCGACCGGCTCGACATCGAACGCGTACCGATGGTGGTGTTGAGCCATCTTCACGCCGACCATGTCGGCGGGCTGTCCTCGGTTTTCGACGCGCGGTCGGTGGGTGCGGTCGCGGTCGGACCTGGCCGGACACCGTCATGGGCCTGGCGTCGGGTGGCCGCCGAAGCGGCCAGGCACGGCGTCCCGCTGCTGGAACTCAAAGCCGGTGACCGGCTCACCTGGCCAGGCTTGCGACTGGACGTCCTCGGACCTCGATATTCACCCGCGAGCAGCGAGGACGACGACGGCTCGACCATCAACAATGCCTCGCTGGTGGTCAAAGCCCACACCGGGGCCGGCAGAGTTCTGCTCACTGGTGACGTGGAACTGCTGGCACAGGGCGACCTGCTGGACGCGGGCACCGATCTGCGTGCCGAGGTGCTGAAGGTGCCGCACCACGGGAGCCGGTACAGCCTGCCGCCGTTCCTCGGAGCGGTGCGAGCACGGATCGCACTGATCAGCGTGGGAGCCGACAACAACTACGGGCATCCGAGCCCGGTCACGATGAGAACACTGACATCCGGAGGTGCACTGGTGACACGAACCGACACGGCGGGGGATGTCGCGGTGGTCAAGGACGGCCACGACATCGCGATTGTCCGAAGAGGACGGTCGCCATGAGGTGATCGTGGAGTTGCCCGTTCCGGTGATGACGTGAGCTCACCACGGCGCGACGTGGTGACGTCGCGCCGTGGGCCGGGTCGGCGGGAGTCGCGGGCTCAGCGGCCCAGTGCCTCGCGGACCGCGTCGGCGGCGGGGGGAACGGTGGCCTTGGGGCCGACCTTGGATTCGATGGCGTCGAGCGTCTTCAGGCCGTCGCCGGTGATGAGCAGCACGGTCTCGGCGTCCGGGTCGAGCTTGCCAGTTTCGATGAGCTTCTTGGCGGTGGCCACGGTGACGCCGCCCGCCGTCTCGGTGAAAATGCCTTCGGTGCGGGCGAGTAGCCGGATGCCCTCGACGACCTCCTCGTCGGTGACGTCCTCGATGGAGCCACCGGTGCGGTTGACCGTGTCCAGCACGTACGGGCCGTCGGCCGGGTTGCCGATCGCGAGCGAGCGGGCGATGGTGTCCGGCTTCACCGGTTGCACCACGTCGTGGCCCGCCCTGAACGCCGCTGACACCGGCGAACAGCCAGTGGCCTGTGCGCCGAACACCTTGTACGGCGACCCGTCGACGAGGTCGAGCTGGCTGAGTTCCCGGAAACCCTTGTCCACCTTGGTGAGCTGGGAGCCGGACGCGATGGGAACCACGATCTGTTCCGGCAGCCGCCAGCCGAGCTGTTCGGCCACCTCGTAGGCGAGTGTCTTGGAGCCCTCGGAGTAGTACGGCCGCACGTTGACGTTGACGAACGCCCAGCTTTCGTTCTCGGCGGCGAGCTGGGTGGCGAGGCGGTTCACGTCGTCGTAGTTGCCGTCGACGGCGAGCAGCGCGCCGTCGTAAACGGCGGTCGTGAGGATCTTGGCCCGTTCGAGGCTGGAGGGTACGAGTACGACGGACTGCCAGCCCGCCCGTGCCGCCGCGGCGGCGACGGCGTTGGCCAGGTTGCCGGTCGATGGGCAGGCCAGGGTGTCGAAGCCGAATTCACGGGCCGCGGCGAGCGCGACCGCCACCACGCGGTCCTTGAAGGAGTGAGTGGGATTGCCGGTGTCGTCCTTGACCCAGACGCGCTTGACCCCGAGGGCCTTCGCCAGCCGGTCGGCACGCACCAGCCTGGTACAGCCCGGCTCGGTGTTGGGGATCTCCTCGACGTTCGAGGGCACCGGCAGCAGCTTCTTGTAACGCCAGATGTTGCGCGGACCGGACTCGATGTCCTCGCGGCGAACCCTGCCGAAGTCGTAGGCGACCTCAAGGGGGGAGAAGTCCTCAGCCGAAACGAACTCGGGTGCGAGTGGCTGGCGGTGACCCTCTTCTTTGGAAACCAGCTCAACTGCGGGGCCGAGGTCGACATTGTGCTTGGTGGTCGTACCGAGAGCTGCGGTCATCGCGAGGTCCTTTCCTCATCTGCCCCGCTGTGCGGGCCGGAATTGGCACCGTGATCGACAGCTACCTCGCGGAATCGAGATGACAGGCTGTCGCCGGTTGCCGGGGCTTCATCGGGCCGTTCCCTCTGCCCCTCTGGATGAGCGGTATTCGATTGTGGACCGGCCGGACCGACATCACCGGAATGGTGGTCGCGACCGTCGTGGGCCGTATCGCCATTCACACTACGACATCGAGTTCGATTCCTGCCACGGCCATGCGGGCTATGTCACCGTTGTCGGTGGCTCGTGGCAGGATCGGGACCGTGACCGCGCCAGCCACCACGCCCCCGCCGCTGCACCTGGTGCTGGGCGACGAGGAGCTGCTTGTCGAACGCGCCGTGTACGCGGCGCTGGACGCCGCTCGGCTCGCCGACGCGACTGCCGATCTGACCAGGGTTCGGGTGTCCGATCTCACAGCGCCCGTGCTGGCCGAGCTGGTCAGTCCCTCGCTGTTCAGCGAGGGCAGGGTGATCGTCCTGGAATCGGCACACGACATCGGTCAGGACATCGCCGATGCCGTGCTCGCTTACATCGCCCAGCCCGCCGACGGGATCGTGCTGGTGGTGGTGCACAGCGGTGGCGGGCGAAGCAAGGCGGCCAAGTCGCTGCCTTCGGCCTTGAAGAAGGCCGGCGCCGTGGTCACCGAATGCGCCAAGATCAGCAAGCCCGCCGAGCGCGAAGCGTTTGTGCGCAACGAGGTTCGCAAGGCCGGCGGCCGAATCGACGCCGCAGGCGTCGTCGCGTTGATCGACGCCGTCGGTTCGGATTTGCGTGAACTGGCCTCTGCCTCGGCGCAGCTCGTCGCCGATTCAGGGGGAAACGTCGACGAGGCCGCTGTGCGGACCTACCACACGGGGCGGGCGGACGTCACCGGGTTCATGGTCGCCGAGAAGGCCGTCGCGGGCGACAGGGCCGCCGCGCTGGAATCAGTGCGCTGGGCACAGCAGATCGGTGTTCCGCATGTGCTCGTGGCCGATGCGCTGGCCGACGCGGTACGCACGATCGCCAGGGTGTCGGCCGCCGGGCGGGGCAATCCCAATCAGATGGCGGGCGAGCTGGGGATGCCGCCGTGGAAGATCCGTAAGGCACAGGGCCAGTCCCGAGGGTGGAGCGCAGGGGGGCTCGCCGAGGCCATGCGGGTGGCGGCGCGGGTGAACGCGGAGGTCAAAGGTGCCGCCGCGAGTCCGGACTATGCCATCGAGCGTGCTGTCCTCGACATCGCCGCCGCGCGGGAGCGTCGCTAGCCGCGGTCGCACTCGGTCGCGCTGGCTCGGACGCCCGTCAGCGGGAGCCAGGACGTGAAGCCCCTCCGGGTGACCCTGACCTCGTTGGGTGTCCGCTTCGCCCCGGCGGTGATGACCGCCGGGGCGAAGCCCGGGAGTTCCGGGCGACGCACCGGCCGCAGATGTGAGTGCCGCCGCACGCCGGACCGGCGCCGAGCACGAAACGGTCCGGCGACGCCCCACGCCGGACCGGTGCCGGATACGAGAAGGGCCCGGCGACGTCGGTCGCCGGGCCCTTCTCGGGATCGTGCTCAGAGCTTGTTGGCGCGCCTGGCCATCGCGGACTTCTTGTTCGCGGCCTGGTTCTGGTGAATGACACCCTTGCCGGCTGCCTTGTCCAGCTTCTTGGCTGCCTCGCGCTGCAACTCGACGGCCTTGGCCTTGTCACCGGCGTCCGCGGCCTCGCGGAACTTGCGGATCGCGGTCTTCACCGCCGACTTGACCGACTGGTTGCGCTGCCGAGCCTTCTCGTTGGTCTTGATGCGCTTCATCTGGGACTTGATGTTGGCCACGTGGCGCTCCTTCATCATTCGGCGGGAGTTGTCACCGTGTCGTCGCGGCCCCTGCGATATCGCTGGGTTTCCTCCATGGCGGAATGCCACACGGCAACAGCGAGCAAGCATAACAACCCGGTCGGCTCACCCCCGCACCTGGGCGTATGGGTGCCGGGGCAGTGTCCAGGGTTGCCCGGCGTCACCGTCAGAATCGTGGCACCGGACGTGCCCGGTGCGCGGGACGGTCCGTGACCGCCGATGTGACGACGGTCGTCAGGTCAGCCTCGCCCGCGTACTGCACCGTGCCTGCGGTGATCGTGGCTCCGTTCGTGATCGCGACGCTGCTGGCCGGGGCAACAGTCCACAATGGAGCTGGCCGGGATCGCCGGGGTGCGCCAGGTCGCCTACGGCCTCGCACTACGGCGCGGATACGCGGTCGATGATCTTTCCGTGGTGCTCCGGAGGGGGCTGTCGGCCGTGTTCGTGCTCGGTGGCCTAGCTGCTCGTGCTGTTCGCGATGCGCGTTTCCCGGTCGGTCTTGTCGCGCCCGCGAGGAGGACCGGCGTCGTGATCGTGCTCGCCGGAATCACGGCGACCGCGTTCGCGTGAGACCGTGGAACCATGGATGTGCTGAGCAGCCGGGTACTGCTGCACCCCGCCGACAACGAGGTGACGACCGCGTTCTACCGGGACACGCTCGGCCTCGCCGTCTACCGGGAGTTTCCCGGAGGCACGGTGTTCTTCGCGGGCGGCGGCTTTGTCGAGGTCGTCGGCTCAGGTGGTGAGCGCGGCGGGAACGCGGCGCTGTGGTTGCAGGTCAGAGACCTCGCCGCCACCGTAGCCGAGTTGAGGGAGAAGGGTGTCGAACCGGAAAACGGCCCTCGTCGCGAACCGTGGGGCCTCGACGAGGCGTCGGTCTCCGACCCCGACGGCGTGCGCATCGTGCTGGTCGAGGTGCCCGAGGGGCATCCGCTGAGGGTGGACGTCCGCTCCGGCTAGCGCGGGTCGGCGCTCGGGCGCCACGCGCGCAGTTGCGCGGCACGCGGAGCGGCTGGTCCCGGGGGATCCCACACCCAGGTTTGCAGGTCGGCGAACCCGGCCTGTTCGAGTTCGTCGGCCAGTTCGTGCCTGGACACCGGGAGTGACTTCTCGTGCGCGGACAGCACGATTCTGCCGCCGGGCCGCAGTACCCGGAACAGTTCGCCGAACGCGGCCTTGCGGTCTTCCCAGAACTGGACGTTGTTGACGCTGATGACGACGTCGACGGATTCCGGCTCCTGCCCGGTCGAGGCGGCCGTTCCCTGGTGTAGCCGGACCGTACCGTTGGAGATCCGGTCGGCGCACCGTTGCCCGCACAGGCCGAGCATGTCGGGGGAGGGGTCGACGCCGATGGTCACCGCCGCCTTCGTGGCGACCTCCGCGAGCCCGACTCCCGGTCCCGGCCCGACGACCAGCGCCGTTTCGCCGTCTCCTGCCCTGGCGACGGTGCTGACGTGCCGTTCGGTGGCCGCGTTACTGGATGCCATGACGGCGCCGCCGAGCCGGCCGAGCCATCCTCGTGGATGCCCGAACACTCGATCGAGCGCCTGGCCAATTGATTCGGTCATACTTCGAGATCACCACGGACCCACGGCGCTCGCATCGGGGATGACCCGGAATTGTCTTCGCGTGGCATGGGACCATGGACCTTGCCGCCCGCGAGTGACCTGAGGAAACGAGTGACACACACACGTCCGTCAGCCGACGACACCTTCACGCCGCCGAAGTTCATCCGCAACTTCTGCATCATCGCGCACATCGATCACGGCAAGTCGACCCTTGCCGACCGGATGTTGCAGCTCACGGGGGTCGTCGAGGCCCGGTCGATGCGTGCGCAGTATCTCGACCGGATGGACATCGAGCGCGAGCGCGGCATCACGATCAAAGCGCAGAACGTGCGCCTGCCGTGGCGGTCCGGTGACCAGGACCACGTGCTGCACCTGATCGACACACCGGGACACGTGGACTTCACCTACGAGGTTTCCCGGGCGCTTGAGGCGTGTGAGGGCGCGATCCTCCTCGTGGACGCCGCGCAGGGCATCGAGGCACAGACGCTGGCGAACCTCTATCTGGCGCTGGACAAGGATCTGCACGTCATCCCGGTACTCAACAAGATCGACCTGCCTGCGGCGGATCCCGACAAGTACGCGGCCGAATTGGCCGGAATCATCGGCTGTGAGCCGAGCGACGTGCTGCGGGTCTCAGCCAAGACCGGCGCCGGGGTGGAGGAGTTGCTCGACGAGGTCGTGCGCCAGGTCCCTCCGCCGGAGGGCGAGGCCGACGCTCCGGCGAGGGCGCTCATCTTCGACTCCGTCTACGACACCTACCGCGGCGTCGTCACCTACATCAGGGTCGTCGACGGCAAGATCACGCCACGCGAGCGCATCCGCATGATGTCCACCGGTGCCACACACGAGCTGCTAGAGGTCGGCATCATCTCGCCCGAACCCAAGGCGTCCAAGGGGCTGGGGGTCGGCGAGGTCGGTTACCTCATCACCGGGGTGAAGGACGTCAGGCAATCGAAGGTCGGTGACACCGTCACCTCCGAGCGCCGTGGCGCGGCCGAACCGCTCGCCGGGTACCGCGAACCGCAGCCCATGGTCTACTCCGGGCTGTATCCCCTCGATGGGTCGGACTACCCGGACCTCAGGGAAGCGCTCGACAAGCTCCAGCTCAACGACGCCGCACTCAGCTATGAACCGGAAACGTCGGTGGCGCTCGGATTCGGCTTCCGCTGCGGTTTTCTCGGTTTGCTGCACCTGGAGATCACCCGCGACCGGCTTGAGCGCGAGTTCGGGCTGGAGCTCATCTCCACCGCGCCCAACGTGGTGTACGACGTGTTCATGGAGGACGGCACCGAGCATGTGGTGACCAATCCCTCCGACTGGCCGGTCGGTGGCAAGATCGCCGAGGTGCGGGAGCCGGTCAGCAAGGTCACGATCATCGCCCCCTCCGAGTTCATCGGCGCGATCATGGAACTGTGCCAAGGAAAACGCGGCCAGTTGCTGGGAATGGACTACCTGTCGGAGGAACGGGTCGAACTGCGTTACCAGCTCCCGCTCGCCGAGATCATCTTCGACTTCTTCGATTCGCTGAAGTCGCGCACTCGCGGTTATGCCTCGCTCGACTACGAGGAGGCGGGCGACCAGGTGTCCGACCTGGTCAAGGTGGACATCCTGTTGCAGGGTGAGGCGGTCGACGCGTTCTCGGCGATCGTGCACAAGGACGCCGCTTACGCCTACGGCAACAGGATGGCGACCCGGCTCAGGGAACTTATTCCCCGGCAGCAGTTCGAGGTGCCGATCCAGGCAGCCATCGGGTCGCGGATCATCGCGAGGGAAACCATTCGCGCGATTCGCAAGGACGTCCTCGCCAAGTGCTACGGCGGTGACATCTCGCGGAAGCGCAAGCTGCTGGAAAAGCAGAAGGAAGGCAAGAAGCGGATGAAGACCGTCGGCAGGGTCGAGGTTCCGCAGGAGGCCTTCGTCGCTGCGCTGTCCACAGAGGACAGTGGGGGAGACGGTAAGGGCAAGGGAAAGAAGTAGGACTTCGCCCGGTTTCTGCCGTGGGCAGATGCGCTCCGCCCACGGCAGAAATCGTCGGTCAGCCGACGCCGAGCAGGATCGCCAGTGCCTCGACCAGCGAGGCCGAGGTGGCGGCGATCGTGCTGTCGAGGTATTCCGCGATGGGAGCCAGTTCGGCCGCGGATGCCTGCCCGCCCGCTACGGCGATCAAGGGCAGGGCCAGTGCGCTCACCGCGATACCCCGCAGGGTCCAGCGGCGGGCTGTGCTCTGGGAGGGGTGCTGCCGGTGCTCGGTCATGTCGGCTTCCTTTCGGTCGGCCCGCGTTGTTCGGGATCGCACGGTGCGAACGGGCTTCGCGTAGGGGAGCCTGCGGTGCGCCGGATGAGGGCTCAAGGGCTGTTACGGACGCTTATCGAGCTCGAAACAGCGCGTCACTCGGCCGAGTGACGATGGGTAATCTGGCCGTCACATCGCCCGGTTTTGTTCTGACATGGGATTTCGCGGCGGAATGTGGCCGCGTCATGGGGGCTCGGCGACGGTTCGTAGGCTTGGCTCATGTTCGACAGCTTGCGGGTTCCGGTGATCGTCGCGCCGATGGCTGGTGGTCCATCCACACCAGAGCTCGTCGCCGCGGCGGCTACCGCCGGTGCGTTCGGTTTTCTGGCAGGTGGCTACCTCAGCGCGGCCGCCTTGACCGACCAGATTCGCCGCACGAGGGAGCTGGCAGGTGAGGGGTTCGGGGTCAATCTCTTCGTGCCCGGCGCCCGGTCCACCGTGGACGTACGGCCGTACGCGAGCAGCCTGCAGCGGGAGGCCGAGCGCTACGAGGTCCGCGCTGGAGCGCCGCAGTGGGATGACGACGTGTACTCGGCGAAGCTGGACCTGCTGGTGGCACAACGGGTTCCGGTGGTGTCCTTCACGTTCGGCACTCCGGCCGAGAACGACATCGACCGGCTGCACCACGCGGGCAGCAAGGTGGTGGTGACGGTGACCACGCCAGAGGAGGCGTCGCAAGCGGCCGAGGCAGGCGCGGACGCGCTCTGCGTGCAGGGTTTCGAGGCCGGTGGGCACAGGGCGGTCTTCGTCGACGATCCCGGACAGGCCGCGGGCGGCGAACTGTTCGGTCTGCTTGCCGCGATGCGCCTGGTGTCGGCGGTGACGGACCTGCCGCTGGTCGCGGCGGGTGGGCTCGTGCACGGCGCCGACGTCGCCGCGGTCGTGGTCGCCGGGGCGCGGGCGGCACAGCTCGGTACGGCGTTCCTGCGTGCGGACGAGGCGGGCACGAACGGCACGCAGCGTCGCGCACTCGCCTCGGCCGGACGGCAGACGGCGTTCACGCGCGCGTTCAGCGGCCGTCCCGCGCGAGGAATGGTGAACCGGTTCATGCGGGAGCACTCCGAGCAGGCGCCTGCGGCCTATCCGCAGTTGCACAATCTGAGCAGGCCCATCCGCGCGGCGGCGGGCAAAGCGGGTGACCCGGAGGCCATGTCGTTGTGGGCGGGGCAGACCTATGGGCTCGCGGGCGAGGGCCCGGCGGCCGACATCATCGAGACGCTCAGGACTCAGGCACGCGACGCGATGCGCGGCGCCACAACCAGGTTCGCTTGAAGCAGACCGTGGCCGGAAAGTCAACTACTACACAGTGTCGGGGGAGCTTTGCTGTCGTTTTACGGCAGCAAAGCTCCCCCGCTCACGGCAAAACGGAGGCGAATGGGGGAGTGGCGGCATGAGCGGGGAGCGGCGAGCGGGGGATTCGCGGCGGCACGGTGCTTGCCCAGCTTCCTCAGCTTCCGCACCGTCGGCGTCATCGGCGAAAAGGGGTGCCGTCGTCGCGGGGCGGTTCGAACTGGCCAGCCGCATCGGATCGGGCGGCCACGGCGCGGTATGGCTGGCCACGGATCTCGCCACCGGTGAACAGTGCGCGGCGAAACTGGTTCACGGTGCCGCCAGCGCCGAGCTCATCAGAGCGGCGAGGGAACGCAGTGTGCGGCTCGACCACCCGCACGTCCTCAGCCCCTACGCCTGGGCGGAGGGGCGCGACCTCGTCGTCATCGCGAGCGAACTCGTGCGGGGAGGATCGCTCGCGACCCTGCTCGCCGATCACGGCCCGTTGCCGTGGCGCTACGTCGCCGAAATCCTCGCCCAGCTCCTCGACGCGCTCGCTCACGTGCACGGCAGGGGGCTCGTGCACAGGGACGTCAAGCCGGCCAACGTGCTGCTGCACCCCACCGCGACGCGCGCGCCGCACTTGCGGCTCAGCGACTTCGGCCTCGTCCACGCGATGGGCAGCCAGCGCGTCACGCGCACCGGTTTCGTCGTCGGCACGCCCGGCTATCTCGCGCCGGAGGTGCTCGCCGGACAGCCGCCGCACGCAAGCCAGGACCTCTTCGCCGCGGGCGCGGTCGCCGCGCAACTGCTCAGCGGTTCGGAACGGCCGGGCCCCGAACGGGAGCCGGACTCCGGACCGCTGCGATCCGTCGTTGCGACCCTGCGCTCAGCCGATCCCCGGCAGCGGCACTCGGCGGCCGGCAGGCTCGCCGAACTGAGGGCGGCGGCCCCACTTGAACTGCCGGCGCTCACCGCCGACGGTGAACCTGTCGAGATTTTCGACGTTCTGTCCACGGACTATGATGCAAACAGCTAAGTTCCACCCGTGAACAATGGGAGGCCGGGTGGCTGAGAGCGTCGTCGACCGCAACCGCAAACAGCAGATCGAATGGTATGGGGAGCCGCTGGGTGACCGTCTCGGTCGCCTCATCGACCGCCTCGACGTGTCCCAGGCTGGGCTCGCCGGCATCCTCGGCATCTCGGCGCCGATGTTGTCGCAGCTCATGTCCGGCAACCGCGCCAAGATCAGCAATCCGGCCGTGTTCTCCCGGCTGCTTTCCGTCGAGGCACTCGCGACCGACGCGGGATTCGACGACTTGCCCGCCCGCGAGATCAAGGAACGGCTCGCCGCGATCCAGGCCGAGCCGATGACGTCCACGACGAGCATCAGGGTGCTCGCCCCCGAGACCGCCCACTCCGACCCTGTCGGGGGGATCCAGGCACTTCTGCGGGAAATCGCCAGCGCGGCCGAGATCGAGCATGCCGCGTCCATACTGGACGCTGACTATCCCGAACTCGCCGAGCTGTTGCGGGTGTACGGCGCGGGAAGGGCGAGCGAGGCGCGCGAACACTTCGCGCGCACACTCGCTCCGAAGAACAACACCAGCCAGTGATTTTTCAGCCCGCGACACCGGTGACCGGTTCAGGGCCAGGCGTTGCCGCTGCGCCGGACACCGCGCCGGTCGCCCGCACGAAATACGCCAGCAGCTCCGCGATCGCCGCCGGATCGTCCAATTGCGGGCAGTGCCCCCAATCCTCGCGGACGAGCAGCCTGCTGTGCGGCACGAGCGCGTGCAGTTGCCGTCCCGATGCCGCGCTGACCAGATGGTCGCGGCCGCACGCGACAACGAGCAACGGAACGGTGATGCTGTCGAGCCGGTAGGCGTCGGCGAGTTCGGCGACCAGTTCGCGTGCCTGGCCCAGCCGGGTCGTCGCGCTGCGATAGTCGGGGAACTGGTCGGTGAACCGGCGTACGTGCTCTGGGTCGACCATCGCGGCGCTGGCATACAGCAGGCGCGGAACGACTCGCTCGGCGACGGCCCTCACCACGAAACCGGGAACGGGCAGCGGAAGCGAGGCACACGCGCGCAGCGCGAGCGGATAGCGCGCGACGGTCCTGATGAGCCAGGAATCGACGAAACCGGGCGCGGCGATCGAGACGACCCCCGCCACCGGAAGGCGCGGATCCTGCGCCGCCCTCAGCCCCATCGTGCCGCCGAGCGAGTTGCCGACGAGCACGACGCCGCCGAGCGCGGACTGTTCCTTGATCACCGCGGCGGTGAACGCGTCGAGCTGGGGGAGGATGGCGCCCTGCCGCAACGGCGCCGCCTCACCGAACCCTGGAAGATCCACCGCGATCACGGAGTGACCGAGCGCCGCGAGTTCGGTGATCACCTGCCGCCAGGTGTCGGCGCTGTCGCAATAGCCGTGGAGCAGCACGATGCGCGGCGCGCTGGGCCGGGCGGCGGTCCTGCGACCTCGGCGCCTGCCCCCCGCCTGGGTCGAGGGCCGCGGTCCTGCTTCGAGCACACGGGTGCGGAAACCGGCGAACCGTCGGTAGCCGGTCCTGATGTCGACGGGCGCCGACGGTTCCAGGGGATCCGCCGGCGCTTGTCGCTGCACCGCGATCATGTGACCAGGTTAACCGAGAAACGGCCGTTTCATACCGCCGCTCGGGCGCACCGTCGCGTATCGGCGTGCTGTCAATGCGAAATCGTCGCTGGTCAGCGCGCCGGGTTCGGATCAGTGAGCGAAGACGATCTTCCCGGCGGTGGCGCCTTTCAGCATGTTGGTAAAGCCCCGCCCGGCTTCGGTGAAAGGCAGCTCGTCCCCGATCCGGGGCCGGATGCCGGCCAGTTCGACGTAGGAAAGCAGGTTCGCGAGCTCGTCCCGCGTCCCCATCGTCGAGCCGATGACCCTGAGCTGCAAGAAAAACACGCGCTGTAGCTCCGCGCTCGCGTCGGGCCCGCTCGTCGAACCGGACACCACGATGACGCCGCCCGGCTTGAGCGATTTGACCGAGTGCGACCAGGTGGCCTTGCCGACGGTCTCGAACACGGCGTCGACGCGTTCCGGAAGCCGGGAGCCCGGCTCGAACGCTTCGTGGGCGCCCAATTCCACCGCGAGCGCACGCTTGTCCTCGCTGCGTCCCGTCACCCATACCCGCATGCCGGCCGCCCTGCCGAGCTGAACCAGCGCCGTCGCCACGCCACCGGACGCACCCTGCACGAGCATCGTCTGCCCAGGCCGCAGCCCTGACTTGACGAACAGCATCCGGTAGGCGGTCAGCCATGCCGTGCCCATCGTCGACGCTTCCGCGAACGAGAGACCGGCCGGTTTCGGCAGCACGTTGCGAGCCGGAACCACCACGTAGTCGGCGAAGGTGCCCTGATGCTTCTCGGTGAGCAGGGTCCGCTTGGGGTCGAGCGTGTCGTCCCCGTGCCAGGAGTCGTCGTTGATGACGGAGTGGATGACCACCTCCGTGCCGTCGTCCAGAACGCCCGCGCCGTCGCAGCCGAGGATCATCGGGAACTGCTCCTGCTTGATCCCGACCCCGCGCAACGTCCACAGGTCGTGCATGTTCAAACTGGCTGCCTTGACCGAAACCCGCACCCAGCCTGCGGGAACCTCGGGCTCCGGCCGCTCGCCGACCACGAGTGAGGCCAGCGGATCGTCGGTATTGGCTTCTTTGGCATAGACGGCGAACATGGCGTCAACCTACCTGGCGTAGGCTCTTGCATGTGTTCGACGGAGTGGCCCGCTGGTGGGACGGGTTCGAGCTCTGGCTCGCGCAGCAGTGGTTCCCCGTGCAGTTCGTACTGGTCATGGCGGTACTGGTGCCGTTGTGCCTCGGGCTCGCCTGGATTGTGCATCGCGTTGTGAACGTCGTGGCCGACCGGGCCGCCCGCATCAGGGCGGCACGTCACCACGAAAAAGGGTCCTAGGGGTACGGAATGCTTTCCCGGAGGCGCATCAGCGCCGCGCTGATCGGGCTCATCGTGCTGGTGCTCGGTGGCTGGCTGATCAAAGACGTCATCGCGGCAGGCGATTCCAGCGACGCGCCGGGTAGCGTGCCCGGCGCGGAATCGGGACTACAGGTCGAGCCACTTTCCAGCCTGCCCGAGCAAGCGGACGAGACCTACCGGCTCATCGAGCAGGACGGACCGTTCCCCTATCCGGAGAGGGACGGCACGGTTTTCGGCAATAGGGAGAGGTTGTTGCCAGAGCAGGAATCCGGTTACTACCGGGAGTACACCGTTCCGACGCCGGGAAGCGCGGACCGGGGTGCCCGCAGGCTCGTCGAGGGTGAGGCCGACGAGTTGTACTACACGGCCGACCACTACGCGTCCTTCGTCGTCGTGGACCCATCGCGATGACGGGGCAGCCGAAACCGGCATGGCGGTCCGTCGCCGAGCAAGCCAAGGCCCGTGGCGCGTTCGCGCACGTCCTCGACGGGACGTCGCACCTCGACAAGCTGGGCACTCTCGACGCCATCGCCTCGGCGCTGTCGTTTCCCGAGTACTTCGGCCGCAACCTCGACGCGCTCTACGACTGCCTCACCGATCTGGCCTGGCTGCCGCCGGGGGAGCACGTGCTGATCTGGATCGCCTCCGACGCGCTGAAGCAAGCCGACCCCCGGGCCTACGTCGCCGTGCACGGCACGCTGTCGGACGCGCAGCGCGCGCTCGCCCCCGGCGGCGAACGCGCCGACAGCCGCACACTGACGGTCGTCTTGGCTGACTGACCGACTCAGTCGGCCGGGACCCAGTTCGGTGTGCGTTTCTGCGCGAAAGCCGTGATCCCCTCCTGGCCTTCCTCGCTCGCGAAGAACCTGGCCGAGGTCGCCAGCATCGTGGCGAACGTCTCCGGCATCGCGGTGCCCGTTTCGCCCTGGAGTAGTTGCTTGGTCGCCGCGAGCGCGGAGGGTCCGCCGAGCGCGAGCGCCGCGACATAACGCTCGACCTCCGCCGCGAGGTCTTTCTCCGGAACGGCGGCGTTGATCAGGCCGATCTCCGCCGCCCGCTTCGCGTCGAACTTCTCGCCGGTGAGGAACAGTTCGTGCGCCGCGCGCGCGTTGAGCCTCGGCAGCACGGTGACCGAGATGATCGCCGGGATGACTCCGATGCGCACCTCGGTGAACGCGAACGTCGCCGTGTCGGCCGCCACCGCGATGTCGGCGGCGGCGACGAGCCCGACGCCGCCCGCCCTCGCCGGGCCGGACAGCGCGGCGACCACCGGTTTCGGGCTGGTCCAGATCCGCTCCAGGATCGAGGGAAACTCCTGCACGCCCTGGCTTTGCTCGCCGGCTCCCTGTGCTTCCTTGAGGTCCATTCCAGAACAGAACACCGGGCCGCGATGGCCGAGCACGATCACGCGGACCGCCTCGTCGCCGATGGCCTTGTCAAGGCTGTCGCTCAGTTGCCCTCGCAACCGTGCGGACAGCGCGTTGCGGTTGTGCGGGGAGTCGAGCGTGATGGTCGCGGTTCCACCGGACACCGCATAGTGCACGAGTTCGTCAGCCATGCCAACACCCTGGCACACCCCCTGGATCAGGCCGAGCGACGCGCGCCGAGTTGCCTTGCCCCGGTGTAGTGCCGCAGCACCGCCTTGGCCACGCGCGGATCGGGGCACAGCGGATCCGCGAAGGGAACCGGACCCACCGCCTCGCTCGCCAGCGCGTGGATGCGGTCCGGAAGCAGCCCTGGGGCCAGGAACCAGGACGCGACGGCGAACCGGACCGCGCCTTTCGCGCGCAGTTTCGCCACGGCGGCGGGCAGGTCGGGGTGCGCGGTGCTGGCGAAGGCGGGACTCACCAGGCACGCCTGCCGCGACTGCCAGCGCCGGGCCATCCTGGCGACAGCGGCGTTGGCCGGTTCGTGCGAGGAGCCCACCGCCGACAGCACGACCCCGAGCCCAGGGTCCGCGAGGTCGGCACCGGCCTCGGCGAGCCGGTCGAGCGCGACCTCCTCCAGCGTCCCCGAGGTGCCGAGCACGTCGGAAACGGTGACCCGCAGGGCGGGAAACCGCCTTCCGGTGTCCTCCACGATGCGGGGCAGGTCGACTTTGGCGTGGTAGGCACTCCCGAGCAGCAGTGGCACGACGACCACGTCACGATGGCCCTCGGCGTGCAATGCGGCGAGTACGTCCTCCACACCCGGCCGCGAGAGATCGAGAAACGCCTCCCGCACATCGACGCCGGGTGCTTCGGCACGGACGAGACCGGCCAGCGCGGCGATGGTGGCCGCGGACCTGCTGTCCCTGCTGCCGTGCGCCACGGCGACGAGCGGTGGCGCGCTCATGCGCCCAGTGTGGAGAACCGCTCGCCGACCAGCCCTGCCGCGAGCGTGTCGCCGTCCTTGGGGTCGATGACGAGAAACGCTCCGGTGCGAGGACTCTTCGCGTAGTCGTCGACGGGGATCTCCTCCGACAGTCGCAACCGGACACTGCCGATGTCGTTGAGTTCCAGCGACTCCGGACTGTCTACAGTGGAGAGAGTCTGTTCGTCGAAGCGGGCGGTGATCTCTTCGACGAGTGCCTGCACGGTGCGGGTTCCGTGTTTGACGAGCACCTTGGCTCCCTGCCGCAACTCCTTGCCGGACAGCCAGCACAACGCCGCGGTGAGTTCGTCGGTCAATCGCGGCCGGGCGTGCGCCGTCGCGATGAGGTCGCCCCGGGAGATGTCCAGTTCGTCGGCGAGCACCACGGTGACCGAACTGCCGGAACCGGCCTCGTCGAGCGGGCCGTCGTGGGTGTCGATCCGTTCGACGGTCGAGCGCGAACCCTGTGGCAGCACCACGATCTCGTCGCCGGGGCGCACCGTGCCCGACGCGATCTGTCCCGCGTAGCCGCGGTAGTCGGGATGCTCAGGGGTGCGCGGCCTGATCACGTACTGGACGGGGAACCGGAAGGGAGCTTCGTGCGGGTCGGGCGCGACCGGGACGCTCTCCAGGTGTTCGAGCAGGGTCGGGCCCTGGTACCACGGGGTGTTCTCCGAACGGGCCGCGACGTTGTCGCCGACGAGCGCGGAGACCGGGATGGCCAGTACCGAGCCCTCCGCGTAGCCCAGTGACGCCGCGTGAGCCGAGAATTCCTTAGCTATCACGGTGAAGGCTTCCTCGTCGTAGCCGATGAGGTCGACCTTGTTGACGGCGAGCACCAGCCGGGGCACCCCGAGCAGCGCCAGTACGGCCGCGTGCCTTCTGGTCTGCTCGACGACGCCCTTGCGCGCGTCGACCAGCAGTACGGCCAGTTGCGCCGTCGAAGCGCCGGTGACGGTGTTGCGGGTGTACTGGACGTGTCCCGGGGTGTCGGCGAGTACGAAGCTGCGCCGGGGAGTGGCGAAATACCGGTAGGCCACGTCGATGGTGATGCCCTGCTCACGCTCGGAGCGCAGCCCGTCGACGAGCAGCGAAAGGTCTGGTGTGGACAGTCCGCGGTCCACGCTGGCGCGCTGGACGGCGTCGAGCTGATCGGCCAGCACGGATTTGGTGTCGTAAAGCAACCGGCCGACCAATGTGGACTTACCGTCGTCGACACTGCCTGCCGTGGCAAGCCGTAGCAGCGAGCTCATCTCTAGAAGTACCCTTCTCGCTTGCGGTCCTCCATGGCGGCCTCCGACAACCGGTCGTCGGCTCTCGTGGCTCCGCGTTCGGTGAGCCTGCTCGCCTGCACCTCCGCGATCACGTCCGCCACCGAGGCGGCCGTCGATTCGACGGCACCGGTGCACGAGCCGTCGCCGACGGTGCGGTAACGCACCGTCAGTTCTTTCACGACCTCGTCCTCGCGCGGCCCGCCCCACGGGCCCTCGGTGAGCCACATGCCGTCTCTGCGGTACACCTCGCGCCGGTGGGCGTAGTAGATGGAGGGCAGTTCGACACCTTCGCGGGCGATGTAGTTCCAGACATCGGCCTCGGTCCAGTTCGACAGCGGGAAGACCCGCACGTGCTCGCCCGGCCGGTGCCTTCCGTTGTACAGGTTCCACAACTCGGGCCGCTGCCTGCGGGGTTCCCACTGGCCGAAAGCGTTGCGCAGGCTGAAAATCCGTTCCTTCGCGCGAGCGCGTTCCTCGTCCCGTCTTCCGCCGCCGAACACCGCGTCGAACTTGTGCTCGGTGATGGTGTCGAGCAGCGGCTGGGTCTGTAGTGGATTTCTGGTCCCGTCGGGTCGTTCGGTGAGCCGCCCGTCGTCGATCCAGTCCTGCACGTGAGCCACGATCAGCCGGAGCCCGTGCCGCTCGACGACCCGGTCGCGGAACTCGATGACCTCATCGAAGTTGTGTCCGGTGTCGACGTGCAGCAGCGGGAAGGGCACCGGGGCGGGCCAGAACGCCTTGATCGCGAGGTGCAGCAGCAGCGTGGAGTCCTTTCCGCCGGAGAACAGGATCACCGGCCGGTCGAACTCGCCCGCGACCTCGCGGAAGATGTGGATGGCCTCGGACTCCAGCGCGATCAGGTTGTCCCGTGCCGCGTCGGTGGCGGCCTCCAACGTGGTCATGTCGTCCTTTCTCAGCCGTGCAGGCCGCACTCGGTCTTGGTCTGTCCAGCCCAGCGCCCGCTTCGCGGGTCGGCCCCCGGCGCGACCTTCGCGGTGCACGGCGCGCAGCCGATCGAGAGGTATCCCTCTTCGACCAAGGGATTCCGCAGAATCCCGTGCTCGGTGATGTAGCCGTCGAACTCCTCGTCCGTCCACGCCGCGATGGGATTGATCTTCACGAGCCCGTTGCGCTCGTCCCACGTGACGATCGGCGTGTTCGCCCTTGTCGGCGCGTCGACCCTGCGTACTCCGGTCACCCAGCAGGAATACCGCGCGAGCGTGGTGCGCAACGGGATCACCTTGCGGAGGTGACAGCACTGGTTGGGGTCGCGGTCGTGCAGCCGGGGCCCGTACCGCTCGTCCTGTTCGGCGACCGACTCTTCCGCTTGCGCGTTGACCACCGTGATGTCCGGGTACACCGTGGCGACCGCGTCGCGGGTGCCGATGGTTTCCGCGAAGTGGTAGCCCGTTTCGAGGAAAAGGACATCCACATCGGACTTGACTTTGGTCGCGAGGTCGATCAGGACGGCATCCTGCATGTTCGAAGCCACGATGAGATCGTCGCCGAATTTCTCGACGGCCCAGCGCAGCGCCTCCTCGGCGCTCGCGTCGGCCAGCTCGTCGGAAGCCCGTGCGGCCAACGCCTTCAGGTCTTCCCCGGCTTCGCTGGTCGATGTCGCAACTGTCATCGGGTTACCTCCGGAATCTGTAGGCCGATGAAGGTCACCGAGAACACTCTCCTACACGATCCGCACAGCCAGGCGCCATCCTTCTCTGGTCGGAGATCTTCGTCGCCACAGTACGGACAGTAGAACGCCGTGGCTCTGCTCGGCGTGAATTCGCTCATCTCGCACTCACTTCAGCGCTGCCTCGTCGGCGCGGGCCACCCACTGCGCGAAGCGTTCGCCCTGCACACGCTCGGCCAGGTAGGCCCGGACGAGACGTTCGACATAGTCGGTCAGTTCCGCACTGGTGACCTTGTGACCCCTGAGTTTGCGGCCGAATCCGGCGTCGAGTCCGAGTCCGCCACCGAGATGTACCTGGAAACCCTCGACCTGGTTGCCCTCGTCGTCGGTGACGATCTGTCCCTTGAGTCCGATGTCGGCGACCTGGATGCGGGCACACGAGTTGGGGCAGCCGTTGAGGTGCACGCTGACCGGGTTCTCGACGCCGTCCTGGACGTCGGCGAGCCTGCTTTCGAGGTCGGCCACGAGTTGCTGGGCCCTCGCCTTGGTCTCCACGATGGCCAGCTTGCAGAACTCGATGCCGGTGCAGGCCATGACGCCGCGCCGCCACGGCGACGGCGTGGTCCGCAAGCCCGCTTCAGCCAGTTCGGTGGCGAGACCGTCGAGTTCGGCTTCCGGGACGTCGAGCACGACCAGTTTCTGTTGCGGTGTCAGCCGGACCCTGCCCGAACCCGCTCTCTCCGCGGCCTTGGCGACCGCGATCAGCAGCGAGCCGGAGGTACGGCCCGCGACGGGCGCGCCGCCGACGTAGTAGTTGCCGTCGGTCTGCCGGTGCGCGCCGATATGGTCGATGGGCACCTCGGGCACCTCGGGCGCGGGCCCGTCGGCGAGGCTTCGCTTGAGGTACTGCGTTTCCAGCACCTCCCTGAATTTGGCGGCGCCCCAGTCCTTGACGAGGAACTTGATGCGCGCCCTCGACCGCAGCCTGCGGTAGCCGTAGTCGCGGAAGATGCTGATGACGCCTTCCCACACGTCGGGTACGTCATCGAGGGGCACCCACACGCCGAGCCGCTGCGCGATCATCGGGTTGGTCGAGAGGCCGCCGCCGACCTGCACGTCGAAACCGGGGCCGTGCTCGGGGTGATCGACGCCGACGAAAGCGACGTCGTGGATCTCGTGCGCGACGTCCTGCTGTCCCGAGATCGCCGTCTTGAACTTGCGGGGCAGGTTCGCGAACCGGGGGTCGCCGACGAAGCGTCTGTTGATCTCCTCGATGGCCGGGGTGCCGTCGATGATCTCCTCGGCGGCGATCCCCGCTACGGGGGAACCGAGGATCACGCGCGGGCTGTCGCCGCAGGCCTCCATCGTGGTCATGCCCGCCGCTTCGAGCTTCTCCCAGATCGTCGGCATGTCCTCGATCCGGATCCAGTGGTACTGGATGTTCTGCCGGTCGGTGATGTCGGCGGTGTCCCTCGCGTAGGTCTGCGACAGCTCGCCGAGCAGGGTCAGCTGGTCGGTGGTCAGCGCGCCGCCGTCGAGCCGCACCCGCAGCATGAAGTACTTGTCGTCGAGCTCTTCCGGTTCCAGCGTGGCCGTCCGCCCGCCGTCGATGCCGGGCTTGCGCTGGGTGTAGAGCCCGTACCAGCGGAATCGGCCGCGCAGGTCGCCGGGGTCGATCGAGTCGAATCCGCCCTTGGCGTAGATGTTCTCGATGCGGGCGCGGACGTTGAGGGGCGAATCGTCCCTTTTTGAGCGCTCGTTCGGGTTGAGCGGCTCGCGGTATCCCAGGGCCCATTGACCCTCACCGCGACGCTGCTTGGGCCGTGCGGGGCGGTCCGTCTTCGCGGCCATGTGTTCTCGTCCTCCAGGGCTGGTCACTCGTGGCTGACGCCGACGGCGCCGCTTTGCCCTGGTGAAGACCTTGGTGGGAGCAGTTCGCGGCAACCCGGCGCCAGGTCGTCCTTGACGGGCAAACGGCGCACAGAATTCAGCGTCGGCAGAGACTGCTGGAGACGCGCAGGTAGTCGACGTGGCGGCGAACCACGAGAGACACTCCTGCAGAAGTCACGAACCAAGAGTGCCACGCTGCTCAGAATGTGGTCCAGAGCCGTCCGCATCGTGGGAGTAACGTCACCAGGGCTTTTGCCGGACACCCTGAACAGAATGGGACACTGGAGCGGTGAGTTCGCCGAGCGGTCCCGACCAGTTCACCCTCCCCGGTTCCGCGCTGAGCGGACTCGGTGAGAGGCCGTTCGGGGTGTACGTGCACGTGCCGTTCTGCGCGACGCGCTGCGGCTACTGCGACTTCAACACCTACACCGCCGGTGAGCTCGGTTCGGCAGCCTCTCCCGCGTCCTGGCTTGAGGGCTTGCGCGGGGAACTCGAACTGGCCGCGCGCGTGCTCGGAACCCCGCCGGCCGCCGACACCGTCTTCGTCGGCGGCGGCACTCCCTCGCTGCTGGGCGCGGACGGACTGGCCGACGTGCTCGACGCGGTGCGGCGGAGCTTCGGGCTCGCCGACGGCGCCGAGGTCACCACCGAGTCCAACCCCGAGTCGACCTCGCCTGAGTTCTTCGCGGGCATCAGGCGGGCCGGTTACACGAGGGTGTCGCTCGGTATGCAGTCGTCGGCGCCGCACGTACTGCGCGTGCTCGACCGCGTGCACACCCCGGGCCGCCCCGTCGCCGCGGCGAAGGAGGCGAGGCAAGCCGGTTTCGAGCACGTCAACCTCGACCTGATCTACGGGACGCCGGGGGAGCGGACCGACGACCTGCGTGCCTCGCTGGAAGCGGTGCTCTCCGCCGGGGTCGATCACGTCTCGGCCTACGCGCTGATCGTCGAGGACGGCACCGCGATGGCCCGCAAGGTCCGCAAAGGTGAACTGCCCGCTCCCGACGACGACGTGCTCGCCGAACGGTACGAGTTGATCGACGCCACCCTGGCCACCTCGGGACTGCGCTGGTACGAGGTGTCGAACTGGGCTGCGGAGACACCGGGCGCGGTGTGCGCCCACAACATGGGTTATTGGCGAGGCGGCGACTGGTGGGGAGCCGGTCCCGGCGCGCACAGTCACGTCGGCGGCGTTCGCTGGTGGAACGTCAAGCATCCCGCTCGCTACGCCGGGCTGGTCGCGGAAGGCACGCTGCCGGTCGCCGACCGCGAAGTGCTCGGCGAGCAGGACCGTTACCTGGAGCGCGTGATGCTCGAACTCCGGCTCGCCGAGGGACTACCGCTGTCGGCGCTGGCCGGGGACGGGGTCGAGGAGGCGAAGACCGCCGCCGCCGACGGAGTCCTCGACGCGGGGGCCATCGCCGAAGGAAGGGCGGTGCTCACCGACAGGGGCAGGCTGCTGGCCGACGCGGTCGTGCGCCGTCTCGTCATCTGACCCGACCAACCTGACCCAACCTGACCTGACACCTGGCCCTGACCCGCTCGGCCGGAGCGCGAATGCGCATCTCGACGTCGCGGACGCGGATCTCGCGGTTCTGGACGCGGATCTCGGCGTCCTGGACGGGGGACTCGCGGGCGGCGGCGTCAGCTTTCCCCGGTGCCGGTGCCGGTGGCGTCGGTGGTGTCCAGGACCTTGATGGTCAGCCCGGCTCGGGTGAGCCGGGTCAGCAGTGCCTCTCCCATGGCCACGGCGGTGGTGACCTGGCCTGCCGCCGGTGGCAGCTCGTCGAAGGCCAGGCACAGCGCCGACTCGCCCAGCATCTTCGCGGTCTCGGTGTATCCGGGGTCGCCGCCGCTGAACTCGGTGCGCACGCGCTTGCCGCCGCCCTCGCCGGTGAACCGCACGCTGAACCACGAATCGGCCCTGCGCCGCTCGCTCGGGCCCTGCCCCGGCGCGCGCATGGCCCGCAGCCGTTCCCTGACCGGCCGGATCTGGGCGAGCACGGCGAGCGCTCCGAGTCCCGCTCCCGCCGCGAGCACCGTCGGCAGCTTTTTCACCGACGCCGTGTGCGTGTACGTGAAGTCGGGCCCGTAGCGGGGCAGCGCCGCCGCCGAACGGGCGACGATCTGCGGGTCGATGGTCGGCAGTGGCACGAGCCAGCCACCGGAGGCGGCTTTGCGGGGCGGCCCGAACTTGAGGTGGACCCTGCGCCCTTCCGGCCGGGGTTCCACGGCGCGCCGCGCCTTCGCGGCTTTCAGCATGGCTCGCGGCCGCGAGAAGGCCGTCAGCAGCGACGAGTAGGTACCCCCTGAGAAGTCCGCCTTGGCGCGCAGCGCGCCGGTGACCTTCAGCGGCACGTCACGGGGCAACTGGCCGACCGTGAACAACACCCCCATGTCGTAGGGGATGGAGTCGAAACCGCAGGCGTGCACGATGCGGGCGCCGGTCCGCCTCGCCGTGGCGTCGTGTGCCAGGTAGGTCCGGTCGGCGAACTCGGGTTCGCCGGTGAGGTCGAGATAGTCGGTGCCCGCCGCCGCGCACGCGGCGACGAGCGGATCGCCGTGTTCGAGGTAGGGACCGACGGTGGTGACGACAACCTTTGCCCTCGCGGCGATCCGGTCGAGCGAGGCGCGATCGGTGCTGTCGGCGCGCAGCAGCGGCAGCGTCGCCCACGCCGGGTCGATCTCGGTCAGCCGCTTCCTGACGGAATCCAGTTTGGTCTCGTCGCGGCCGGCGATGGCCCACCGGCATCCCTCCGGCGCGGCGCGCGCGAGGTATTCGGCCGTCAGCCCGCCGGTGAACCCGGTGGCTCCGAAAACAACGATGTCGTACTCCCGTTCACCGGGCTTGGCGATGGGCATGCCGGTCTCCTTGCCTGAGAGGTTCGTTCTCGCCGATCGTGATGCCCTCGGCGCGCGCGACGGCTTCGAGCGCGCCGCCGAGGAGGGTGCTGAGGTAGTCGACGATCTTGTCCTCGCTGATGTCCTCCCGCTGGTCCAGCCACCAGGTTCCGGTCGCCTGCACGGCGCCGACGATGCCGTGTGCCCATGCCCGCGAGCCGGGTGAGCCGACGCCGAGCGAGGTCAGCGCCTCGGTGAGCATCGCCGCGACGGTGCTCACCGAGGGAGCGCCACCGTCGCAGACGAACCGGAAGACGTGCGGGTGCTCACCGAGTACGCGAACGTAGGCGCGAACACCGCGGCGCACCATGACCGCGAACGGGGCCGGTTCGGCCAGCGCGGGCGCGAGCCGCGCGCGGACGAGCGCGACGGCGCGCTCCGACACGGCGGCGTGCAGCTCAGCCTTGTCGGCGAAGTGCCGGTACAGCCGTGGTTTCGCGACGCCTGCCTCTCGTGCGATGTCGGCCATGCCCGCGTGCGGTCCGTGCTTGTCGAGCGCCCGGAACGCCGCGTCGACGAACTCGGCTCTGCGGGCGAGCCGGTGGGTGCGCCAGCGATCGGCCCTTCCGTCCCGCCGCGCGGGGCCCGCCTCATCGCGACCATCGATCACCCGCCGGATGATACGCGAGGTAACGGATACCGCCAGTACCCCATAACGGCGCAGATGCGGGCGCGTCGATCCGGTGGACTTCCCGATCACCTCACGCCATGCCGATTGAGATCAGCGAGCGCCGGGTACCTGCCGTCCATGGACGGTAGGCAGGACTTGATCCCCGGTTCCAGCCTCGACGAACAGGACGCCGCGATTCCCCGTGGCACGGAAGAACCGGATGAACCGGACGACAAAACCGGTGCGGCGGAAGGCTCGGTACCGCTTGAGGTGAACCCGGCCGACGCGGCCGAACAAGCGGTCGCGGTCCCGTTCGACGACGACGAGGACCGTCCTGGTTCTTGAGGTGTGAATTCGCAGCTAGAGGGGTACACGGCGCCGACGACCGCTCGGTCTGTTCCACGGAGGTGATCACGCACATGGCTGAGACGTCCCGCTTGCCGACTCCGGTCGCTGAGTTCTGGGAATGGCAGAGGAACGGCAATTGCCGCAATCTCGACAGTTCGGTGTTCTTCCACCCCGACGGCGAACGGGGTTTCGCGCGCGCGGACCGCGTGGCACGCGCGAAGGAGGTGTGCCGCACCTGCCCGGTGATCGTGCAGTGCCGCCACCACGCGTTGACCGTTCAGGAACCGTTCGGGGTCTGGGGCGGCCTGGACGAGTCCGAGCGAAGGGACGCGATCGCGCGGCGTAAGAACATGGAACCGGCGCCGAGCTGAGGCGCGAACCGCATCGGGGGAGCCTAGTGCGATTCGGCTACACGTTGATGACGGAGCAGGCGGGCCCGGCCGATCTGGTCGGGCACGCCGCCGCCGCCGAGGCGGCGGGTTTCGATTTCGAAGTGATGAGCGACCATTTCTCGCCATGGCTCGCCGAGCAGGGACACGCCCCCTACGCGTGGAGCGTGCTCGGCGCGGTCACGCAGGTGACCACGTCGGTCGAGCTGATGACCTACGTGACCTGCCCGCTGCTGCGTTATCACCCCGCCGTGGTCGCGCAAAAGGCCGCGACAATCCAGTTGTTGTCCGGTGACCGGTTTCTGCTGGGGCTCGGCGCGGGCGAGAACCTCAACGAGCACATCGTCGGCGGCGGCTGGCCGCCGGTGAACGTCAGGCACGAAATGCTCAGCGAGGCATTGCAGATCATCGACGGCCTTTTCGCCGGTGGCTACACCAACTTCGCGGGCAAGCACTATCGCGTCGATTCGGCGAAGTTGTGGGATCTGCCGAGACGAAGGACTCCGATCGGCGTCGCGGTGTCGGGCGAGCAGTCCGTCGCGCGGTTCGCGCTGGCTTCCGACGCGCTCATCGCCGTGGAACCCAACGGCGAGCTGTGCAGGCAATGGGACGCCGAACGAGCGGCCATCGGTGAGGAATCCTCTCGCAAGATCGGGCAGTTGCCCGTTTCCTGGGACATCGACGAGCGGGCCGCCGTGCGCAGGGCACACGAACAGTTCCGCTGGTTCGCCGGTGGCTGGAAGGTGAACGCCGAGTTGCCGGGCCCCTCTGGGTTCGCGGGCGCGACTCAGTTCGTGAGTCCCGACGACGTCGCCGACTCGATCCCGTGTGGTGCCGACCCCGACAAAGTCGTCGCCGCGGCGCGGCCGTTCTGGGAGGCGGGATTCACCGATCTCGCGCTGGTCCAGATCGGCGGGGACCGGCAGGAGGAGTTCTTCGCCGCGGCGGAGAACGAGTTGCTGCCCGCGCTGCGGTCGGCCTCGCCGGAGGCGTGATCACCGCGGCGGCGGCCTTCGCTCAGGCGACGTACTCGCTTTCTCTGTCAATGAGCGTTCGCAAACGGCTGAGGGCACGGTGCTGTGACGTCCGGACATTGGCGGAGGACAGGCCGAGAGCTTCGGCCGTCTCGGTGGCCGAAAGGCCGACGACGATGCGCAGAACGACGATTTCCCGCTGGGTGCTGGGAAGATGTCCGAGCAGGTTGCTCAGTCGCTGCCCCAGGTCCGTGTTGAGCGCCAGCCGTTCGGGCTCGTTGTCCATCGTGTCCGATTCGGGCACGTCGGGGGTGGGATCGGAGCGGTCGCGGGACACGAGCCGGAACGCGTCGGAGACCTTGTTCGACGCGATGGCGTGTACGAGAAAGAGGAATGACCCACCGCGGTCCTGGTAGCTGGGCAGTGCTTTCAACACGGCGACACAGGTTTCCTGCGCGACATCGTCGGCCGAGACGTAGCAGAGGTCGCGTCGGCCGAGCCGTGCTCTGCAGTACCGCGTCACCACCGGTGTGATCATCGTGAGCAGTGTCGAGACGGCGAGCGGATCGCCGGATGCCGCCGCGTGGACGACCGGATCGAGTTCCGATTTCGAGAGTGTTTCACCCCGTGCCGCGTCGGCTGTGTCCGCGCCGTCGGTGGCAAGCTCGGCCGGCCGGACGCGCGGAGGGGCGATGGTAGAGGTGACGCTTTCCATAGTCGGCTCCCAGACCATGAACAGTGTTGTCACCGTCAGGGGTCCAGGACGGCTGCGGACAGGTGGGCCGCGGGACGGAGGTGCGGGGAGCCAGCCTTCCCGACAGCCACTGTGGGTGATCCTAGATGCCTCCCTTCGGGTAATCCAGGTATCAACAAAATTTGCCCCGTTTGCACGAGCGTGACCAACAGCTACAGCATCAGGGTGACAAGTGTCGCGGTCGTGGTAGCCGTGACGGCGACGGCGACCGCCGCGACAAGGCCCGCGCCCGCCTCTGGCGGTTCGGCTGAGCCGCGAAGCGCCCGGTCCCGGTACGTACCGGCGACGGCGAGCACGAGCGCGCTGACCCCGGCGAGCGCGGCGGGAACCGTGAGCACGCCCCAGCCTTCCCTCGCGGCGGAGTGCAGGAGCAGCAGGGCACAGGCGCCAGCGGCCAGCGCCGTGCGCTGCCAGGCGAGTCCCGTGCGCTCTGGTTGAAGACCTTCCGTCATCCGCTGATCACCAGCACGCCCGCGAAGACGGTGATGAGCAGTATCCCCACGGTGAGCACGATCAGCAGTGGGCTGCGCGGAAGCGGGTCCCCGCGCCGCATGGCGGTCTGGACCCGGCGCCAGCGGGGGAAGCTCGTCAGCGCGAGGATCGCCGCGAGCGAGAGGCACAGCACGGCGAGCCCGGTTCTCGCGGCCGACGTGGACAGCCCCGGCACGAGCTGATGGACGGCGACGCCACCGGCGACGAGTCCGAGCGCCGTTCTGATCCAGGCGAGAAACGTCCGTTCGTTGGCCAGGGTGAACCGGTAGTCCGGTTCGTCGTCGCGTGGGGTGCTCATCCGGCGTTCACTCACGAGGCCATCTTGACGCGGCGGACGAAAACCCACGACCTCAGGAGCACGAACCGGACCGCGCCGCCCGCGAGACTCGTTGCCACCAGCGCCAGCGATTCCAGCACCGGCGACGGGACGGCCACGGTCGCCTGCACCAGCATGAGGGCTCCCGTTCCGGCCAGCGCGTAGAAGGCGAAGGTCGCGACGGTCTGGATGTGCCGCCTCGCCGGCGCGTCGACCGCGCCGGCGAAGGTGATCCGGCGGTGGAATTCCGTGTTGGCGACCGTCGTGACCGCGATCGTGGCCAGGTTGGCTACGTGGGCGCCCACCGGTTCCCGCAGCAGCAGGTACAGCAGCGCCTGGGTGATCGTGGTGAGGCAGCCCGCCGTGACGTACCAGAAGGCGTCCCTGCCCAGTTCCCGGTTCCTGGCCGGTGACCGGGGGCCGGATACCGGCGCTGCCGTCATGCGGCAACGTTACCCAGACTTCACCGGGGGCGAATGTCGACGGACCGGCCGGCCGCTGTGATCCGGCCGACCTCGCGCGCGAATATCAGTCCGTCGCGCCGACGGCGGCGACCGCGTCGGTGACCGAGGAGAAAACGGAAAGCCGCGTGAGGACCCCGGTCATCTCCAGTGGCCGCAGCACGATCCTGGTGGTCGCCACGACGGCGAGGCGCAACTCGCCGCGATCGGCGGCGCCGGAAAGCTCGGCGAGCACGGAAAGCCCCGCGGAGCCGAGGAAACCGACACCGTCGAGATCGAGAACGACGTGCGCCGAACCGGTGCGGGCCGATTCGGCCCACGCGGCGAGATCAGGGGCTGACAGCAGATCGATCTCGCCGGTCACCCTCCCGACGAGTATCCCGCCGGGAAAAGTGTCGCTCTCGATGCGCAACCCGTGCTGGTCTCCTTCCGGAGCGCCGGGTCGTTCCGCCGGAATCGGTGCCTCGGTGCTTCGCACTGCCATCCCTCCAATACCGGGTTCGGTGCTTGCCTCCGGGGGCCCACCGTAGGAAGCGGGACGACACCAACGCAAGGGCCGGAGTGCAACGCTTCACACGCTTTTCGCCTCGTGGCGTGGCTTGGTTTGCCATATGGGCTCGCGGGTACCACGCGGGACGGGCCGGTCCGGAAAACCGCAGGGAGGCGGGCGATGAGTGCACGCGACGGCATGGACGGCACGAACGATCCCGGCGAGGGTGTCGAAACCGATCCGGCCGCTCTCAGTAGCGCCGAGGATCTGGACGAGGACAGCCTGAGCCTCGACCCACTGGAAGAGGGCGTGGAACCGCCGGAGCGGTGGAGCGCCGCGCAGCGATCCGGCACGACGCCCTTCGAACAGCGGCAGGGAGAAACGCTGGACGAACGCCTTGCCGAAGAGCGTCCCGACGTACCGGGTGGTGAACCGCCTGACGAAACCGGCGGTATCCCCGAGGCGGAGGGGGAACGGCAGAACGCCGACGAGGCGGGTGGGTCGGTCGCCCGTGCGCTGCGCACGCCGCGAGGCGTCGGCGAGTGAATCACCGGGAGGCGGGTGAACCGGCCGTGCGCGAAGCCACCGACCGGCTGCTCACGGCGGGCAGGCTGGGTGACCTCGACACGTTGTCACCTATGTTGGGCAATCTCATCGCCGGAGTATCCGCGCAGCGCAGGCTGCTGCGGCCGGTACTCGGTCAACTGGTGGCGACGGTCGTGTCGGGACTGGAACGCGAACGCGCGGAAGGAAGCCCGGGCTGGCACACGGTCGAGTTGCTCGACGATCGGGACACCGTCGTCGGTATCGACAGCGTGCGCCCCTCGTTGCGTGCCGTGCTGCGTGCCGTCGTCGCCGCGTTGAACTCCGAATCCGACGACGCCAGGTTCCAACTCGGCCTGGTGTGCACCGACCCCGACCCGCTGGCGAGGCTCGACGCGATCGCGCATGTTCTCGCGTGGGCCAGTGATGTGAATGACGTGAACCGGAGTGAGCGGTGACCGGCGGCGAGGGTGCGACCGCGACGCGATCGCAAGGCGCGCAAGACTTCCTGCCTCGTCGAGGGGGCTTACCGAGTCTGCGTTCCGCCGCCGGTGGTTGCCGTGGCTGCGCGCTCTATCGCGACGCGACGGCGACCGTGTTCGGGTCTGGCCCCGCGTCCGCGCGGTTCTTCCTGGTCGGCGAGGTGCCGGGTGATCAGGAGGACCGGCAGGGTGAACCGTTCGTCGGACCGGCGGGGCGGTTGCTCGGCCACGCGATGGCGGACGCCGGAATGGACCGGAAAATGGCCTATCTCACGAATGCGGTGAAACACTTCCGCTTCACGAGGGACGAGGGCGGGAAGCGCCGGATTCACAAGAAGCCGAGCCGGGGTCAGATCGCCGCGTGCAGACCGTGGTTGCTTGCCGAATTGGCCGCCGTGCGCCCGGAGATCATCGTCTGTCTCGGTGCGACCGCCGCGCAATCCTTGCTGGGCAACGATTTTCGCGTCACTCGCGAGCGTGGCGTACTGCTCGGCCCACAGGACTTGCCTGAACACAACGCCATGGCGGAGCGGCCGGAGGCGGCTCCGCGAGTGCTGGCCACCGTACATCCCTCGGCGATACTGCGAGCGAAGGGGGAGGACAGGACGGACGCCTATGACGAATTTGTTTCCGATCTCAGAGCGGCTGCCTCGGAATCAACCGACCCGACCTAGGTGAATGGGCGTGCCTGGGCGGCGCTGAACACACGACACCCCTACGGTGGGGGGTGGCAGCCATATAAGCAACCGAAGGGAAACGTCGAACATGCTTGCCATGACTGACGCTGCCGTCGAGGCGATCAGCGCGCTGACCTCGCAGGACGGTCAGCAATCGGCTGGGCTGCGATTCGCGGTGCGGGAGGAGAACGAATCAGGGGCGCAGCTCGCGCTCTCGATCGCCCCCGCTCCCGAGGACGGCGACGAGGTGCTCGGCACCAACAGCGGTGCCCAGGTTTTCCTTGAGCCACAAGCGGCTTCGTTCCTCGACGACAAGGTTCTCGATGTTCAGCAGGACGAACAGGGCCAACTGAACTTCGCCGTCATGCAGCAGCCGGAAGGCTGAGGCGGCCAGGCGAATTCGGAGCTGGTCATCGGTGGTGAGCCACAATCCAGTCGGCGGCCACCGGTGATCCTTCCGCGACGTCTACTGTGGACCGGAGCAGGGCTGTCCATATCGGACTCCCGGCGTGCCGGGTCCCGGTCAGCGGGCGAGCTGGGTCCTCGGCTCGCCTGACCACGCCGTCACCAGTTCCGCCGTCTGTGAGCGCAGCAGCGAGAACGCGTCCCGCTGCGCGACCTCCAGTGACGGTGCCGCGTCGATCAGCGCGCGGCTCCCCGCGATACCGGCTCCGGCGAGTTCCGAGGGGCTGAGCGCGACCCTGCCCGCCACGGCGAGCACCGCGGCCCCATGCTTCCTCGCCATCGCGGCGATACCGGCCGGAGCCTTGCCGGCGAGGCTCTGCGCGTCGAGCGAACCCTCACCGGTGATCACCAGGTCGGCCGTGCTCACCGCGGCCGCCGCCGAGGTGAGTTCCACGACGAGATCGAACCCCGACTCGGCCGTACCGCCCAGCGCCGCCATCGCGCCGCCGGAGATCCCGCCACCGGCGCCGGAGCTCGCGAGGTCGTGTACGGCGGTCCCGCCGGCGTCGCGAAGGGCATCGGCCAGTGCCCTCAGCCCTGCCTCCAGAGTCTCGACCTCGGCGGGACCGGCGCCCTTCTGCGGGCCGAAGACCGCGGCTGCCCCCTCCGGCCCGAGCAGGGGGTTGGTGACGTCGGTGGCGACCCTGACGGTCACGTCGCCGAGCAGTTCACGGACCGCGTTCAGGTCGGCGGACGTCATGTCGCGCAGCGCGCCGCCGCCGAGGCCCACCTGAGCACCGGCTTCGTCGGTGAGCTCGGCGCCGAGCGCGAGCAGCATGCCCGCGCCGCCGTCGGTGCTGGCCGTACCACCGACCGTCAGCACCAGCCCGCGCGCGCCGCCCTCGATGGCGTGCCGCATCAGGGTGCCGACCCCGAAGGTGTGCGCGCCCAGCGCGGTCTCCGGAGTGGGATCGACGTGCTCGATGCCGCACGCCCTTGCCGATTCGATGTAGGCGGTGCCGTCGAGTACGACGTAGGAGGCGTCGACGTCGGCGGAGAGCGGGCCGCGCACCCGCAGCCGCTCGCGCCGCCCTCCCGCCGCGAGCAGTACGTCGAGCGTGCCCTCACCGCCGTCGGCGACCGGGCACAGGGTGATCTCGGCGGCGGGGAGCGCGGCACGCACGCCCTCGCCGATCGCCCGCGCGGCCTCGACCGCGGTGAGGCTGCCCTTGAACTTGTCAGGAGCCACGACGACGCGCATGGTCATCGCCCCCGCACCGGGGTGAGCGGTTCGTCTCCGGCGAGTACCGCGACCGCGTTGCGGGCGGCCAGTTCGGCCATCGCCGTACGGGTCTCCACCGTCGCCGAGCCGAGGTGAGGGGCCAGCGCCACGTTGTCGAGACCGAGCAGACCTGGATGGACCTCGGGCTCGTTCTCGAAGACGTCGAGCCCGGCGCCCGCGATGACACCGGAGGACAGCGCGGTGGCGAGCGCGGCCTCGTCGACGACCGGTCCTCTCGTCGTGTTGATCAGGTAGGCCGACGGCTTCATGGCGGCGAGTGCTCCGGTGTCGATGAGATGCCTCGTTTCGGGAGTGAGCGGGCAGTGCAGCGAGACGACGTCGCTGCTCGTGAGCAGTTCCGGGAGTGCGAGGTAGGTCGCACCGAGTTCGGTTTCCAGCTCGGGCGCGGCCCTTCGCCTCGCCGTGTAGCTGACGGTCATCCCGAAGGCGCGGGCCCTGCGGGCCATGGCGGTCCCGATCTGGCCGAGTCCCACGATGCCGAGTGTCTTGCCCCCAAGCCCGGCGCCGAGCATGAAGTCGAGCTGGAACGACCACGGAGTGCCCGAGCGCAGCAGCCGTTCGCCCTCACCGAGCCTGCGGGTGACGTTGAGCAGCAACCCGAACGCGAGGTCGGCCGTCGCGTCGGTCAGCACGCCAGGAGTGTTGGTGACGACGATGCCCCGGCTGCTCAGCGCGGCGACGTCGATGTTGTCGTAGCCGACGGCCACCGTGGAGACGACCTTGAGTCCGGGTCCGGCCGCGTCGGCGAAGGTGCCGTCGATGTCGTCCTGGAGGGTGCTCACCACCGCGTCGGCTCCGGCGGCCGCCTTGTGCAGGTCGTCGGCTGGCAGTGCGCGATCGGGCTCTGGTGACCAGACGTCCCCCGCGGCACGCAGGATCGCCATCGCGGGTTCGGCGATACGCCGGGTCACCACGATCCGGGGTCGTTGTGGTGCCATCCCGTCAGCTCCCGTCCGTGCGACTGCCGTGGTGCCACGGGCAACCCTATCGGCCGGATGTCGGCGAAAGCGCGAAGAAAGTGCGCTGTCCCATAATGAGCCCTCGCAGGAGAGGGGTTGACCGGGCTTTGATGGTGATGAACACGCACGACCAGGCGCGACGCAAGGGCGTTGCCGCCCGTGAGTTCACCGGGCACTACGTGGCTTCCGGGGTTTTGCTGGTGCTGTTCGGGGCGGTACTGGTCGGCTGGGTGATCTACGGCTTCACCATCAGGACGACGAGTGCCGGTGAGTTCATCGGCGGGCTCGTCGGCGCCGAGCGGGTCGATTTGCAGTTGCTGAGTCCCTACGAGTGGGCGTTCGCCATTGCGCTGATCGTCGTCGGTGTGCTCGCGCTGTGCCTGCGCAAGGTCGCCCGTGGCGCGGCGTTGTTGCTGATGTGGATGTTGCTCGCGCTCTCGCTGCGTGAGGTCGTCGGCCTGTTCATGCCCGGTTACCTGCACGCCTACCGCACCGAGTTCGCGGGAGGATGGGTGCTGGCCGCGAGGGCTTTCGGCCTCGTCGTCTCGGTCGTCGTGCTGCTGCTGATGCTCAGGGCCAAGGAGCCGGAACAGGACGTGCCGGGGCGGATCGTGCCCCGTGGCCAGGTGGTGGCGGGGTCGCTGCTCGTGGTCTACGGGCTGGCCGAGCTCGGCTGGATCCTGTACCTGCGTGCCCGGCTGCATTCCAGCTTCGACGGCTACCTGCGGTACCTGGTCGACGCGTCGGTGGACGGGCCGACGCAGGTCGGCACCGACGGCGACTGGTACCGCGCCGCGCTCGTGGTCGCGCTGCTCGTGGTGGGCGCGCTGGTCATCAAGGGGGTCAGCGCCGGTGCGGGAGCCGGGCTGACGCTGGCCGCGTTGCAGCTCTATCTCACGATCAGGGCGATCGTGGAGATCAGCGTTCAGGGCGCGTGGGTGCTGATGTTCGAGCACACGTTGTCGACGCTGTACCTGCTCACCGCCTGTCTTGGCGTGTTGTGCTCGGGTGGGGCGTTGTTCCTGCTCTGGACGCGGGATCGGCTGGTGCGACCGGGCCGGTTCTGAGGCGTCTTTCTCTCTACTTCCCGCGCTCCGGTTCCTCGGTCGAGGAGCCGGAGCGCGCTGCTGTCCTCTCCCGTTTGCCGCTCCGGTTGACGGACGTCCGCGTGCCCGGATAAGTTCTTATTAAGAACGTTTGTGCGTAATGCGAACGTGGGCGAACGACGAGGTGGCATTGTGGCAGACATCGTTTCGCTGGCCGAGGGAGTCGGCAGGCTCGTGCACGACGGCGACACCGTCGCCATGGAGGGGTTCACACACCTCATCCCGCACGCGGCGGGCCAGGAGATCATCCGGCAGCGACGCAGGGACCTGACGCTGGTCCGCATGACCCCGGACATCGTGTACGACCAGCTCATCGGCGCGGGATGCGCGAAAAAGCTGATCTTCTCCTGGGGCGGCAACCCCGGGGTCGGCTCGCTGCATCGCTTTCGCGACGCGGTACAGAACGCGTGGCCCGTGCCGCTGGAGATCGAGGAGCACAGTCACGCCGGGATGGCCAACCGCTACGTCGCGGGGGCCTCTGGTCTTCCGTTCGCGGTGCTGCGCGGCTACCGGGGCACCGACTTGCCCGAGCACACCGACACCATCAAGCAGATCACCTGCCCGTTCACCGGTGAGCAGCTCGCCGCCGTTCCCGCGCTCAACCCCGACGTTTCGGTGATCCACGCTCAGCGCGCCGACCGGTCGGGCAACGTACAAATGTGGGGGCTGGTCGGGGTGCAGAAAGAGGCCGTGCTGTCGGCCAAGCGCAGCCTCGTCACCGTCGAGGAGGTCGTCGACGACCTCGAACCGGTCGCTGGCCAGGTGATCCTGCCGCACTGGGCGGTGACGTGCGTGGCCGAGGCGCCGCGCGGCGCGCACCCTTCCTACGCGCAGGGCTATTACGAGCGCGACAACGCCTACTACGAGGAATGGGATTCCATTGGGCGAAAGAGGGACTCGTTCGAGACCTGGCTTCGCGAGAAGGTGTTCACCGAAGTGAGCGAGGAGGCTTCGTTCCGATGACCGCGACCACCGTGCCGGAGACGTCGGGGACCTACACGGCCGACGAGATGATGTCGATCGCCGCGGCGAGGGCGTTGTCCGACGGACAGCGTTGCTTCGTCGGCATCGGGCTGCCCTCGACCGCCGCGAACCTCGCCCGCCGCACGCATGCACCCGACCTGGTGCTCATCTACGAATCGGGCACGCTCGGCTCGAAACCCGGCAGGCTGCCCGCTTCCATCGGCGACGGCATCCTCGCCGAGACCGCCGACGCCGTGATCAGCGTGCCCGAGGTGTTCAACTACTGGCTCCAGCCGGGCAGGATCGACGTCGGTTTCCTCGGCGGCGCCCAGCTCGACAAGTTCGGCAACATCAACACGACCGTCATCGGAGACGACTACGCCGACCCCAAGGTCAGGCTGCCCGGCGCCGGTGGCGCGCCGGAGATCGCGGCCTCTTGTGGCGAGGTGTTCGTCGTGATGCGGCAGAGCACCCGCAGCTTCGTCGACAAGGTCGATTTCGTGACGTCGTTCGGGCACGGCTCCGGCAAGGGCGACCGCGAACGGCTCGGCCTTCGCGGCGCTGGCCCGACGCTGATCATCACCGATCTCGGCGTGCTGAGGCCCGATCCGGAGACCTCGGAGCTGGTGCTCAGTCAGCTGCACCCTGGCGTCGAGATCGAGCAGGTGAGGGAGGCCACCGGCTGGGCATTGCGCGTGTCGGACGGGCTTTCCCGCACGGAACCGCCTTCCGAGACCGAGCTCGCCACGCTGCGGGCGCTGAAGGAGGCGTGATGAGCGACGTTTTCGTACTCGACGCCGTGCGGACGCCGTTCGGCCGCTATGGCGGCGCGCTGGCGGGGGTACGTCCCGACGACCTCGCCGCGCACGTGCTGAGCGCGCTCGCCAGGCGCGGGGACCTCGATCCGGCCACCGTCGACGAGGTGATCCTCGGTGACGCCAACGGCGCCGGTGAGGACAACCGCAACGTGGCGAGGATGGCGACCCTGCTCGCTGGCTGGCCGACGAGCGTTCCCGGCAGCACCGTCAACCGGCTGTGCGGCTCGGGACTCGACGCCGTCATGCAGGCCAGCCGCGCGATCGCGGTCGGCGACGCCTCCGTCGTCGTCGCTGGCGGCGTCGAATCGATGAGCAGGGCGCCCTGGGTGCTGCCCAAGCCTGGCAAGGCGTTCCCTAACGGGCACGAGACGCTGTTCTCCAGCACGCTGGGCTGGCGGATGGTCAATCCCGCGATGCCGTCGCACTGGACGGTGTCGCTCGGCGAGAGCACCGAACTGCTCGCCGAGCGGTACGGCATCGGAAGGCAGGAGCAGGACGAGTTCGCGCTGCGCAGCCACCACAACGCGGCGAAGGCATGGGAAGCGGGCTTCTACGACGGTCACGTCGTCGAGGTCGAGGGCACCGGTCTGACCAGGGACGAGGGCATCAGGGCCGACTCCACTATGGACAAGCTGGCCAAGCTCAAACCCGCCTTCCGTCCACGAGGGACGGTGACGGCGGGAAACTCGTCCCCGCTCAACGACGGCGCCTCCGCTGTTCTGCTCGGCGACAAGACGGGCGCGGAAAAGCTGGGTGCCACTCCGCTGGCGCGTGTCGCCGGCAGGGGAGCGGCCGGTGTCGATCCCGACGTGTTCGGTGTCGGGCCCGTGCGCGCGGCCGAGATCGCGCTGCGGCGAGCGGGAATCGGGTGGGAAGATCTCGCGGCGGTCGAGCTGAACGAGGCGTTCGCGGCGCAATCGCTTGCCTGCCTGGCGGACTGGCCGAAGCTCGATCCGGAGATCGTGAACGTCAACGGGGGAGCGATCGCGATTGGGCATCCGCTCGGCGCTTCCGGTGGCCGTGTTCTCGGTGCGCTCGCTCACGAATTGCGCCGCCGCGGCGGAGGCTGGGGCCTCGCCGCCATCTGCATCGGCGTCGGTCAGGGGCTGGCCGTCGTGCTGGAGGCATGAACCAAGGAGGATCCATGACCACGTCAACGGAGTCGGGGCTCATACTGCCGAAATACCGGCGCGATCCGGAGGGAACGCATCCGGCGCTGGACGATCCCGGCTACAAGTCGACCCGGCTGCGGCATCCGAAACAGCCGCTGGTGTTGTTGCCGCACAAGCTGACCGAGGTGACGGGACCGCTGCTCGGTCCTGGCAGGCTCGGCGAACTCGACAACGACCTGACGCGGCAGCACGCCGAGGAACCGCAGGGGCAGCGGATCCTCGTGCACGGCAAACTGCTCGACGGCAACGGGAAGCCGGTGCCGAACTCGCTGGTGGAGATCTGGCAGGCGAACGCGGGCGGCCGGTACCGGCACGTGTGGGACAACTGGCCGAGCCCGGTCGACCCGAACTTCACCGGCGTCGGCAGGACGATCACCGACGCCGAGGGCAGGTACGAGTTCGTCACCATCAAGCCGGGCGCCTACCCGTGGAAGAACCACGACAACGCGTGGCGGCCGGCGCACATCCACTTCTCGGTGTTCGGCACGGCTTTCACACAGCGGCTGGTCACCCAGATGTACTTCCCGGACGACCCGTTGTTCTTCCAGGACCCCATCTTCAACTCGGTTCCGGACGAGAAGGCACGGCAGCGCATGGTGTCCAGGTTCGACATGAGCCGCACCATGCCGGAATGGGCGCTGGCTTTCGAGTTCGACATCGTGTTGCGGGGCGCGGAGGCCACGCCTTTCGAGAACGAGGAAGACGAGGAGGAGGACGAATGAGCCACAATCGCCCTTGTCCTAAATTCGTTGTCCCGCAACGCTTTGAGGGGAACGCATGAGTACTCCGTCACAGACCGTCGGCCCCTACCTCTCGATCGGGTTGCCATGGGAGGACGGTCCGACGGTTGTCGCCGAGGGCACTCCCGGCGCGGTGTGGATTCGTGGTGTGGTGACCGATGGCGAGGGCACTCCAGTTCCGGATGCCATGATCGAAACGTGGCAGGCCGACGCCGATGGCCGCTTCGATCATCCGGAGGATCCGCGCGGCGCTCGACCGGGTTTCCGAGGATTTGGCCGTGCTGCCACCAACGACGCCGGTGAGTTCGGCATCCTCACCGTGGTTCCCGGCGAGTTGCCTGGCGAGGCGCCGCACATCGATGTTTCCGTTTTCGCGAGGGGCCTGCTGCACAGGGTGGTGACGCGCATCTACTTCCCTGAGAACGAGCGGGCGAACGCGGCCGACCCGGCGCTCGCCGCCGTCCCGGCCGAGCGGAGGAACACCCTCATCGCGGAGAAGACGGGCGACGGTTACCGGTTCGACGTGCGCTTGCAGGGTGAAGGCGAGACAGTGTTCTTTGATGTCTGAGCTTTTCGATTCCGTACTCGCTGCTGGTCCTGTCGCCGAGACGACGAGTGATCCCGCGTGGTTGCAGGCCATGCTGGATGTCGAGGCCGCGCTGGCCTCGGCGCAGGCGGACGTGGGTCTGATCGAACGCGAGCACGCGGACGCGATCGGAGCCGCGTGCGTCGCGGAATCCTACGACGTGGCCGAGCTGGGCAGGGCGGCCACGGGAATCGGCAACCCGGCCGGTCCGCTGGTGCGGGCGCTGACGGAGCGGGTGGGCGGTGCGGCGGCACGGCACGTTCACAGCGGTGCCACGAGCCAGGACGTGCTGGACTCGGCGGCCATGCTGGTCGCGAAGCGGTCCATCGCGTCGTTGCTCGGCGATGTGCGGGCGGCCGGGGACGCGGCGGCGGCGCTCGCGAGTGACCACATCGCGACCGTCCAGGTTGGACGGACGTTGTCGCAGCACGCGTTGCCGGTGACTTTCGGGCTCGTCGCGGCGGGCTGGCTGAGTGCGCTCGGCAACGCGGAGGAGTCGCTGGCCTCGGTGCGGTTGCCCGTCCAGTTGGGTGGCGCGGCGGGAACGCTTGCCTCGCTTGGCAGCGAAGGGCCCGCCGTGGCCTCGGCGATGGCGGCGAGGCTCGGCCTCGCGGAGCCGGTGCTGCCGTGGCACACCGACCGCACGACGATCGCGAGGCTGGCCGGAGCGCTCGGCGAGACGGCCGGGGCCGTTTCGGGTATCGCGCGAACCGTGGTGCTGCTGGCGCAGACCGATGTCGGTGAGGTCGTCGAGCAGGGCCCTGAGGGCAGCGGCGGGTCGTCGACCATGCCGCACAAGCGCAATCCGGTCGCGGCCGTCGCGGCGCTGGCCAGTGCGAAGCGGGCACCGGGACTGGTGGCCGACCTGCTCGCCGCGATGGAGCAGGAACATCAGCGGGCGGCCGGGGCATGGCACGCCGAGTGGCTGCCGCTCACGGATCTGTTGCGCGGCACCGGTTCCGCCGCGCACTGGCTGCGCACGAGCCTCGGACGGCTGCGCGCCGACCCCGCGCGGATGCGGGCCAACCTGGACTCCGGTCGCGGGCTGCTGCTCGCCGAGCGCGTCACCACCGAGCTGGCACCTTCGGTGGGCAGGCTGGCCGCGCACGACGCGGTGACCGCGTGCTGCGCGCGTGCCGTCGCCGACGGCACGCCGCTGGCCGATGTTCTCGAAGCCGATCCGCTGGTGGGTAAGCAGCTTTCGGCTGGACGCATCACGGAGCTGCTCGACCCGGCGGGGTATCTCGGCAGCGCGGAGGAGTTCGTGCGCCGCGTGCTGGCCGCACACCGCGAGAAGACAGGAGAAGCGACACCGTGAAGGTCAATTACGTCGCGGAGGGGCCGGCCGACGGTGAGGTCGTCGTGCTCTCCGGCTCGATCGGCAGCAACCTGAGCATGTGGGCGCCGCAGGTCGCCCCGCTGACCGAGGCCGGGTACCGGGTCGTGCGATACGACCAGCGCGGGCACGGCAGAACTCCGGTGCCTCCCGCGCCGTGCTCGCTGGCCGAGCTCGGCGGCGATGTGGCCGAGCTGCTGGACGACCTCGACGTACGGCGCGCGCACGTCGTCGGTCTGTCGCTGGGCGGCATGACCGCGATGTGGCTCGGCATCAACAGGCCGGAGCGCCTGCGCTCGCTCGTGCTGTGCTGCACGTCGGCCATGCTGGGCGGCCCCGAGACGTGGGCGCAGCGGGCCGAACTGGCGAGAAGCAAAGGGATGACCGCCGTCGCCGACGCGAGCATCGGCCGCTGGTTCACAGCCGGATGGCTCGCCGCGAATCCGGAGGCCGCGCGCGAATATCACCACATGACGGCGGCGACGCCCGCCGAGGGATACGCGGCCTGCTGCGCGGCCATCGGCGGCATGGACCTCGTCGCCGACCTGCCCCGCATCGCCGCGCCGACACTGGTGATCTCCGGCGCCGACGACCCGGCGACCCCGCCGGAAGGACACGGCAAGGTCATCGCCGACGCGGTGCCCGGCGCGCGGCTCGCGATCGTCGAGCAGGCGGCGCATCTCGGCAACGTCGAGCAGCCGAAGCAATTCACCGACCTGATCGTCGAACACCTGGAGAGCGCGCGATGAGCGACAACGACACTGGCGGTAGTCCCGAGGATCCCGCGTACGAGTCCGGGATGCGGGTCCGCCGCGAAGTGCTCGGCGACGCGCACGTCGATCGCGCCGTCGCGGGCACCACCGAGTTCACCCAGCCCTTCCAGGACTACATCACGCGGTCGGCGTGGGGTTCGGTGTGGACGAGGGACGGTCTCGACCGCAAGACCCGCAGTTGCGTCACGCTCGGCGTGCTCACCGCGCTGCACTGTCACGGCGAGATCGCCATGCACGTGAAGGCCGCCGTCCGCAACGGTCTCACCAAGGACGAGATCGCCGAGGTACTGCTGCACACCGGTGTCTACGCGGGGGTGCCCGCCTCGAACGAGGCGTTCGCCATCGCCGCGCGCACGCTGGCCGAACTGGAGGAGCAGGACGCCGCCGGTGAGGCGGGCGCCCAGCAGGGCGGATAAATTGACCGGCATGGAACACCAGGACAGCGTGGCCGACCCGGCTCGCGGGACGCATCACGTGCAGTCGCTGGAACGCGGGCTGGCCGTCATCAAGGCTTTCGACGCCGCGTCGCCGGTGCTGACGCTGAGCGATGTCGCCAAGGCGACCGGGCTGACGAGGGCGGCGGCGAGGCGGTTCCTGCTCACCCTCGTCGACCTCGGCTACGTCCGTACTGACGGCAAGTACTTCTCGCTGACGGCGAGGGTGCTCGAACTCGGGTACGCGTTCCTGTCGAGCCTTTCGCTCCCGGAGGTGGCCCAGCCGCACATGGAGCGGCTTTCCGCGCAGGTGCGGGAATCCAGCTCGGTCTCGGTACTGGATGGCACCGAGATCGTCTACGTGGCGAGGGTCGCCGTCTCGCGCATCATGGCGGTGACCATCAACGTGGGAACGCGGTTTCCCGCGCACGCCACGTCGATGGGACACGTGCTGCTCGCCGGTCTCGACGCCGCCGCGCTGGAGGAGTTCTTCGCCAAGGCCACGTTCACCGCGCTCACGTCGCACACCATCACGTCCCGCTCCGTTCTGGAGGCCGAGCTGGTTTCGGTGAAGCGGCAGGGCTTCGCGCTGGTCGACCAGGAACTCGAAGAGGGGCTGCGGTCGGTCGCCGTGCCCGTCCACGGGCCAGACGGCAGCGTGGTCGCCGCGATCAACCTTTCCACTCACGCCAGCAGGACGACGCCGGAATCGGCAGTGGCCGAACTGCTTCCGCCCCTGCTGGCCACGGCGAAGGACATCGAGGCCGATCTGGCCATGACCTCGCCTGCCAGGGTGTCGTGAACACGGCGGGGCTGCTGCTCGCGGCCGGAGCGGGCCGCCGCTTCGGCACCCCGAAGGCGCTCGTCGAGGTCGAGGGCATCCCGCTGGTCGCAAGGGCCGCCGACGCGCTGGCCCGTGGTGGGTGCGATCCGGTTCTCGTGGTTCTCGGCGCTCGCGCCGAGGACGCGGCGAAGCTGGTTCCCGGACCGGCGAGCACGGTGTTCGCGCCTGACTGGGCCGATGGCATGGGTGCCTCGCTGCGAACGGGGCTGCTGGCTCTCACGAATACCGGGCCTGACGCCGTGCTGGTGCATCTGGTCGACCTGCCAGGCGTGGGAGCCGACGTGATCGCGAGACTGCGCGCGATAGCCGGGCCGGACATCGTCGCGAGGGCCGCTTATGCCGGTGTGCCAGGACATCCCGTGCTCTTCGGCGCGAACTGGCTCGCCGAGATCGCCGCGAGCCTGCGCGGTGACCACGGGGCGCGAGGCTGGCTTTCCGGGCGCCGCGACGTGCGGCTGGTCGAGTGCGGCGACATCGGTGACGGCACCGACGTGGACACACCAGCCGATCTGAGGCTCTAGGCTGGCAGAGGTGACGGACGAAACGGCGGAGAAGCTCGACTCACCGGAAAAGCTGGCCCAGGTACTGGAAGGTATCGGCTACCTCGCCGATACCGGTGTGGCGACCGCCGCGTTCCTCGCGTTGCGGATGCGCAGACCCCTGTTCTGCGAGGGCGAGCCCGGCACCGGCAAGACGTCGCTCGCGGTGGCACTGGCCGAAGGGCTCGGCCTGCCGCTGATCCGGTTGCAGTGCCACGAGGGAATCGACGCGGCACAGGCACTGTACGAGTGGGACTTTCCCCGCCAGCTTCTTCATCTGCGCGCGCTTGAGGCCGCCGGGGGAGGACAACTCGACGCCGAGGTCGCCGAGCAGTCCCTTTACACCGAACGGTTTCTGCTGGCGAGGCCACTGCTCAAGGCGTTGACGAGCGCGCCGTGCGTGTTGCTGGTCGACGAGATCGACAGGGCCGACGACGAGTTCGAGGCGTTCCTGTTGCAGCTGCTCGACGAGAACGCCGTCACCATTCCCGAGTACGGCGAGGTGAAGGCGCGAACCCCGCCGCTGGTGGTGCTCACGTCCAACCGCACCCGCGAGGTGCACGACGCGCTGAAACGCCGCTGTCTCTACCACTGGCTCGAACATCCGGGCTTGCAGCGGGAGATCGCGATCCTGCGCAGCCGGATCCCCGGCATCGGCGAGCGGCTTGCCGAGCAGGTCGCCGAGTCGGTACATCGGCTGCGCGCCATGGAACTGCTGAAACCGCCCGGTGTCGCCGAGACGCTGGACTGGGCGAGGGCGCTGCGGACACTGGGTCGCGACGGACTGGACGCCGAGGTCGCGGCGGCCACGCTCGGCGCGGTGCTCAAGTACAGCGAGGACCTCGACAGGGTCAAGGCGCAGCTGGACACGTTGCTCGCCTGAGCGCCGGCGACAGTGAGGGCCGGTTGCCCCCGGTTGGGGGCACAATGGCGGTATGACCGCGTCGGCTCGCCCTGATCCGCTGCCAGGTCTCGTCGGTTTCGCCTCGGCGTTGCGGCAGGCGGGACTCGGCTGCGACGCGCACAGGGTGCAGGCATACCTGACGGCGGTGGAACGGCTCGACGTCGGCGATCCGGCCCAGCTCTACTGGGCTGGCAGGCTGACATTGTGCGCTGACCCCGACGATCTGCCGCGCTACGACGAGGCGTTCGCGGCCTGGTTCGGCGGGACGGAACTCCGGCCGAGGCAACGCGGAGTCCCGCAGCCCAGGCAGCCGAAGCTGGCCGCGCTCGTGACGCAGTCCGGCGGTGAAGGGGAGACCGAAGAGGAGGGCGAGCAGGTCAGCGTCGCGGCCAGTGACGTGGAAGTGCTGAGGGACCGCGATCTCGGCGAGCTCAGCTCCGCCGAACGCCGCCATCTCAGGGAACTGTTCGCGAAGCTCGATCCGGTGCTGCCCCTGCGTTCCTCGCTGCGCTACCGGTCGGCGAAACGCGGAAAACTAGACCAGGCAAGGACGTTGCGCGCCATGGTCGCCCGCGGTGGCGAGCCTGGCGCGCTCTCCTACGCGAAGCACGGCCGCAGTCCTCGCCGCGTCGTGTTCCTCGTCGACGTGTCCGGTTCGATGAAGCCCTACGCCGACTCGCTGCTGCGCTTCGTCCACGTCGTCGTCCGCTCCGCGCCGCAGCGGGTCGAGGCTTTCACTCTCGGTACCCGGCTGACCAGGGTTTCCCGGCAACTGCGGCAGCGCGATCCCGAGCGCGCGATGCTCGCGGCAGGCGAGGCCGTCGCCGACTTCGCGGGCGGGACCCGGCTCGGCGAGACGATGCGCGGATTCCTCGACCGCTGGGGACAGCGGGGGCTCGCGCGCAGAGCCATCGTCGTGGTGTTCTCCGACGGCTGGGAACGGGGCGACGCGACGTTGCTCGGTGAGCAGACCGCGCGGCTGCGCAGGCTCGCGCACCGGGTGTTCTGGGTGAATCCACACGCGGGGCGCGAGGGCTACGCCCCTGTCCAATCCGGGATCGCCGCCGCGCTCCCGCACGTTGACCGGTTGCTGGCCGGGCACAGTCTGGCCACGTTGGAACGACTTCTCCGGGAGATCCGCGATGCATGACGTGCTTGACGAACTCCACCGGCGCTGGTCCGGAGGCGAGACGGTCGGGGTGGGAACCGTGGTCGCGACCTTCTCGTCGGCGCCGCGAGCGCCGGGTGCCGCGATGCTGGTCGGGGCGGACGGCACCGCTGTCGGCAGCGTCTCGGGCGGTTGTGTCGAGGGCGCGGTGTACGAGCTGGCGCAGCGGGTCGTCGCCGACCGGGTTCCGGTGCTCCAGCGCTACGGCGTCTCCGACGACGACGCCTTCGCCGTCGGCCTCACCTGTGGCGGCATCATCGACATCTTCGTCGAGCACGTCGACCGCGAATCCATGCCGGAACTCGGCGCGCTCATCGACTCGGTGCGACAGGGCAGGCCGGTCGCCGTGGTGACCGTCATCGAGCACCAGGAAGCGGCGTTGCTCGGCAAGCGCATGCTCGTGTGGCCTGACGGCGCCGAGGGAACACTGGGCTCGGGCAGGATCGACGACGCGGTCGTCGACGACGCGCGCGGCCTGCTGGCAGGCGGCCGGTCGGGCACCCTGCACTACGGACCGGACGGTCAGCGCAGAGGCGAGGGCATGGCGGTGTTCGTCAACACCTTCGAGCCGCCGCCGAGGATGCTCGTGTTCGGCGCGATCGACTTCGCGGCGGCGATGGCCAAGATGGGTTCCTACCTCGGCTACCAGGTGACCGTGTGCGACGCGCGGCCCGTTTTCGCCACCAGGACGCGGTTTCCCGATGCCGACGAGGTGGTCGTGGACTGGCCACACCGCTACCTGAGCGCGGAGGCCGAGCAGGGCCGCGTCGACGGCCGCACGGTCATCACCGTGCTGACCCACGACCCGAAGTTCGATGTCCCGCTGCTGGAGGTCGCGTTGCGACTCGGCGTCGGCTACATCGGCGCGATGGGGTCGAGGAGAACCCACGACGACCGGCTGGCTCGGCTCAGGGAAGCCGGGATGACCGATGGTGAACTGAAGCGGCTCGCGTCGCCGATCGGCCTCGACCTCGGCGCGCGCACCCCCGAGGAGACCGCGGTGTCGATCGCGGCGGAGATCATCGCGTTGCGGTGGGGCGGGGGCGGGCGGCGGCTCGCCGATCTCGAAGGCCGCATCCACGGAGAGCAGGAACGTTAGCGGACCTGAGTTTTGCCGATCCGTTGAAAAGGCTGGTACCGATCGAGGGACGGATATCCGCAGGTGCGGAAATAGCCTGGATGATAGGACCGCGTTCGCGGATCAGGGCAGGTCGCCTCTCCAGCCGGGGGTTGTCCGGAAGACGACGACGTAGCAGGCTCGCCTTTGTGAGGCCGATCACCGGCGACGGTGATCGGCTCAGGCCGTTCCCCAGCGGCCCGCTCGCGTGGCGGGCCGAGCCACCACAGGAGGCCCAATGCGCATAACCGTCACAGTCGACGGCACCAGCTACACCGACGATGTCGAGCCTCGCACGCTCCTCGTGCACCACCTGCGTGAGCGGCTCGGCAAGGTCGGAACCGTGGTTGGATGCGACACCAGCAACTGCGGAGCCTGCACCGTCCATCTCGACGGGCACAGCGTCAAATCCTGCTCCGTGCTCGCCGTGCAAGCCGACGGCTCAGAGATCACCACCATCGAGGGACTCGCCCGCGACGGTCAGCTTCATCCCGTGCAGCAAGCATTTCACGACAACCACGCGCTCCAATGTGGGTTCTGCACACCGGGGATGATCATGCAGTCCATCGACCTGCTCGCCGACAATCCCGAACCGGACGAGCACGCCGTGCGCGAGGGCCTTGAGGGAAACCTGTGCCGCTGCACGGGCTATCAGAACATCGTGAAAGCGGTCAGGGACGCGGCAGACCACATGCGACCAGGCGCCGGTCCCGAGGCCGAGCGCGTCGACGAGGCCACCGGAAGCAGGACGGCATCCAGTGTCGGCGGAGGTGGCGAATGACCGCGACAGCCGAACCCGAGGTAGGCAAGGCCAGGCTCCGCAAAGAGGACGCGCGGCTGATCACCGGCCGCACCCGCTGGACCGACAACATGAGCCTGCCCGGCATGGTGCACCTCGCCGTGCTGCGCAGCACGATGGCGCACGCTCGCATCGTCAACATCGACATTTCGGCGGCCAAGGAGAAGCCGGGTGTGCTCGCCGTGTACACCGGTGACGACCTCGATCCCGGCGGCGCCATCGGCATGCCGTGCGCGTGGCCGATCACCCCGGACATGAAGTCGCCGCGCAGGCCGGTGCTGGCCCAGGGCACGGTCAACTTCGCCGGCGAAGGCGTGGCCGTCGTCGTCGCGAGGTCGGCAGCGGAAGCCGAGGACGCGCTCGCCGACATCGACGTCGACTACGAAGAGTTGCCCGTCGTGCTCGGGCTGGAGAACGCGCTCGCCGACGGCGCTCCGCTCGTGCACGAGGACCTTGGCACCAACCGCAACGCGCTGTGGAAGTTCGATTCCGGCGAGGCAGGCTCCGGCGGTGACGTCGAGGAGGCCATCTCCCAGGCCGAGGTGGTGCTCAAGCGCCGGTTCCGGCAGCAGCGGCTCGTTCCCGCTTTCATGGAACCGCGCTCTGTGGTCGTCGACCCCACCGCGCCGCAGTTGACAATGTGGTCGTCCACTCAGGTGCCGCACATCCTCAAGACGATGTCCGCGCTGACGCTCGGGTTGCCTGAGCACAAGGTGCGGGTCATCGCGCCCGATGTCGGCGGCGGTTTCGGCGGCAAGATCGCCGTGCTGCCGGAGGAGATCATGGCGCTGCTGGTGGCGCAGAAGACCGGAAAGCCGGTCAAGTGGACCGAATCCCGTTCGGAGACCATGACCGCCGCCCACCACGGCCGCGACCAGATCCAGGACCTCACCATCGCGGCCACCCGGGACGGCAAGGTCACCGGGCTCAAGGTGGAACTGCTCGCCGACATGGGCGCCTACCTCGGCCTCGTCGGGCCTGGCGTGCCGATTCTCGGCGCGTTCATGTTCAACGCCATCTACAAGATTCCCGCCTACCATTTCGCCTGCACCAACGTGTTCACCAACACCACGCTCACCGACGCCT